>CAZSWC010000009.1:0-50325 GCA_964610665.1 uncultured Lachnospiraceae bacterium
TTCTTAGATTACTATATTTTTTTATAAACTTTCCTTAAGATTTCTTCCAAAATAAAACGGCAAAAAACAGCATTGGCTGCAAATAAAGTTTCTTCTTTTCTTACTGCGAATCCCTTTATTTTTTGCACAACACTGTTTTTTGTCATTTCCTGTCATTGCTCTTTAATTCCAAACTGCCTACAAGTCTTTCCAGGCAACATCTTCTTTTAATAATTTTCGAATTTTCGTTTTCATCCTTTGCAAAGCATTGTCTGTGGACTTTTCATCTCTTCCTAATACCTTGGCTATCTGCGTGTAATTCATACCGGTCAGATGCAGTTCAAACACCTGCTTTTCAAGTTCACTTAATTCTTTTACTATGGAGGCTTCAATGCGTTCAACATTTTCCTGCTCTATAATCATTTCTTCCGGATTTTTTTCTTTTGTGGATGGAAGGATATTTGCCAGTACAAATTCTTCATTTTCTTCTGACTCTTCCTTTGACCGGCTATAAATCGAAATGTACGTATTCAAAGGCAGATGCTTCTTTCGATTGGATGCCTGCACCGCGGTATACATCTGTCGCGATACACAAAGGTCCGCAAAGGTATAAAAGTTCACATCTCTTCCCATATCATAGTCCCGGACAGCTTTAAACAGACCTATCATTCCTTCCTGGATCAAATCTTCTCTGTCACTCCCAAGAATAAACATAGAGGCTGCTTTTTTACGCACCAGATTTTTATATTTATTCATAATAAAACCTGCGGCTCCTTCTTCGCCATCCCGATACATCAGAATCAACTCTTCATCCGTGGCATTTTTTAATTTTTCTTCCTTCACATCTTTCCTCCCACTGCCAATCCTGTCTTTTTTAACAGACTAGTTCCTTTCTCTCCGACCTCTTACATCATCCGCTGTCTTACAATTTCATAAGCCAATACTCCGGCTGCCACAGAAGCATTTAAGGAATCAATATCTCCCTTCATGGGAATAGATGCAATAAAATCACATTTTTCACGAACCAGACGGCTGACGCCCTCTCCTTCATTTCCAATAACCAGTCCCATGGGACCTTTCAAATCCAACTGATACATGCTGGTTCCTCCCATATCCGCACAGACAAACCACATGCCTTCTTTTTTTAATTCTTCAATAGTTTTACTAAGATTGGTTACCTTGGCTACAGGAGTATAATTCAAAGCTCCGGCTGAAGTTCTTGCCACAGTTGCTGTAAGTCCCACGGCACGATTCTTTGGAATGATTACACCATGCGCACCGGCTAAATTAGCAGTACGGATAATGGCTCCCAGATTGTGCGGGTCTTCAATGTTGTCCAAAAGAAAAAGAAAAGGAGCTTCGTTCTTTTCCCTTGCCTTCTGTAAAATATCTTCCACTTCTGCATAATCATAAGCTGCAATTACCGCTATGACTCCTTGATGCTTCCCGGTCTGTGACATCTGGTCCAGACGTTCTTTGGTTACATATTTTATCATGGTATCATGTTTTTTAGCTTCTCTTTTGATGGTCATAATGGGACCATCCTGACATCCGTCCAATACATACAATTTGTCCACGGTTTTTCCGGAACGAAATGCTTCAATGACCGCATTTCTTCCCTCAATATTCATTTCCTGATATGCCATATCTTCCTCCCTGTTTTTTCTGATATCCGGTCTTTGTACCCTATTTTTGTACCATTTTCTAACCTCATACATTAAATACAAATCTCCAGCTTCTCTAAGCCTGTTTTTATTAAAAATAATATCCTGTCTTCCTTATTTAACAAATACAAATATCCTATTAAAGCTTCCAAAGCTGTTGCTTTTCTATAGTCTCCCACAGATGCATTTTTAGCAACACTGCCGGATTTTGCATTTCTTCCCCTGCGATACACTTCCCGTTCCTCTTCTTCTAAAAGCTCGAGAATTGCCTCTCCAAGCTGAGCCTGTGTCTTTGCTTTTACAATCGCACTTTTCATTTTATGTAAATCGTGGGGAGCCCGGTTAGCTCTCTCCACGATTACCGTACGGATAATCAAATCAAACACACAGTCTCCCACAAATGCCAGAGTCAGCGGAGAATAGGTTCTGATATCCTTATTTTTACAGGAAAATTCCTGCTGCATTTTTTCTAAAAAGCTTAAGCTCTTTTCCATTTTACACCCTCACGTGTATCTTCCAACACAATTCCCATTTCCAACAACTGATTTCTGATTTCATCGGCTCTTGCAAAATTCTTTTCCTTTCTTGCCTGCCCTCTTTCCTGAATCAATTGTTCTACTTCTTCCTCCAGAATTTCTGTTTTCTTTTCCAGAATAAGACCACAGATGTCTGCCATTTTATTTAATTCATCATATAACCCATCCACATAAGCCTTTGAGTTTTCTGTTCCGGCATTGGTATTGACAAATTTCACCAACTCAAAAATAGCGGAAATAGCATCTGCTGTATTGAAATCATCTTCCATGGCTTCTTCATATTTTTTCATGAAATTCTCAGCTTCCTGTAAGGACAGAGCCTCCTTTTTTGTCAGTTCACCTTGGGCATTCGCCTTTAAGTCTCTTAATTTTTCTGCTGCTGTAACAATTCTCTCCAGACCATTTTTCGCTGCTTCCATTAAATCCGCAGAAAAATTCAAAGGACTTCTGTAATGAGCAGAAAGCATGAAGAAACGAAGTACCTGTAAATCATACTTTTCGCTGATGTCACGTACGGTAAAGAAATTACCTGCAGACTTTGACATTTTCTTATTGTCAATATTTAAAAATGCATTATGCATCCAGTATCTGGCAAACGTCTTTCCATTGGCCGCTTCTGACTGGGCAATTTCATTTTCATGATGTGGAAATACTAAATCCTCACCACCTGCATGAATGTCAATTTCCTCTCCCAGATATTTTTTACTCATAACACTACATTCAATATGCCATCCGGGACGACCTTCACACCACGGAGATTCCCAAGCCGGCTCTCCCTCTTTTTTAGGTTTCCAAAGGACGAAGTCCAAAGGATCCTCTTTCTGTTCCTCACCGGAAACCAAAAGTGCCCTGTTTCCTCCCTGCAGGTCATCCAGATTTTTGTGAGAAAGCTTTCCATATTCTTTAAAGCTTCTGGTTCTGAAATATACCGTTCCGTCTGCGGCCGCATAAGCATGCCCTTTTTCAATTAAAGTACCAATCATATCCAACATTCCACAGATTTCATTGGTTGCCAGCGGATGGGTTGTGGCCGGCTTTACATTCAAAGCTTCCATGTCTTTCTTGCATTCTGCAATATAACGTTCTGAAATTACAGAAGATTCTACTCCTTCTTCCACTGCTTTTTTTATGATTTTATCATCTACATCCGTAAAATTAGATACATAATTTACTTCATAGCCTTTATATTCCATATAACGCCTTACCGTATCAAACACAATCATGGGACGGGCATTTCCGATATGAATTAGATTGTAAACGGTAGGACCGCATACATACATTTTTACTTTTCCCTCTTCCAAGGGAATAAATTCTTCTTTTGTCTTAGATAAAGTATTGTATATTTTCATAGTTTCCTCTTTCTCCGCACAGCGGGTTTCTTTGATTATAACTCGTTTTTTTCGTTTTGCTTACATGATTTCCAATAATGTATCTGTTCCTCCAAAGCATAAATCCTTCGGGCAAGCTGTTCATTCTCCGTCCGAAGTTTCAAAATATCTTCTTCTACAGGATTTGGCAGATTACACTGGTCCATGGTTTCCTGAGGTGCATTTCTTTTCTTGCGCTCCACCACTCTTCCCGGAACTCCCACCACCGTAGAATTAGGCGGCACTTCCTGCAGCACCACACTTCCGGAACCAATTTTAGAATTATCCCCAATCTTAAAAGACCCAAGAACCTTTGCTCCTGCACTTATCATTACATTATTACCTATGGTAGGATGGCGTTTTCCATGTTCTTTTCCAGTACCACCGAGAGTCACTCCCTGATACAGGGTACAATTATCTCCAATTACCGTAGTTTCTCCTATAATAACACCATTTCCATGATCAATAAAGAGACCTTTTCCTATCTGCGCTCCCGGATGAATCTCAATTCCGGTTTTCCTTACGCCTCTTTGAGACACCCATCTGGCCCAGAAATAATGCTTATTGGTATACAGCTTATGTGCCAGACGATAATGCAGCATTACTTTAAAACTAGGATATAAAAACACTTCCATGGGGGAATGAATCGCCGGATCCCGTTCCTTGATAATCTGCATCTCTTCTTTAATATATTTTATAATGGACATAAATTACCTCCAACTTAGGATTCCCATTTCTGTTTTGCCTGACAAAATTTTTGCAAAGCATCTTCTTACAAAAAACAAAAAACCCCGTCTCTGTTAGAGACGAAGTTTATCCGCGGTTCCACTCTAGTAAGGGCACAATGACCCTCTCTTAAAATCCGTAACGAGGATGACACGTATCCGGCTAAATATTCACCGAATCAGCTCCCGAATGCACTTTGAAAAATTTCCTGTAAAAGATGTTTTCAGCCGGTGACATCTTCTCTCTGCTACATTCCCTTTTTCTACTTTTTCGTTCTCTGCCTTTTCACTGATTATCTCTTTTCATAATTTTAACTTACTTTAGCATATGAAAATCCCGCCCTTTTGTCAATAGATTTACACGATTTCATTTAAGAAAACCTTTGTCAGAATCCTTGGCGCAAGTTCACTGATGTGCATGGAAATTTCAGCTCTGTCGGAATCCTTAAGCTTTCTGACTTCACTTCCATGCGGTGTAATTTTCCATTCATACACTGCAGAATTTTTCACAAGAAATTCATCCTCTACCCGAAGGGTGATATTCTTTACTTCCTGACTTTTTACAAGCTTCATCATTTCTTCCAAATGAATGATTCTTGCCATGATAACCGGCTTTTTCTCACCGGTTTTCTCCAGACACCTTAGCTTCCCTTCTTCTTTTTCCAACACTTCCTGCACGAAAACTTTGTTGTCCTCTTTGGCATATAAATAGTAAGCCACCAATTCCTGCTGCTCAAATTTCACACATATGTCTCCATTTTGAGCCTTTAACTCCTTAAGCAGTCTTTCATAGTAAGCTCCATCCCTGTGAACATAAATTTGATAATGCTCTTTCAATATGGTATTGGCAAATTCTGCCAGCCTGTCCATTATGGAAACTCCGGGACATCTTTCACACAATTCACTTACTAGGTAAGTCTCCTGCCTTTCTTCTTTCACTCTCCAAACGTCCTGTTCATAGATATAACGGAAACCGAAGGGCTCATAAATAGCCGGATTGGCAGGCATCAGAAAAGTAAATGGCTGTTTTTCTTTATATAGTTCTTGAAAAGAATGTAACAAAAGATTTCTCATATATCCCCGATGTCTGCATTCTTCTCTGGTTGCAACTCCCACCAGATAGGAAATTTCTTTTCTTTGTGTTCCTATCTGCAAAGTATATGGAGTCCGAAACATCATGGCTTCATAAGGATATTGCCCCATTACATACCCGATATTCTCTTTTGCTTTGTTTTCAAAATAATAATCTGTAAATAACTTTGAATCTTCAAAAAAAACTTCTTCCCACAAGGGTCTTACCCTTTTGCAGTCTTCGCCCATAAGCTTTTTTATTTCCATGATTTTTTAGTTTCTTTCCTTCTTAATTCTGTGATTTTTCACAGCCACTGCACCCTTCACAGCCGCCTTCTTTTATTTTTTCATTAAACAGACTGGTAGGACTTTCCAAAAGGCAAACGGCCTGGGCGGAAATTCCTCTTCCCTCTCCTGTAAATCCCATACCTTCTTCTGTGGTTGCTTTGACATTCACCTGCTGAACATCCAATTTCAAAGCTCTGGCAATATTTTCTCTCATGGCATCAATATGAGGACGCATCTTAGGTGCCTGTGCAATAATGGTAGCATCTATGTTTTCGATAAATAAACATTTTTCTTCTAACATGGCTCCAACCTGCTCCAGCAATTTCAGACTGTCCGCCCCTTTCCATTTATCATCCGTATCCGGGAAATGCTTGCCAATATCTCCTAATGCTGCTGCTCCAAGCAAAGCATCACTGATGGCATGAAGAAGCACGTCTGCATCCGAATGTCCTAGGAGTCCCTTTTCATAGGGTATTTCTACTCCGCCGATTATTAATTTTCTATTTTCAACCAACTTATGAACATCATATCCCATTCCAACTCTCATACGTCACTGCCTCCAAACAATTTTCACAATTTCTTTTTCACTCTACGATTATTATGTCCAAAATTTTAAAAATTTGCAAGTTAAACTTACACTCAAGAAGCACACCATACTCTTCCTTTATCTAAAAAATGCCCCTTGGCAAAACACCTCTGCTCTTTCCCATTGACAGCAGTACTGCCTAAAGAGTAAAATAAACAACAGTTCTTGATTTAAAAACAAAAAATGGAGGAAATTTATGTTTGAAGCAATCCAATACACGGTAGACAGTATCGACGGAGATTATGCACATTTACGCCGCCAAGACACCCCTGAAGAAGACTTAAAATTAGTAGCGAGAGCCCTGCTTCCTGACAGCATTCGCGAAGGCTCTCACTTAAAATATGAAATGTTGCAATATACTTTACTTGATTGAATCCTATTAAAACATAAACTATATCACCTAAGGAGGAATCACTTATGAATATCCCAAAAGACCCGGTAATGTTAGTATCTTTTTTAAATCTCAAACTAAGAGACTGCTATGCTTCTTTCGATGCATTATGCGAAGACTTAAACATCGACAAAGAAGAAACTGCCCGCTCTGTGGCTGCCATTGATTATCACTACGTACCAGAACAGAATCAGTTTTTATAGCCCTTACTTCTGCCTGCAGCTTCTTCCTTTTTTCTCTGACTGTATAAGATATTTTATACTGCAGAGGCTTCTTTTAAATTCTGCAGCTGTTCAAATGCACCTTCCACAGTGCCTGAAAATTCCTGAAGATTCTCCATGGTCTCACTGATGGTTTCTCTGCTGACCTGAGTACCCGCCAATGCTTCCTCTGATGCCGCAGATAACATTTCAATACTGTCAACAATTCCCTTGTTGGCTTCCAGCACTTCCTTTACTTCCTGACCCATGCTTTCCACTCCTGCTTCCAATTCAAACATTCCTGTCTCAACTTTCGCAAAGCTTGTTGTCACTTCTTCTATCCGTTGTCTTTGAATATCAATATTCCGGGTTGAGCCCTGAATCTCTGTCTGGGTCTCATTGGTCACTGCTGTCAATTCCTCCACGATGGCTGTAATCTGTTCCGTCGAAACTTTCGTTTCCTCTGCCAGCTGTCTAATCTGGTCTGCTACCACTGCAAACCCTCTTCCTGCTTCTCCCGCACGAGCTGCCTCAATACTTGCATTTAATGCCAATAAATTGGTCTGGGAAGAAATCTTTAAAATAGATTCCGTAATACTGGAAACCTTCTGTACATTATTCACCAGCTGTTCCATTTTTTCTGAAATCTTAGCAGTGCTCTGGTCCACCAAAACAGACTGTCTCTGCAGCTCGTCTGCAAGTTCTTTCCCATTAACTACCACATTCTTCAACTGTTCCGTTGTTCCCATTGCTGTCGCCGCCGTATCGTTGGTATTCACTAAACGGGTCTGGATTTCCCCCGTTTTGTCTGCCTGATGATTTACTGCTGTAGCCGTACTCTCCGAACTGTTTGCAATATCATCCATTGCCCTATTGGCAGAATCCATAGATTCTTTAATATGTCCCAATCCATCCAATACCTGATGAAAATCCACATCCAGCTGTTCTACGATTCCGGCTACCGTTACGGCAACTTCTTTTCTATGTTCTGCTTCCTCTTCAATCACCTGCTGGTCTTCCTGACTGAACTTAATCAAAAGACTAATGGCACGATAAGCACCATAAATGGCAATCATAAATCCCAAAAGAATCACACATGCCTGCTGAAAAGAATCTACATCTCCTGACTTCTGGAGAATTACACATTTTATAATACATATTACAAAAGCCCACACACAGCCGATTACCACCAACGGAGCGCTTAAGTAAATCATAAATCCTATCAGTGCAGGAAATACTAATACCATGGCAATTACTCCGTTTCCTAATGCAAAAAGTGTATATACCACAATAAAAGAAATTGCAAGATAATAGGTCATGATTCTGGTATTTGCTTTTATCTTAAGCATCACTAAATCAGCAAGCATTAAAAACACATATAATCCACATCGAAATACCCCAAATGCCGTGAACCCATTTCCTACCATGGCATTTGTCTCAATAAGAACATAAACCGCATAACACAATGCCAGTATCATCGCCATAACACGGTTGGTACGTTGTAATTGTTCCGGTGTAAGTTGTTTTCTTCTCATAACAATCCCCTCCTTCGTACAAAGATAAGACACAAGGCTTCCTATCTTTTTCCTATGATATTATCATTTTATTTTATCATTATAATTCTGTTTTCTGACAATTGTCAATAAAAGCATTTCTGCAAAATGAGACTATGACATTTTCTCCTGCTCTTATTTCCACCCAAGAAGCATACCAATAACTCTTACTCCCCAGGCCATAAACCATGCAATGGCACATTGAAATACTACAATGCCGCAGGCCCATTTTCCTCCAAGTTCCCGTTTAATAGATGCAATGGCAGCCACACAGGGTGTATATAAGAGACAAAATACCAACAATGAGCAGGCTGCCAGAGGTGTGATTATCTGCATCATAGCTTCCACACTTCCAAACAGAACTGTCAGGGTAGACACTACACTTTCTTTTGCCATAAAGCCGGAAATCAGTGCAGTAGAAATTCTCCAGTCTCCGAATCCCAGCGGTTTAAATACAGGTGCAATGACTCCTGCTATCATAGCCAGCATACTTTCTTTGGAATCCGATACCATATTTAATCCAAAATCAAAAGATTGCAAAAACCAGATAACGATAGTTGCCAGAAAAATTACCGTAAAGGCTCTTTGCAGAAAATCCTTGGCCTTTTCCCACAACAACTGAATCACATTTTTGGCTCCCGGCATACGATAGTTGGGAAGTTCCATGACAAAAGGAACCGCTTCTCCCTTAAACATGCCTCTTTTTAATACTAAGGCTGTCATAATTCCTGTCACAATTCCCCAAAAATACAATCCCACCATAACAAGCCCGCTGTATCTTGGGAAAAAAGCATCCGCAAAAAATCCATAAATGGGAAGTTTTGCCGTACAGCTCATAAATGGTGTCATCATAATCGTCATTTTTCGGTCTCTTTCTGCCGGCAGGGTTCTGCTGGCCATTACCCCCGGAACGGTACAGCCAAATCCAATTAACATGGGCACAATACTGCGCCCCGACAGACCAATTTTACGAAGCAGCTTATCCATTACAAAGGCCACTCTCGCCATATATCCGGTATCCTCCAATAAAGATAAAAAGAAGAACAGGGTAACAATAATAGGAAGAAAGCTTAATACACTTCCGACTCCACTAAAAATACCATCTACAATCAGGGAACGAAGCACTTCATTCACATTATGGTTAAGCATCCATGCCTCAACCACCAATACAATCTGCTCTATCACTCCTTCCAGCATTCCCTGAAGCCATGCCCCGATTACATTAAACGAAAAATAAAAGGTAAGAGCAATAATGATAATAAAAGAAGGAATTGCCGTATATTTTCCTGTCAGAACCTTATCTATTTTTATACTTCTTTCTCTCTCTTTGCTTTCTTTTGGTTTTATCACACATTCTGCTACCAGCTTACGAATGAAAGAAAAACGCATATCTGCAATTGCCGCGGCTCTGTCCAGCCCTCTTTCCGTTTCCATCTGCACAATAATATGCTCCATGGTCTCTTCCTCATTAGGACTTAATTTTAAAGCTTCTTTTACCCTTTCATCTCCCTCTACCAGCTTGGTAGCTGCAAAACGAACCGGAATATCTGCTGCTTGGGCATGGTCTTCAATTAAATGCATAATCCCATGCAGACATCTATGTACTGCCCCATTGTGGTCATTTTCACCACAAAAATCTTTTCTTCCCGGTCTTTCCTGATACTTTGCTACATGAAGAGCATGGTCAATCAGTTCATCCACTCCTTCATTTTTTGCGGCAGAGATAGGAACTATGGGAATTTGCAGCATTTCTTCCATTGCATTAATATAAATAGTTCCCCCATTTCCCCGGACCTCATCCATCATATTTAGTGCCAATACCATAGGAACATCCAATTCCATAAGCTGCATGGTCAGATACAGATTTCTTTCCAGATTGGTGGCATCCACAATATTAATAATTCCTGTGGGTTTCTCCTCCATAATAAATTTTCGGGAAACAATCTCTTCACTGGTATAAGGAGACAAAGAATAGATTCCCGGCAAGTCCGTTACTAAAGTATTCTCATTTTGCTTAATACTTCCACTCTTTCTGTCTACCGTAACACCAGGAAAATTTCCCACATGCTGATTTGCACCGGTCAACTGGTTAAATAGGGTTGTCTTCCCGCAATTTTGGTTTCCTGCCAAGGCAAAAGTAAGCTTTGTACCTTTGGGAAGAGGATTTTCTTCTTCTTTTTTGTGAAAAACTCCTCCTTCTCCCAACCCCGGATGTGCCTTTTTTTGTTTATGACTCCCGCCTTCTTTTCCTGCCCTTTTTTCTGCTGTCTTAAAATCTGCCTGTTCTTTTTTTATTCCTTTTGGAAGCAGATTTACTTCTATTTTCCCGGCATCTTCTAAACGTAATGTTAATTCATATCCATGAATCATCAGTTCCATAGGGTCTCCCATAGGAGCAAATTTCATTACAGTCACTTCTGCCATGGGAATCACACCCATGTCTAAGAAATGCTGGCGCAATGCTCCTTCACCGCCTACACTTTGAATCACTGCAGACTGCCCTGCTTTTACTTCTTTTAACGTCATTTTCTTCTCCCCTTTTCCAAGGTACTTGTATTAATTTTAAAAAAATTATAACACACTCTTATATTCTGGAAAAGAGATTCTCATTTTTCTTGGCTTTTCATTTTCTCATTTTTGAGTTTGTTATAAGACTGGCAATATATCCAAAAATTAAAGCAGCACTGCAGCCCACGGCACCGGACTTAAATCCTCCCATAAACAGTCCCAATAGTCCTTCCTCATCCACGGCTTCCTTAACCCCTTTCATTAAAACATTTCCAAATCCCAGCAAGGGAACGCTTGCTCCGGCCCCGGCAAATTCTACAAAAGGTTCATAAATGCCCACAAAACTTAATACGGCACCCAGACAGACTAACAGCACCATGATTCTTCCGGGAAGCATTTTTGTCTTTTCCATTAAAATCTGCACCAACGCACAAATAATTCCGCCAATTACAAACGCCTTTACATACTCCATATAAACCTCCGCAACTTTTCTGATTTTTTTCCATAAGCTACATTCCTTCCCATACAAAAAAGAGACAGCAGCTTATAAAACTACTATCTCCCATAATTTTCTTTTTATTCCTTTTTTATCGGTACCTGTGCAAGTACGACTGCCGCAAACACCAATGCACAGCCTAAAAGCTGTCTTTTCGTTAATGCTTCCCCTAAAATTGCCCAGCCTGCCAGAACCGATATCACAGACTCCATACTTAAAATCAAAGAAGCAATGGTTGGTTTCAAATGTTTTTGTCCTACAATCTGTAATGTATATGCTACTCCACAAGATAAAATTCCTGCATACAAAATCGGCACTGCCGCCTGAAACAACGCATTTATATCCGGGGTTTCCGTTAAGATGGCAATCCCCGTACAGAGAATTCCGCTTACCCAGAACTGAATGCAGGACAAAGCCACTCCATCAGCTTTGGGTGCATAATGATCGATAATCAAAATATGAAAAGAAAAACACAGAGCTCCTAAAAATAACAGAATATCTCCATAATTCATGGAAAAAGATTCTGTAATACACAAAAAATAAAAACCTGCTATTGCCAAAACAACTCCGCTCCATACCGATGAAGAGACTTTTTTCTTCATAAAAATTCCCCAGATAGGAACAAGCACAATATAAAGTGCAGTAATAAATCCTGCTTTTCCTACACTGGTATACAACATCCCTGCCTGTTGGAGACTGGCCGCAATGCAAAGAACAATCCCGCAGGAAATTCCACCTTTCCATAGAATCCTTCTATTTTTCTTCTGTTCTTCCAACGTCATTTTCAGGAAATTTTCCTCTTGCTCATATTTTTTCTTTCTCATAAGCATGAGTGGGGTCAGAACCAGACCGCCAATCAAAAAACGGCTGCCATTAAATGTGAACGGCTCCACATAATCCATTCCAACACTCTGGGCAACAAAAGCCACACCCCAAATAAAAGCAGCCAATAAAAGGAGGGCTGCACTCCTTATTTTTACTCTTTTCATTGTTTATAATTGCCTGTTTTTCTATAAATTTGTAGCCTGCTCTCCTGCATATTTTGCCGAAATTTCTTCTGCAATCTTACGAATTGTTTTTCCTTCACAATCCAACACCATGTCTGCATATTTTTCATACAGAGGAACTCGTTCTTCATACAATTCTTTTAACCCTTGCCCCTCTTTTAATACAACGCCTCTTTTCTGCAAATTTCCTAATCTGTCTGTAAGAGAATCCAATGTTAATTTCAGATAGACAACATATCCATTTTTTTTCAGATGTTCCATAGCTTCTGTTCCATAAATAACACTGCCGCCTGTGGCAATAATACTGTTGGACATCTGAAGTTCGGCATTTATCTTATTTTCAATTTTCAGAAATCCGTCCAAGCCATGTTTTGTAATTAATTCATGTAAAAGCTGTCCTGTGTTTTCCTGAATCACCAAGTCCGAATCTACAAATCTCTTTCCCATAACTTTGGCAAGCACCACACCTACGGTACTTTTTCCAGCCCCCGGCATCCCAATTAATACAACATTATTTTTCAAAAAACCTGTTCCTGCCTTTCTTTGATGTGGCAGTTATTTCAGCCCAAATATCCAATTACTTCTACTTCGCACAGCACATTCTTAGGAAGCTGCTTTACCGCCACACAGCTTCTGGCAGGTTTTTCCGTAAAATACTTCTCATAAACCTGATTAAAGGCCCCAAAGTCATCCATATCTGCTAAAAAGCAGGTTGTTTTTACAACTTTTGTATAATCAATTCCCGCCTCTTTTAAAATGGCTCCAATATTTTTCATCACCTGTTCAGCCTGTGCTTCAATCCCTTGGGCTTCAATTTCACCATTTGACGGATTAATGGGAATCTGTCCGGAAGCAAATAAAAATTTATCCGCAATCATTGCCTGTGAATATGGTCCAATTGCCGCCGGTGCTTTGTCTGTTGTTATTTTTTTCATCCTACATTTCTCCTCATATAATATTTTTAGATGCATAAATGTATCTTGTCATTTTTTATTATATCACTATACCTCGAACACAATCCAGCCTGTTTTCTACTTTTATTCCTCAAATTCTACCGTTACATAAAAACCGCGTTCATTTTCCATAATCTGTATCACCTTTCCTTCCCCCGTCTTCAGACGCTCTCTAAAAGGAATATTTCCTGACATAGCAAGGGAAGGATCGATAGTATAATAATAGTTGCTGGGAAGAATTCCTTCTGTTACCGTAACACAATCCCCTTCTTTCAACAATCCTTGTCGTTCCATCTTAAATTCCATGGTACGCACACTCTCACCTCCACATTTTCCATATGAATCATCATATCTTCTTTTGAAATCTAATGCAAGACAGATTATAAATACTATAATATCAACAAACCAATTTCTTTTTGTATTTTTTTAGAAATCCCTAAAATATTTACAGCCTCCTCATAGGATACCTTCATATTCTTCATCAGATTTTTTACGTTTCCTAATGCCATAAATATTTCTCCCTCAATTCTGCCTTCTTCAAGACCGAATAATCTTCCTTCTTCAAGACCGGCCTGTCTCCCCTCTTCTTTATAATCCTCAAATGCCTGACACATATCGTATACTTCCTTTCCTTCCTCATCTTTTTTCATTATCTTTTCCAAATCCAGTTTTACCTTTAAAATACCAAGGATTGTCTTTGCACTGTCCTCCGTTTCCAGTTCCTCCGGCTTCATGACCTCTTTTCCCTGAAACAATACTGCGTTAAAGACATCCGCAAAACGGCCTTTGTCTTCATAAAAATCGCTCTGGTACAAATCCTGCTGTCCAGCTTGCAGCTGTATTCGGACTATCTACAGAAGCTGTTTCCTGCAGATTTGAAGTTTCTTCTGTCATGTCCTCCACAGTTTCCCCTGCTGCATCGGTGTCCGTATTTTGAACCTTTTGCATATCCTCTGCATCTATCACAATGACATAATCAGAGGCATGGATAAATTTCAGGTTCGCATTTCCATTCTCGTCAATCCGGTCAGCACAGATATATTTTCTTCTTCCCCCTGCGGGGCATAATCCGGTGAAAGAGCTGCATTCGCACCCCGAAAGAATAATGCCCATACAGTCACACTTACAGCAACTACCACATTTTCTCTGGCAAACTGCAGGGCTTCTTCCCCACTTTGAAACGTATGAAGCAGGTCGATTTCCTGAAACTTCTCTGTGGTCAGACGTAAATTGTCAATTGCCGGTTTTTCATCATCTACATAAATCACGTTCATATCTTTTGCTCCTTATTTTCCTGTTTTAGGAATATTGCTTGTATTATTTTTGGGAATGGTAATGGTCACCACCGTTCCTTCCTTTACTTTACTGAAAATGGAAAAGGTTCCGTTTACCAGATGTTCCAGACGAAACCGGATATTCTTTAGACCAACGGATTTTTCTTTTTCAAGTTCTTTTCTGTCAAATCCAATGCCGTCATCTTCTATAGTGATGATAATATTTTCTCCCTGTTCTCTTGTTTTAAGGATAATGGTTCCGTTTCCCTGCTTTTTGCTGATTCCGTGTTTGATGGCATTTTCTATTACCGGCTGTAAAATCAGAGGGGGTATCAGAAAATCCTCCGTCTCAATATCTGTGTAAAATTCTATCTTATCTCCAAACCGCACCTGCTCTAATGCCACATAGTCCTCCAACTGTTTTAAGTCTGTGGCAAACGGAATGTTTTTATCTTCTTCCATAATATCTATGTTATTTCTCAAATACCTTGCAAACCGTACCACTGTATCATCCGCTTTTTCCGGGTCATATTTACACATTCCGCTAATGGCATTCAGCAAATTAAATACAAAGTGGGAGCGAATCTGGCTCATCATGGTGGTGGTACGACTTAATGCCAGCTTTATTTCCATTTCCTCCAATGCATTTTTTTGTTCTGTAAATCCTATCAGAAGCTGCATTCCCTATTACGGTATATCCTTCTTTTGTTCTATTTGTCTCTATACTGTTTTTTGCTCCCCATGACATCACGAAAACCAATGTCATCAGAATCCCAACAAAGAGGAAACAATTCTTTTCTATCTTATGGATGGAAAATTTACGCATTTTAGACTCCTTTTTCCTAATGGTTCTTATTCTTCCCCATTATAGCATGGCAGGCGTAACAAAAACGTAACTTTTCAGCCCCTTTTTTCCCTTTTTTGAAATTTTTTCAAAATTCTTTTCAATTTTTATTCTACCGACTCAATAACCACTGCATGGGCAATTCCGGGAACGGTATTTCCTTCATTAAAACTGACTTTACTTAGCAGTGCCCCGGTAGGAACAAATAAAATCCGTTGCCATTTCTTATCTTCCAGCTGTTTTAAAAGATATGCCGATAAGACACTTGCCGCACAGCCGCAGCCACTGCCTCCGGCATGGGTGTCTTGTGTGTCTTTATCGAATATCTCAATACCACAGTCCATATGTTGGGCAGAGATATCTATTCCCCGCTGGCTGAGAAGATCCAACAGTGCCTGCTGCCCGACATATCCCAAATCTCCCGTGATAATATGGTCATATTCTTTCGGTTCCCGTCCAAAATCCTGCAAATGATGATAAATAACATCTGCTGCTGCAGGAGCCATACAAGCTCCCATATTCATAGAATCTTTAAGACCGAAATCTACAATTTTGCCAGGAGTAACGGCACATATCCTGGCTCTGTCTTTCCTGCTTTTTTCTGCCGACAGTAAAAAAGCTCCGCTTCCTATCACCGTCCAGGAAGCCGAAAGCGGTCTTTGATTTCCATATTCCAGAGGATAGCGAAATTCTTTTTCTGCACTGGCAAAGTGGCTGGACGTAACACACATAACCTTATGAGCGGCTCCTGCTGCTATGGTAATTGCTCCCAGAGTAATGGATAGTGCACTGGTAGAGCAGGCTCCATACAGGCCAAACAAAGGAGTCTCAAACTGAGCCAGACCAAAGCTGGAGGCAATGCATTGTCCCAACAGGTCTCCGGCAAACAGATAGCGGATATCTTCTATCTTCGTATTGCTTTTTTTCAGACAAAGCTGGACGGTTTCTTTTTGCAGCTGGCTTTCTGCCTCTTCCCAACTGGAAGCTCCGAACATATCATCCATACTGATTTTATCAAATAAATTGCCTAAAGGCCCCTGTCCTTCTTTTTTCCCAACAACAGAAGCAGAGCATTGAATCCGTACAGGTTTTCCAAATTCAATACTCTGCTTCCCTATCATACTGCATCCGGTCATTCCATTCTCCTGCTTTTTCTGACTTTCTGTCTGGCAATAAGAATCTGCTGCCGAAGCATTTTGTTCTGTTATTTTTAAATCTTGTTTCTTCTGACTTTCTTTACTCACACTCTACCTCCATTTAAAGAACCGGTTTCTTCTTTTTTAGGTAGTGTGCGTTGTTTTCCATTATCTTATGCAGATTTCTTTTACCTGCTTCCAGATTTCCTCTGCAATTTCCTCCACAGTTTTCGTGCCGTCCACAATCAGCACCTTTTCTTCATCCTTTAATAAATCAAATGCCTTAAAGTAATTGTTTCGCACCTTTTCCAATCTGGATTTTTTCTCAAACAGTTCCGTATGAAAACGGTTTTTGGTAATCCTCTCCATGGCCGTGTCTGCATCAATATCCAAAAAAACAGTAACATCCGGGCGCAGTACCTTGGCACTTTCTTCGTTGGTCTTAATGACCCAGTCCATGGGTACGTCTACACTGTGATAAGCATAAGAAGAAAAATAATATCGGTCTGTAATCACACAGATGCCCTCTTCTACTTTCTGCACGATTCCATCCACCGCATTCAGTAAATGGTCCAGTCTGTCTGCTGCAAACATGGCAGCAATGACCCGATTGTCCGTTTTTATTCGTCCCGTCAGAATCTGTCTTGTTAAAGAGCCTATGGGACCGCCGGATGGTTCACATGTTTGATAGCAGCGGATTCCTTCCTGACGGATTTTATCGGCAAGCATGGTTATCTGGGTACTTTTCCCACTTCCGTCAATTCCTTCAAATGCAATAAAAATCCCTTTTTTCATAATCCTTCTCCCATAAATTGCATATTTGACTCTTATCCTATCACATTTTCTTCTCCCAGGCAAATTTTCCTTGCCGTTTTCCCCTGTTTTGTCACGTTTCTACACACAGACAGTCCTTCTGTCTGTGCATGGAGCAAGATAAAAGGACCGCCTTAGAAGTTATTTTATTACTTTTTCAAAATCACTGGCAGGATGTTTACACAAAGGGCATATAAAATCTTCAGGAAGTTCTTCTCCTTCATATTCATAGCCGCATATAACACAGCGCCACAGTGTTTTTCCGGAAATCTCCTGTGCTTTTTCCTGTGGTTTTGGTTTTATATGCTCCTGATAATAATTATAAGTGACAGAAGGAGCATCACTGATGACTTCCATATCGGTAACATCTGCAATAAACAAGGTATGGGTTCCCAAGTCCAGTGTCGTTTCCACTTTTGCCATAATACAGGCATTAGTTCCTTCTGTTACATAGTAAATACCATTCTCTGCTTTCTTTACAGCTGACATGCCCTCAAATTTGTCCACGTCTTTTCCGGTATGAAAGCCAAATCTTTCAAACAAACCGAAATCTGCCTCTTGGCTAATGACAGAAAGGTTAAAAAGACCGGTCTCTAAAATCATGTCATGGGTCAGATTGGCTTTATTTACCGCCACACTGATTCGATTGGGACTGTTAGTCACCTGTGTTGCCGTATTGATAATACAGCCATTCTGCTTTTTTCCCTGACAAGCCGATAATACAAACAAACCATAGGTTAATTTAAACATTGCTTTATTATCCATAGTGCCTCCTTATGCCTCTTTCTTTTATGATAGCTTACCCGCAAACAACATTAATAATTCTCCTCATCTTACTTCATGACTCTTTTCAATAGCCGCCACTCCACGGAATTTTTCAGCCAGTTCCGGAAATCCTTCTTCCACGGCTTCTTTCGCCATTCTTTCATACATATCTGTCCATTCAAAACTTTCTCCTTCTGCTGCATGAAGAAGATTTTCTTCTGTTGTGCCAAGTTCACTCAATTCTTTAAACCACATTTTTGCAAGCATTTTTCTCTTATTCTTACTGATTTTGGGCAACTGCGATAAAATAGTTGCTTCCGGTTTTGATTTCAAATTCCTCTGCTGCGTCCTCTAAATTGATTTCCATGGCACCGGGACCATTGGGCGACATAGGGGGAACGGCTCCTTCTTCCATTCCTTCCGGCAGTGCCGGTCTTTCCCCTTCCGGCGGCTCAGGTCTTTCCCCTTCCGGCAACTCAGGTCTTTCCCCTTCCGGCAACTCAGGTCTTTCCCCTTCCGGAAGTTCTGGTCTTTCTCCTTCTGGGTGCCCCATACCGGGACCTGCAAAACCTTCCTCTTTTGTGACTACACTCATCTGTTTTTCTCCCAGCCACAGAGTATAGGTACCTTCTTCCAGTTCCGGCTGTGAAATCACAAGATAGGTAAAATCGTTAGGCATGGTAACAAAAAAGCTTTCTTCTCCTTTTTTCAGGGTAATTTCTGTTCCGGCCTTCACTTTTTCCTGAAAACTGAACACTGCAAAATTCTGATTTCCTTCTTCTATAGTATCATACATATTTCCACTGGCAATCACCGTACCGCCATTCACATAGATGCCATTATCTGAATCAATTCCCGCATCCATACTGTCAGAGCAGGCGGCAGCTGTTACCATTCCTCCATTAATAACAATCCAGCCGTTGGAATCAATTCCATCTCCTTCTTTGGTTGCCCCATTTACCTGAATACTTAAGTACCCTCCATTAATGGTGGTAACAGATACGTTGTCTTCATTAGTATTGATACCATCATTGCCGGATACAATACTGATATTTCCGCCATCAATGGTCAGATGCAGTTCGGAATCCAAGCCTTCATTATCTGCATAGATATTCAGCATACCATCCCCAACTTCTCCGCCTTTTACATTCATGCTCATTTTAGAATAGAATGCTCCGTCATACTTATGAAGCTTTTTGCTGTCTACTACTTCTGTTTTCTCTTCATTAAGTTCCACGGATTTATAAATTTTTGCAACATAGGAACCTTTTATGGTATTTACCGTTCCATCTGCAATCAGCACATTGGCACCGGCTGCCTGAGTATCTACATCTTTGGTGGCTTCTTCCACCATATCTGAACAACACTCATATACATTATAAAAAATAACTGCGGGAGCCACACTACAGGTAATATCCACGTTATTTAATACCAGTGTCACCACAGCTTTGGGATCATCCTTGGCATTCTCCCCCAAATCTACGGCAATCTGCCCGGCAGACAGGGTACCGCTTACTACATAAGTACCGGGCTTTGTAATGTGTACTACCGTGTGTTTTCCCGCTTCTTTCTCTGAATGGGCATCAGCTTCTCTTCCGGCACCATAGGTAAAAGCTTTTCCTTCCTCATAATAAATAATATCATTGGCTACATATACTGCATCCTGCTCACTGGTGGTTACTGCTTTTTCATCCAGTGTGATTTCTTCGTCAGATAATTTAAGATAAGAGGCACCTTCTATTTTTACTTCCTTTGTATTTTCTGTTACAATGGTCTCTTCCTGAATCTGATTATTTCCATCTGTCTGCTTTCCGCAGGCGGTTAAGGATGCTGTCAGAATCAATAATACCACCACACCTTTTAATTTTTTTCCCATATTTCCCTCCTTTATTTGCTGATAAATTTCGTTTTTCTTAAATTGGCTTCCGAAATTTTATATTCCTAGTATATCTGTTTTGTTTTTTATTTCAATTAATCTTAACATTATTTCACACACTTTTCACATAAAAACAGCACCTCATACATAAAATGCCCTTTTTTCAAACAAAAGAACTTCCTTGTACAAGGTGCTGTTAAAACAATTCATTTTTACTTATGTTATATCTGTTCCGTTACATCCAATAAAAAGACTCTGAAAGTCTGACCTTCTTCCTCATTTCCTTCTTCCAAATGACCAAAATCATTGATATAGCCAACTTTTCCATCTTTACGGATAATACGATATTTGATATAGTCCATTTTCCATTCAGAACTGTTGATCTGTTCCCAGATTTCCTCTTCAATGCGCTGTCTGTCATCAGGATGAACCATACCTGCAAAAGAATTTCCTACATACTCCCTAAATTCTTCCACCGACTTACATCGGTAAATACTTGCCACGGATTTATCTACCGTAAGTAATTCCTGTGTCTCATCTGCACGATAAGTAATAAATCCCCCGGGGGTCTTTGACAAATCCACGTTTTTACTATATGTATCCATCTTATTTTGTTCCATCAGATCCTCCATAATTCTGTTCAAACGATAAGTATCATGTTTCTTGGAATAAATGCCCCTATAATCCACATTGTCTTCATTTCTAATCAATTCTTCAAAATCCTGAATATGCATCGGCCGATAGAAATAGTACCCTTGTGCATAGCGAACTTCCATTTTCATTAAGAAATCTACCTGTTCCTTGGTCTCGACTCCTTCTACGACAATGGGAAGATTCATTTCGTTGGACATATCTATAATGGATTTTAAAATCGTCAATCCTTTTTGCGCATCGTCCTCTGTCAGCTTCAAAAATTTCATATCAATCTTAATAATATCTACAATGGCATCTTTTAACATGTTCAAAGAAGAATAACCGCTTCCAAAATCATCCATAAGAAGTGTAAATCCTGCTTCTTCCAGTTTCTTTAAGATTTTCAGAATTTTATTTGCATTATCCACATAGGCACTTTCGGTAATTTCTACCTTCAAATATTTCTTCTCAATCCTGTATTTTTCTACCAGATTTGTTAATTCCTTAACTACGTCCATGGAAAGCATATCCACACGGGAAACATTTATGGAAATGGGAACCGGTTGGATTCCTTCATCCATCCATTTTCTTATGTATCTGCATGCTTCCTCCCATACGAACAAGTCCACATCACTGATAAAACCATTTTTCTCCAGAATGGGAATGAATGCTCCCGGCATAATCATTCCTTTCTCAGGATGTTTCCAACGCACCAGGGCTTCTGCACTTACAATTTTACCGGTATCGATTCTGCATTTAGGCTGCACCGCCAGATAAAACTGTTTTCTGTCCAGTGCAATTTTAGATTCATTCAAAATACTTAATTCATTCTCAACAGCTTCTGTCATTTTCTCTTCATAATAGCAGATTCTGTTATCAAAATTTCCAATAACATGCTTTTGCGCTTCCAATGCCATGTCATACATTCCCACAGCATTCTGGGAATTTTTAGGAATTTTATAAACACCAAAAGCCGGTAAAAATCCGACATTTCTGGTCTTTCTTGAAGAAATCTTTCTTAAATCCCTTTCTATAAGCTGAATTACTTTTTCTTCCATTGGAAGCATAATGGCAAAGGCTTCTTCTCCAATATAGGCAGCGATTCCATCGTAAAGTTTTTCATAGTATTTCAAACGAACTGCAATCTCTGCTAAAAAGAGTTCTCCTGATTTCTGCCCCCACCAACGGTTGTACAATTTGAAGTGTTCAATCCCAATGGCAACAATACAATATTCCTTTTCTTCATAATTCAGCTTGTAAGTTGCATTTTTCTCAAATTGTTCTTCATTATAAAGACCATAGCTGGTAGACTTTTCTTCCTGCAGGTAATAGTCCATTGGCAGTCCTTTTCTTATCTGCCTTCTGTTCCTATACATATGTTCCTGTGCCCGGCAAATCAGTTCTTCTAATTCAATCGGCGCACAATCCCATGCATTGCCTAAAGATACCGTAAAAGAAAGAGTCTTCTTATCTGCTATTTTTCCCCAGGATTCCATCCAGTTACGGATGACATCTTTAAACTGGTCTTTACTGCAGTTTTTGGCAACAATCAAAAATTGATTTCTGTCATATCGAAATGCCAGAACATCTTCATTTTCCAAGGTTTTCACACCATCTGCCAAAGTACAGAGAATGGATTCCTTTTCTTCCATGCCATAAGAGTCCAAAAAATCTTTCAAATCATTCACATTGAAGAACAACACACCGCAGGTATTCATATTCTGGTATTCACTGCGGCTTAACTCTTCCAGTTTAAAACGATTGTATACCTTTGTCAGAGGATCCCGGTCTCTTAATTCTGCAATTCTAAAACGGCCTTTAATATCAATACTTCTGTCTCTTAAAAAAATATGGGCACATTTTCTTCCATCGTCATCCACTATCATGATATTCATTTTCCAGAGTGCAGCTTTTTTGCCTTCTTCTCTGGCAATGGAATGATATTCTATGGAAAAAGAGGTGTCTGTTTCTGCATCCAATGTCATATTTGCCGCCCACTTTTCCATAATCATTTCGTGTTCCTGCGGCACAATGCTTTCCAAAATAAGGTGTTTCGCCTCTTCCCAGTTCTGGGGCAGCTGGATTTCTTCCAACATCTTATTTTCGGTATAAATATAATTGCATTTTCCTGTTTCCAAATCTACGGATAAGATATCCGAATAAATATCTACAACTGAATTAATATATAATTTTTGTAAATAATTCATGCAGCCTTTCTACCTCCCCATTTTTTATGTTCTTAACCTAATGATATCATATCCTTGAATCTAAATATTTGCAAGAAAATATAGCTATTTTTATATAAAATTCTTCATTTTTCTTTTAATTTTCTGATTTTTTCACCAAACCGTTTTTCTTTTGTTCCGAGTGAAATAAGCTTTCTTTTTTTCCTCTGGAAAAATGTTTTATTTCCCATTCCCGCTTCATGGCTGTCTGTTTTGTCTCGTACTCTTCATAATAAACAAGTTCTACCGGTCTGCGTCCTTTGGTATACTTAGCGCCTTTTCCTTCGTTGTGAGCCTGTATCCTTTTCTCCAGATGGTTGGTATACCCTGTATAATAGGTGTTGTCGCTGCATTTTAATATGTAGGTGTAATGTTTCACAACTTTTCTCATGTTTCTCTATAATTTCACTTCCTGACATTTTTCTGTTTCTTCTTCAAACTTTAAAATTCCTAAATCCATCAATACCCATGACATCATGGACAACAGGAAATATGAATTATATTTCTGCTTAAATCCTTCCTCTTTTTCAAAAACTTTTTCATTCACATTTGAAAATTCATCTATATCAAAATTCATATTATTATTTTCTATGAAATCCTGCAATTCCTTACATGCGTGCAAAATCGAGTTTTCATTTATTTTATTCATGGAAATTTTTTTTGCATTATCTGCAATTAATTTCTTCACCTCAGCTCCCAAATATGCTTTTATGTAGTAAGAACCTTCCCAAAAATTTGAAATTTCATATGCTTCTATGGATGGATAACTTAATATTAACATTCCTCCCATCATATTTTCCTCATTTTCACGCGAATTTCTTAATTTTTTTATTAATTTTTCTATCAATTCCGGATTTGTATTTGATTCTGGATCTCTGTCAAAAATATAATACACTGATGCATTCGTGACATCAAAGGAATATTTCTCTATTAAATCTGTATAAATCATATCCAAATATTCCTCATCATCTACAGATTGTATGTTTGATGTTTTAGTATTAATAATCGCTACTACACTATGACTATCATGCTGACTAACATAATAAGTTGCTTTGTTCCTTCTTTTTTCAATTCTTTTATAACCCAAAATATCACTAAATATCTTTTTTAATATAGAGAACTCATGCTGTCCCCCTTCCACAATAAACAGAACTTTTCCAATTCTTTTATCCTTTATCAGTCTCATATTCCGGTATTCCTCCAAAGATTCCACTTAAATACATTTTTTCTAAATTTTGTGCTGCTCTTGGCTGCTCATCTGAAAAACGTTTTAATATACTTCCTTGATTTTCCATCATTTCAACTGCATATATTTGATCCGGACGCAGTAAAGAATTTGAAAGAAGATTTGTTGAATGCGACACAAGAAACATCTGCGTATTTTGGCTGTTTAACATAACATACCGCACAATCAGTTCTTCCAGCTTGTTGTGAAATCCGCTGCTAAATTCATCGATAATTAATAATCCGCCATTCTTAACAACATACAAAATGGCAGGAAGAATATTTATTAAAGTTTTATTACCTACAGATTCCCAAATCATGGGAATCGGCACATCAAATTCTTCTCTTTCAAAAAACACCATTTTATCTTCATCCTCAGATAAAGCATAGGTAACATCATTTCTTTTTATATTTCTGGTATACTGAATGGAATATTTAAACTTATTTTCTTTTAAGAACTTATTAACCTCTTCGTAGCCATACTTTTCAAAATATCGTTTATATACCAAATTTTCTCCATTATAAGTAACAATACTTCGTGTATATGCATTAATCCACACTGACTGTTTTAAAAAATCAAACCATTCATTCAATATCGAATTTCCTTCAAATTTCGTATTAAAATACCATTTTTTCAAAAATAAAATTGAAGTATCTACATCATAAAACGTCTCGACATTTTGGGAAATGATTTTTGCTTTCTCTCCCATTCTTTCCATCCATTTTTCTTTATTTACAAGTAATTGTTCCTCTAAAAATTCATTTCCCCCAAAAACATACTTATATTCAATTTCATATCCTGCTATATCAAATTCATAAATTAAACTGGTATTCTTATCATTTGAAAACAAACATTTGTAAGAAAATAAATTCATTTCCTTATCCTTAAACAGCAGCTGCAATAACAAAATCAGTGGCTGAATTGCTGTCGTTTTTCCAGATGCATTATCTCCTACAAAAAGAACTCCTTTTAATAATTTTCCACAAGTATTACGTTCCAATAATTTATAATTTGTCTTTCGATAATCAAAAATTGTTTCTTCTTTAAAACTTTTAAAATTTTTAACAATCACTCTGCTAAGCATATTTTTCACCTCGCTATTTTTTTACGTTCGATTTATTTGAATGTGTAATTTATTTACGTTATCATTTTATCATTCTATTTTATATATTACAATATACAATTTCTTCACTTCACAATAATACTAAAACCCAAGTATCTATCTTCCTTCTGTTTTTTACCATATGTCAATTTTTATATCTCGACTACAAAAAAGGAGCAGCTTACACCACTCCCAAACATTTTCCAATCCAGTAAATCACTCCCAATATCCAGCTTGAAAAAATACCATATAAAATAACCGGACCTGCTATGGTAAAGATTTTAGAACCTATCCCTTTTAATAATTTTCCACAAGTATTACGTTCCAATAATTTATAATTTGTCTTTCGATAATCAAAAATTGTTTCTTCTTTAAAACTTTTAAAATTTTTAACAATCACTCTGCTAAGCATATTTTTCACCTCGCTATTTTTTTACGTTCGATTTATTTGAATGTGTAATTTATTTACGTTATCATTTTATCATTCTATTTTATATATTACAATATACAATTTCTTCACTTCACAATAATACTAAAACCCAAGTATCTATCTTCCTTCTGTTTTTTACCATATGTCAATTTTTATATCTCGACTACAAAAAAGGAGCAGCTTACACCACTCCCAAACATTTTCCAATCCAGTAAATCACTCCCAATATCCAGCTTGAAAAAATACCATATAAAATAACCGGACCTGCTATGGTAAAGATTTTAGAACCTATCCCAAATACCTGACCTTCTTTTTTAAATTCAATGGCTGTGGATGCCACAGAATTGGCAAACCCCGTAATGGGTACCAAGGCACCGGCACCTCCCCACTTTACAATTTTCACATACTGATGAAATGCGGTTAAGATGATAGAACACAAAATTAAAATCAAAGAACACCAGCTTCCGGCAATTTCCTGTTCTAACCCCAGTGTATCTTTACAATAATTCAAAATCCCCTGTCCTATGGTACAGATAATCCCACCGCAAAGAAATGCGTGAAACATCTGCTTTGCCAGGTTGTGTGTAGGAGTCACCTGTTTTACATAATCCTGATACTTCTTTTTTTGTTCTTCTTCCACAAATTCTTCTACCAAATCCTGCTGCACATCTTTCCCCAATACCTCATCCTCCTGTCCGCCAATTTCAAATTTTATCTTTTCTATGCACTGGCTTTTATAATAGTATTGGTTAATTTTATAATTTCATACACAAGATAAAGTGCTATTTCAAATATTTATGCAATTTTTCTTCCATTTTCCATACAACATTCGACATATTTTGCATTTTCTCTTTCATTTTTTCACCAAAACCCAAGACGATTATAAAAATAAATGAGTGCTCCCACTGTTTTCCCTAATGCAATAAACAGCATGACAATACCGATTCCCTTTCCCAGACGGACTCTTCTGGTAAAAATAGGAATGGTGTCCAACATCTCTGCAATAGCAATGGCAAAGCAGCCTACAAACATACCGGCGAAAATACCAAATACAGCAAGAATTAAGCTTCCCCAGAATTTCCAATAGGGAAGAGTTACAATTGCATTCCCTCCCCAAACCTTGCAAAACCATTCTGAGTAAACGGACAGAATACAGCCAATCACTGCCCCCGCCACAATACTATTTTCATAAAGTATGATTTTATGTCCGGTATGGGTTTTACTGGCAAATCTTGGCACCAGTCCTACTGTCACAAAAACAGTAAATACTCCGCCAGAAGAAAGAAGCCCAAACCCCAAAAAGGCGAACACTGTCAACCAATATTTAAACATCAATTGTTTTCTCCTCTCTGTTTGCCATTTCCACAAGAGAATTATTTACATCATCTTCATAAGTTCTCATTTCTACTTCTACAGGAGATGGGTCCGGTGTCAGTTTACGTTTACCTATATGATTATAAAACAGGATAATGCCAATACATAATCCCAAAGAATAAGATATTTCAAGTGCTGTAAATCCATCATTTTGCAAGCCGGTTACCATTGTATAAACCTTATCAAACATCTCTACCAGATTAATCTCATTATGATAAGACATAATCGTATACATAGTGCCAAAAAAACACAATGCCGAAACAAATGCAATCTTAATTCCTTCTGCAACACCGGATTTTGAATTTCCACTTACCTGTTCCACAACCGTTTCCGTCTGTCCTACAACATCTACCGCATACCCGGGATATTCCTTGTGTATCATTTCTATTACTTTCAATACGCCAATAACACATCTTGTATGATCTGACTTCTGAAACCGGTGAATCTGTAGTGTTTTTATTTTATTTACCACGGTTTCCTCTTCACAGTATATTTTACCCAAATCTCCGATACGTATCACATCTCCACGAAGCTTTATCCTTGCATCCATTTTTACATAAATTGTTTTATCTGCCATATGCTCTCTTTCCTCTTTCTTATTCCAGGCTTTTTCGCATCCCCATTAATATTTTCTTTTCGGTTCTGGATACCTGCACCTGACTTATCCCTAATATTTTTGCCACCTGTACCTGTGTCATATTCTCAAAATATCGCATTTTTATCAGATTTCTTTCAGAATCTCTCAAATTATCCAATAATTGCTCCAAAAGCATATGATTTAATACTTCTTCTTTTTCCACATCTTCCGTAGTTCCTGAAAGTGTTACTTTTTTATCTCTTCCATTTCCGGCTTCTACCCCAAGACTGCTGCCGGCTTTTCCAGCCACCACCTGATCTACCAGATAAATTTCACTTCCATCCGATTGATAAATCGATTTATATATGGATTCCACATGAATATTCGCTTCCATTGCCATAACAATTTCTTCTTCTGTAAGTCCTGTTTCTTCCATCAGTTCCTGTATCGTAATATCATTGCCGCATTCCCGTTTTCTCTGTTCTATCACCCGATTAATTTTCCAACCGTTTTCTTTCAGACTCCTGCTCACTTTCACCATCCCATCATCTCTTAAGAAACGTTTGATTTCGCCGCTGATTAAAGGCACCGCATAAGTAGAAAATTTCACTTGAAAAGAAAGGTCAAATTTATCAATGGCTTTCATCAAGCCAATGGTTCCAATTTGAAACAAATCCTCTGCTTCCACTCCCCTTCCTAAAAAGCGCTTTACAATATGATGAACCAAACCTAAATTTTTCTCTATCAGTACCTTTCTTGCTTCTTTATCTCCCTTTTGTAATCGTTCCATCAGTACTGTTGTTTCGTCCATGCAAGCCTCCCGGTCTATTCTTCCAGCCAGGATTCTGTTCCTAATTTTTTCTTCATGAAAACCGTAGTTCCTTCTCCCGGAATAGAACTGACTTCCAACTCGTCCATAAAAGCTTCCATAAAGGAAAATCCCATGCCGGAACGTTCCTTTTCCGGTTTTGTCGTAAACATAGGTTCCATTGCCTTGTCAATATCCTCAATTCCTTTTCCTTTATCTTCAATTTCTACTTCCAGTAAATCATGATGCAAACTGCATCTTATGTAAACCATTCCTTCTTTTTCTTCATATCCGTGAATAATGGCATTCGTAACCGCCTCTGAAATGGCAGTTTTTACATCTGCCATTTCCTCCAACGTAGGATCCAGCGGTGTAATAAAAGAGGCTACTGCAATCCTTGCCAACTGTTCATTCTCCGAAATTGCTTCAAAGGAAAGCTGCATCCGGTTGTCAATTTTTTTTCTGATATTTATCTGCATATTTCTTCTCCTTCACTTCTTTTAATGTTTTTTCCTAACCATTCTCTTTACCAAATTTTGATAGCATTTTACCTTTTCTGCTTATCCTGTTCCCTTTTTATTCTTTCATAAATACAACATACTTCTGGATTCCTGATAATGTCAGGATTCGTTTCACCTGCTGCCCGGCATTCAGGATATATACTTTGCCGCCCAGATATTGTATTTTTTTATATCTGCCTGCAATAATTCCGATTCCGGAACTATCCATGAACTCTGTATCGATAAAATCAAATACAATGTGATTTACCTTTCTGGTACAAATAAACCCATCCACTTTTTTACTTAAAATTTCTGCATTGTGATGATCAATTTCTTTGGGCATTTTTATGCACAAATAATCATCAATTACTTTAAATTGTCCTTCCTTCATGTGATTCCTCCTTCCCGCTGTACGCGTAAAAAAAGAGAGCCGGATATTCTCCAACTCTCTTTCGTAAACAAATATATTTATTTTTAATTTTGTTCTTCTTTTAGCTCATTAATATAAGATTGAGCCCGGTTAGCCATAGAAGTGGATGGAAATAATTCAATAATCTTCTCATAACATTCAATAGCTTCCTCTGTTTTTTCCAGTTTCCGATAAGAATTTGCCAGATTGAAATACGCATCCTGATTAGCACTATCATAAGTAACTGCTCTGCTTAAAGCTTCAACAGCTGCTTGAAAATCTCCATTCTGATATTCTTTCATCCCCTGTTCGTAATATTTATCTCCAATGTCACTTCCCACTTCTTTTAAAAGCAGAGTGTATAAAGAGGTAAAAGACTCGGAAGAAGCTTCCGTTACGGATTCCGGATTTATTTTTTCCAGATATTCTCCAATCTTCACAGGTTAGCCATAGAAGTGGATGGAAATAATTCAATAATCTTCTCATAACATTCAATAGCTTCCTCTGTTTTTTCCAGTTTCCGATAAGAATTTGCCAGATTGAAATACGCATCCTGATTAGCACTATCATAAGTAACTGCTCTGCTTAAAGCTTCAACAGCTGCTTGAAAATCTCCATTCTGATATTCTTTCATCCCCTGTTCGTAATATTTATCTCCAATGTCACTTCCCACTTCTTTTAAAAGCAGAGTGTATAAAGAGGTAAAAGACTCGGAAGAAGCTTCCGTTACGGATTCCGGATTTATTTTTTCCAGATATTCTCCAATCTTCACAGACTCATTGGGAGTTTCAATGTAAATCCTTGCTGCCTGAAGAAGGTGATTAATATCCTCCAGGGTTCCTCCATTTCCTACAAAGCCTTCCAGCTGTCCCTGAAGATTTGAAGTCTCTTCCTCCAAAGTTTTTACCTTGCTTTCCAATTCATTAATTGTGGCAGTTTTTACATCCAGCTGTTCACTTACCAGACGAAGTTCATCACTTACTCCTGCCTTCTCTGTCTGGATTTTTGCCGGAAGCACCAGAAACCAGACAACAGCAAACCCTACAATGATACCGATAATCAGATTCCAAAGAGACTGCATATTCTTCTTCTCTGAGTAATTCAGAGGCTGAATAATGGTCTCATTGCCGCTTTGATATTGATAAGATTCTTCGCTGACCATTTTACTTTTGTTCTGAACAGCTTTTAATTTACCACTTACTTTAGCCCCTTTATCGGTTTCTTCCAGACCATGACCTATTTCCTGTAAATATCGGAGTGCTCTGGTATTATTCGTATCAATCCTTAATACTTTTTCCAATTCTTTTACTGCTTTTTCAAATTCCTCCTGCTGCAGATACAAAAGTGCCAACAACTGATGTGCCTGTACATATTTTGGATTCATGGAAAGCACTTTTTTTAATTGAATCACCGCCATATCCTGACTATTCTGATAACAATAATTCAATGCCTGATTGTATTTTTTTATGGTAGAATTTAGAGCATCTAATTTGCCCGGATTATTCTGAATCAGTTTCAGATATTCATCCGCAATATTTTTCTTCGCCCTTAGATTTTTACTGATAACCCATTCATTCAAAGCTTGTACGGATTCTCCCATTTCAAAATATACAAGACCTAATAAATTACGGGCATCTACATGATTTTTATTCAATTTTAAGCATTGACGTAAACTCGCTATTGCGCCGGATAAATCCCGCACTCTGGCCTTTTCCAAGCCCTCGTTATAATAGATATTAGAGGCAGAAACGACAACTTTGTAGCTGCTTACATCCACTCCGCAATTGGTACAGAAATCATGTTCTGTCAAATTGCAGCCACAATGATAACATATCATATCCGCTCTCCTTTTACTCTTTCTCGTCTTCTTTTACTTCTTTTACAATTTCAACCACCAAATCTGCTATATCTGTCAGATTTTTTTTATATAACGCATCCTCAGCATCTTCTATTTCGAGACTCGGATGAAATTTTTTCAATTCTTCTTCAAAATTAATCATTCTTTCCTCCATTCCCTGTCATCAGACAGGGTTCAAAACTTTCCCCATTCTTATCAATTCTATATCTGTACCGATAAGCATTTAGCTTACCCTCAAACCATTTCTCGCAATTTTGCTTTTATTTCACCTGCCAGATACAAGGACCCTACTGCATATATGAAATCATTTTCCCTTTTACATGCAATCATTTCCTGCAATCCTTCACAGGCATTCTCCGCAATCCTAACCTGTTCGTTGTCAAATATCTCTTTCAACTCCTGCATATGGATGGTCCTTACGTTATTCAGGGGTGAGGCATATATATACTCAAAAAGCTTTGAATTTACCAGTTTCTCCTTCATAAGCTTATATTCTTTATCCGCCACTGCGGAAAAAAGCAGCCACCGTTTTCCCACACAGCCATCTTTACTTACAGAAGCCAAAAAAGCATCAATCCCGTCCTCATTATGAGCACCATCTATATAGATTCCGGGCATCAACTCTTCCATTCTGCCTTCCCATGTACAATCTGCAATTCCTTCCTGCATATGTTCTTTTGAAATCTCAAGTTCCATTTCCTCTAATGCAGCAAGTGCCAGACTTGCATTTTCCAACTGATATACCGCATATGTATTCAGCCTGATTGGAATATATCCATAATAACGAGAAAAGAAAGAAAAATCAATCTTTTTATCCACAAATCTGACTCTATGTTTTTCAGGTTTTTCCACACTTCTGCACAATACGCCCAAATCCTTCGCTTTTTGCTCTATTACCTGTATCGTTTCCTGTCGATTCGGGCTATAAACAACCCGACTTCCTCTTTTTATGATTCCTGCTTTTTCTTTTGCAATACTTTCAAAAGTATACCCCAGATATTCCATGTGATCCATTCCAATTTCTGTAATTACCGCTACCTTTGGGTCCTCTATCACGTTAGTGGCATCCAGTCTTCCCCCCAGACCCGTTTCCAAAATAATAACATCCACATTTTTTTCTTCAAAATACATCATTGCCATAAAAAAAAGAACTTCATAAAATAGGGGAACATACTCTTTTTCCTGTGCCCGTGATTTTACCCTTTTCTTTTCTGTCTCAGAGACATTTTCATTTTTTCCCCCTGTAAATTCCTCTATTTTTTTTTGTAACCTTCCATACAATTTGGCAAAATCTTCTTCTGAGATAAGTTCATGATTACACCGGATTCTCTCCCGTACAGATACCAAATGAGGAGATGTAAACATACCTGTTTTATAACCGGCTTTTGTCAAAACTTCATTCATATACGCACACACAGAGCCTTTACCATTTGTTCCTGCAACATGAACAATAGAGGTATCTCCTCCGGGCTTTCCTAAAAACTGATACACCTGTTTTGTAATCTCAAACTTACTTAGCTTATGAAACTTGGGCAGATTCAAAATTTTTTGCTCTACATCTTTATAATCTAAAGTTTCTGTTTTTTGGCACATTTTCCTAATTCTTCCTCCTCTTAACTAAAAAAGAGATGGAAAAGAGCAGCATCTTGTCCCTCAAACATCTTCCAAAGGAAATTTCATAAAGTTGTTTTGGTACATAATGCTACTCTTCTCTTATAAAAATCTCAGCGCGATGCTTTTACTTTCACACTGCTTCTTATTTTAATTGTCCAAGTCTTTCCTGAACCTGTGTCATCATCTGCTGATATTTTTCCAATTTTTGTTTTTCTTCTTCAATCTTGGCTGCCGGAGCTTTGGAAATGAATTTTTCATTGTTTAACATTCCATTGACTCTTGCAAGTTCCCCCTGCAGACGTTTTTCTTCTTTTTCCAAACGTTCAACTTCCTTACTGATATCCACCAGTTCTGCAAATGGCATATAACATACAGCCCCGGGAATAACTACAGATACTGCGTCCTCTGCAATTCCGTTCTTGTCAGTCTGAGTATTCACTTTGGAAGCATATGCCAAAGAAGCAAAGAATAAACCACTCTCTTCAAATACCTTTAAAATATCCTGATTTTCACTTACCACATACACCAATGCCTTCTTACTTGGCGGTACATTCATTTCTGAACGCACATTACGGATACCACGAACTGCACCTTTGATAATTTCAATTTCATTTTCTTCCTTTGCAAAGTTCCATTCCGCTTTCCATTCCGGCCATTTGCTTATCATAATGGATTCTTCTTCTGACTGCATGGTGCAGAAGATTTCCTCCGTTACAAACGGCATATACGGATGCAGCAGTTTCAATCCATCCAACAATACGGTTTTCAATGTCCATAAAGCAGCATTCTGACTCTTTACATTGTCACTGTTATACAGACGGGGTTTTACCATTTCAATATACCAGTCACAGAATTCATCCCAGATAAAATCCTGTACTTTAGAAACTGCAATTCCCAGTTCAAAATGTTCCATATTTTCTGTGGCTTCTTTGATAACTTTATTTAATTTGGATAAAATCCATTTGTCTGCAGGCTCCAGTTCACCGCTTTCAGGCAGACGGATTTCTTTTCCTTCCATATTCATCATAATGAAACGGGACGCATTCCATACCTTGTTTGCAAAGTTTCTGCTGGCTTCCACTCTTTCATTATAAAAACGCATATCATTTCCCGGTGCATTTCCGGTAATCAGAGTTAATCTTAATGCATCTGCACCATACTGGTCTATGATTTCCAACGGGTCTATTCCATTTCCTAAGGATTTTGACATTTTACGACCCTGGGAATCACGTACCAATCCATGGAATAATACGGTTTTAAAAGGCTTTTCTTTCATCTGTTCAAAACCGGAGAAAATCATACGGATAACCCAGAAGAAAATAATATCATATCCGGTTACTAATACATCCGTGGGATAAAAATATGCCAAATCTTCTGTTTTCTCAGGCCAGCCCAAGGTAGAAAATGGCCAAAGTGCAGAAGAAAACCAAGTATCCAAAGTATCCGGATCCTGTGTAAAGTGGGTATCTCCACATTTTGGACAAACCTCCGGTGTCTTTGCCGCTACTATAACTTTTCCACATTTGTCACAGGTATAAGCAGGAATTCTGTGTCCCCACCATAACTGACGACTGATACACCAGTCGCGGATGTTATCGGTCCAGTTAAAGTAGGTTTTGTTCATTCTCTCAGGAATCAGCTGAATATCTCCATTTTTTACAGCTTCCGCTGCAGGCTTTATCAGCTCGTCCATTTTTACAAACCACTGCTTTTTGATCATAGGCTCAATGGTAGTCTTACATCTGTCATGCGTACCTACGTTATGAACGTGGTCTTCAATTTTTACCAAAAGACCCATTTCATCCAGTTCTTTCACGATGGCTTTTCTGGCTTCATAACGGTCCATACCTGCAAACTTTCCGCCATTTTCATTGATGGTTGCATCATCATTTAAAATATTGATTTCCGGCAGATTATGTCTCTTTCCTACTTCAAAGTCATTAGGGTCATGAGCCGGTGTGATTTTTACAACTCCGGTACCAAATTCCATATCAACATAGGTATCTTCCACAATGGGAAGTTCTCTGTTCATCAAAGGAAGTAATACTTTTTTCCCGGATAAATGTTTATATCTTTCATCCTCCGGATGAATGGCAACTGCGGTATCACCAAGCATCGTCTCTGGTCTTGTGGTAGCAAACGTTAAGAACTCATCCGTTCCCACAATAGGATATTTAATATGCCAGAAATGTCCTGCCTGTTCTTCATATTCCACTTCAGCATCTGAAATAGAGGTATTACAAACCGGACACCAGTTAATAATACGGCTGCCTTTGTAAATCCATCCTTTTTCATGCATCTTGCAGAAAACTTCTGTTACCGCTTTATTACAGCCTTCATCCATGGTAAAACGTTCTCTGTCCCAGTCACAGGAAGAACCCAGTTTCTTTAACTGGCTGATGATACGTCCGCCATATTCTCTTTTCCAATCCCAGGCTCTTTCTAAAAATCCTTCTCTTCCCAGTTCTTCCTTGTCAATGCCTTCTTCCTTCATTTTTTCAATAATTTTAACTTCCGTGGCAATACTTGCATGGTCCGTTCCCGGCTGCCAAAGTGCATTATATCCCTGCATTCTTTTAAAACGAATCAGGATATCCTGCATGGTGTTATCCAAGGCATGCCCCATATGAAGCTGTCCCGTGATATTTGGGGGCGGCATTACAATGGTAAATGGTTTCTTACTATAATCTACTTCGGCATGAAAATATTTCTTATCCAGCCATTTTTGATACAATTTTTCCTCAATGCTGTGAGGGTCATAAGTTTTTGCTAATTCCTTGCTCATGTTGCTTTTCTCCTTCTGAATTTTAAATCTGTGACAGCAGACATTTCCCATCACACAAAAACCCTTTGCCAATGATATTTCATCAGCAAAGGGCGTTCATTTCACGCGGTACCACCTTTGTTCACTTTTCCCCAAGGAAAAGCCTTACAAGTTCTTCCCAAACTTATCCTGTAACGGGGATGAGCCGTGAATGCCTACTGTCGTACTTCTGCCTCCTTTAGGCTCTGCACTGCCTGTTCAGCATTCCGATTCCAAAGCTACCTTCCGAATCCCTTCCTTCAAGAAGCCTTCCAGCCTGTGAGCCTCTTTCTCTGCCAAGGGGTAATCCGTACTCCTCTTTTTCACCATCTTTGTCTAGTCATAAATATAGTGAAAAACCTTACGTTTGTCAACTATTTTCATTGATGTAAATTTTCACTCTGCTTTGAATGACACTTGTGACATCTTCTACTGATTTCTGACCGGAGAAGTAGCTTTCTGCCTCTTCAAAAATAATCTCATTAATTGCCTCATTATAAGCACACAGTTTATCCAGACTTCTGATATAGTCCATTACTACGGTTGTTTCTTCCTTCGTCAAAGGGACAGCTGTGATATCCATTCCATTTACATAAAAAGTATCTTCATACTCCACCTTGTTTCCATCCTCATCCAGATAATAAGGCTTCTGCGTTGCTTTTTCCGCCATTTTATCCAGACTGCTGATTCTAAGAGGTAATCCGTACTCTAAAGAATCCTGATATTCTTCTGTCAGAAAACTCTTTACAAATTCCCATGCCCCCTCCTGATTCTTGCTTAAAGCACTAATGGACATAGTGTTTCCTACACTAATGCCGGCGCCCATATCTTCTTCTACAGGAAAGCCTATGAGAGTAATATCTTCTCCAAAAACAGCCTGCTTCGCATATGCATAATCTCTAAAAGCAGAAATATATACACCATAGACAAGTGTTGCTCCGTTCCTAAACTGCGCTTCCCATTCATTCCAGTAATTTTCATCCATATCGGAATAATCAATTTCTCTTGGAAGACTCTCTGCGTATTCTAATACGTTCTTAAATTCTTCCCCATCAAAATAACATTCTCCTTTTTCCCAGTCCACATATCGTTCTCCACAAATTGCCATTGCATTATATACGAAACTTGAGGAGGTCATTTCACTAAACAGATTCGTTCCTTCCGGTTTTGTGGCAAGAATCTCTTGAGCCATTTCCATATTCCATCCCTGTTTTTCTCCCACATCTGAAGTTTTTGCCGCAAAGGTACTTACTCCAAAATAAGGAGCAATTCTATATAAACCATCTTCTGAGGAAAGCGCCTGCAATACATTTGGCATTAAATCTTCTTTTTTTACTTCATTGTCTTTTTCCAAAAAGGTATTTAAATCCATAAAAATCCCTTTGGCTATATAGCTGTTTACCGGCATTTCATTTCCCATAATCAGAATATCCGGCACATCTCCGGAAACAATATCCGTATTCATACGATTCAAACCTACCGTATAATCGTCCATCGTATTATAAGAACTATAATCTACAAGATTAATTCTGTACTTATCGCTGTTTTTATTGAACTCAATCAGCTTTTCCTTGATATCATAACTTAGATAATAACACCCTAGTGTCAAATCTATTTTTTCTGCTACCTCTTCCGGTGCAACTTTGGTAAAGCGGGATAATACTCTGCCGTCCTCTCCATAATAGCTGGCAATAAAAGTTTCTTCTTCCACAAAAACAAAATAGGAAAGATTATTTACAGTAAAATCTGAGGATATATAATCCATAATCTTGGTAATTTCCGTATCCCCCATATTATATCCGTAAATTCCATATTCATCATTTAAGTAAACATCATAATATTTTCCGTCATACAGTCCATACATGTAATAATTAAACGGCAGATTTTGTTTTTCTCCAAAAGTTCCGCTTTGGATATCCAGAGTCTGAATTGCGGCACTTTCTCCGGTACTTGTTACCAATGCATATTGTTCTTCACGTATCCGAAGCAGACGAGCATCCTGTGTTTCCTCTTTCTCAATCATCTTTACAGGATTTCCTGCCGTGTCATAAATCTCAATTCCCCGGGAAGTATCTAAAAGCAGCTGCCCCTCTTTCGTAACGTAAAGGGAACTTACATAAAAATAATCTTCTGTCTCATTTTCATTCAGCCATACCTTCATGGTTTCCTCTCCCTCCGAGGTATAGCTTTGCAAATATACTTTATCCGTAGTATCCTCCCCTTCATAGGTAGCATACTGATAAAAAATACTGTAAATATTTCCATTTTCATCAAACGCCATGGAACCACTGCCGCTATTTTCATCTACTTTCATGGAAATACGTTTTATCAAAGTTCCATCCGGCTGATAACTGGTAATATATCTGGTTACCATAGGGCTGACGTAGGCCTCTTCTGCAGGCTCTGCCACAACACTGACTGCAGCCCTGGCCATATCTTCCATAGAACCCTCTTCTGCGACCGCCTCTTCTATTATTTCTTCTGCACCATCGCTGTTTACAGTATCAATTTCTCCATAATCATAAACGTATTGTTCAATATAGATGGTATCTCCTCCCATCTGTATCTGCGTTACGTCACCCTCTTCCAAATCAAATATTCCGGTTTCTTCCTTAAAAACAGCATTCTTATTCCTTTGCACAAATTTATTTTCTTCTGTAGTTGTACTTTCACCGCCACAGGCAGTAAGCAAAAGAGCAAATCCACACAATGCACTTATCACTCTTCTCTTTTTCATACTTTCTCCTCCTTTTTTCTATTTGCTTTCCCCAAAATTCTCAATTTCAGAGTCTCTTTTTTGTTTTCTTTCTGCTTTTTTAGTTCCTGCTTCATATATTTTCTCCTGCAGCCATTTCACTCCATCTTTCCAGGTCCGGGTTTTCTTTTTCCATAAATAGTTCCCTAAGGATATCCCCTCTACAATGGGGACAATAAAAAGCAGAATTTTTATCCCCAAAGTCAAAGCAAAAATATCTTCATAGCCTCGTGCCATATTCTCCCAGTAGGGATACACAATACCTTTCAGGGACATACTTCGTATGCCATAATTTTGAATTACTTTTAGCAACGGCAATACCCCATATCTGGTAGTGTTTTCCACCAAAACTGCAGCATCATTTTCTATTCCGACAGCTGTCTGTATGGTTGAAAATGCAAAATTCTTTATGGGGTCAGGCATTACAATTTCATACGTAAATCCCCCTTCTGCAGTGCCGTAATTTTCCAAGCTCTCTAAGGACAGATAACAAATGGATTTCTCCAATCCTGCCATTTCCGCTATTCTTCCCTGTGCTCTTTCCATGACTCCTACCACATAATGAGGCACCTGCCCTATCATAACCTGCATTCCCGTTACATCCGAAGAACCAAACAACTGCCATGCGGTTTCCGTATCAATCACAATCCCATCCTGCATCATGCTGTCTTCCCGAAGCAAGCCGCCGCTGACCTGCTTTTGGGGATGAAACTGAAAAAACTCTCCACTTACACCGACTGCCTTTACCTCAACATTTGCCCGTTCACTGCTAAGTGTTACTTTTCCCGGACGACTGGCGGCATCAATCCATAATCTTGCGTTTTCATTTTCCGAAATCACAGAAGCCTGGGTCAGTGCCTGCTCCACTTGCTGCTCCAGTTCCCGAAAAGAATTTACATCTTCTACGGCTCCTTCGGCATAAAAAACACTGATTTGGGAAACCTGCCCATCCTTTGACCATCGTTTTGCCATCTGCTGGTCATAAAGCCGACTCTGCATCTGATGTTCCCACAGCAAGATTACGGCTGCCAAAAGCAAACATACCGCACTCAAAATTCCCATGATTTTCTTATGCTTTGGGATATTCTGTATTAACTCTTTCAATGTACGTTTCCTCTCCCTATTTCTCGTTCTCCTTCGAATGGTTCTCTGTATTTCCATTTTATTTACTGATTTTCTGCCAGACGAACCTGTTTTCCCGCCTCTATAGGCTGGGTTGATGTAGTAATCACATATTCATATCCATACAAAGGAGCACTGATTGCTGTTTTTGTATCATCAGAACCTAATACCTCTACATCTACTCTGGTTGCCACATAACGATTTCCCAATGGGGAACTTTTAGCCTCTACTGTTAAAATAAATTTTCCATTATTGTCTTCTCTTACAGCACTGTTTGGTACTAACAGATCATAGCTGGCACTTTTCTGTCCAATGGAAACACTGACAGACTGTCCTGCCTGCACATCGCCGGTAACACTGAATACCAATAACTTTTTCGTTCCGCCTCCTTCCGGGTCAGGACGAATGGCCGTTAATGTGGCTGCAATATCATTGTAATACCAGGAATTCTGAATCTCTGCCTGTTCTCCCACGGTTACTTTCTTTGCCTGTTCTCCGGTTACGGAAAAGCTCATACTAAATCCCTTTCCTTCCGGCTGCATAATTGCCAGTTCTTCCGCCGGAGTAATGGTTTCCCCGGCAATCTTATTCACGGCAGTTATGGTTCCGGCAATGGGTGCCTTAATCACTGCTCCTACCGCATTTTCTTTTAACTTGGCAATTTTTTCTCTCTGTTCCCGAATGATACTGTTTTGATTTCCCAGGCTCAGTTCACTGCCTACATCCGTAATAAGCTGTGCCAAATCTGCTTTGGCTGCCTCTAAATCTGCACTTGCCTGCGTAAGCTGCAGTCGCAAAGAAGAGTCTGCTTTCTGGGTATCTGCCGTATTGGAATTAATTTCTTTTTGAAGCTTTTCACTTGCATCTTTCCAATATTGGTAGTTGCCGGCTGCCAAATCATAGGCTTTCTGGTACTTATCCACATCACTGTTTACCTGTGCTGCCTGTAATTTTGCTTTTGCTGATACCGTTTTGGAATTTGCATTTTTATAGTCACCATACGCCTTTTGCAGCTCTGTTAATGCCGTTCCTGCTTCTCCGGTATAGATTTCATTGGCACTGACACTGTTTTTGCCATCCACATTCATAACAATTTGGGTCAGGGTAGCCAGATTCATTTTTGCCTGACTGTTTCCGCTGATGATATTTTCAAAATCTGCGAAAAAAGCAGAGGAATCAGAATATTTCGTCATAAAATCTGTGTGATTCTTACTTCGAATCTTCTGGTCCAGATATTTTGCCGCTGATTCATATGCTGCCCTTTTCATTTCCTCATCTATAAGCGCATTGTTGTAATCTGCCTGCATGGCGGATACACCGCTTGCATTTGTCTGCGCCGTGTCCAGATTTGCTTTCGCTTCCGTCTTTTTTGCTTCTGCATTGGCAAGCTCCGTTTGTGCCTGCTTCAGCCGGGTTTCCCTGTCAATGGCATCTGTAGATGTGGTTCCTGTAATGGCAATCTGCTTATTCAGATTTTCCACCGTCATCTGCAGTTCTTCCACTCTCTGCTTTGCTGCCGCGATTTCGCTCTGGTATTGAGCAATGCTTATCTTCTTACCTTCCTGAATATTCTGATAGGCCTCATTAGAAATCTCTCCACTTAAAATGGAGGTACTATATGCCAAAAGAAGTTCATTTAAAGCTTTTTCCGCTTCTTCCAGCTCTGCACTGTCTTCATCCTCCAGATAAAACAATACCTGATCTTTTTCCACCACATCTCCCTGTTTTACAGCCACACTGGCAATTTTTCGGCTTTCATTAATGGTTATTTTATAAGGATCCTCAGAAGTCAGATTTCCGGTTCCTCTGATTTTAGCCGTAATGCTTCCCGGCTCCACCATGGCTGTTGCCACCTCCGGCAAGGAGTAATTCATAATTGTATTTGAAAAAAAAGTTAATACCAGCATTACAGATAAAAATATAATTGCTGCGTTTTTCACCCATTCTTTTCGATTCGTTTTCTTTTCCGTATTCATCTTACGATGTCTGCTCCCTTCTGTTATCCTTTTAATCCACCCTGATAGGTGATTCCTTCTACCAGGTATTCTTCTCCATACAGGAAAATTAACAATGTGGGAACCATATATATGGTCGCCACTGCAAATGCAAGACCGATTTCTCCCGAATTAATCTTCGACAGAAAAACGGACAACGGATGCATCTGTTCCTCCGACAACATAATTAATGGTTGTTCCACCATATTCCAAAAATCTATAAAAATAAGAATTGCAACACTGCACATGGCTCCTTTACACAAAGGCATACATACATGTGTAAAAATCTGAATTTCTCCGGCACCGTCTATCTTCGCCGCTTCCAGAATCGACACCGGAATCCTTCGCATATACTTTGTCAGCAAAAATACCGCATAAGGAGAAAAAATTCCCGGCAGCCAGATTGCCCAGTTCGTATCTAACAGATTCAGCCATTTACTGACCAAAAAATTCGGCACTAAGGTTACCTGATAGGGCATCAGCATAAGAATGATATAAACAAAAAATATAATTTCTCTCAGCCTTCCCCGGTATCTTGTAAATCCATAGGATGCCAGACAGGCAACCAGAAGCTGAAATACCACAATAGGAACTACCAAAATTACAGAATTCCAGAATTTTAACAAATAGTCCGGGCTTTTCAATAATACCGTTATGTACTGACTAAAAGACACCTTATCCGGTATAAATTTCAGATTCACGGTATCTGCAATAAATTTTTTACCGCCATTTTCTGTTGTTTCAAATATCATTCCGTAATTGGCAGATATTTCCGTACTTCCCATAAAAGAATTGCATATTGTAAATACAATCGGTGTAACGAAAACTGCCGTAAAGAAAATCAGCCCCGCTGTCAGAAGAATGATTCCTATTTTTTTCTTTCTTTTTTTTGCACTCATTTAGGCTTACTCCGTCAAATCTTTTCCATAGTAATTTTCCACTAAGAACAACAAACCGATGATTACAATCATCACCAATGCCATAATAATAGCTGCCGCTGATAATTTCTGATAATCCAAGGAATTAAATGTATTATTCATAAAATGCTGTAACAGATACAAACTGTCATAAGGATAATCTCCCGTAAGAAGATACACTTCCCTGAACACCTTGAAAGAATTAATCAAAGACAAAATGGTAACAAATAAAATTGTGGAGGACAGATATCTGGTTTTTATGAATAAAAAAATCTGCCATTTTTTTGCCTGCTCCAGTTCCGCCACTTCCACGATTTCTTTCGGAATATTACTAATGGCCGACATGAACAAAATCATGTTATAACCAAGATTCTTCCAGACAAACAAAATAACTAACACTACCAGCGCGTAATCTGACTTAAACCAGTCAATCTGTTTTCCGCCAAAATGCTCGATAAATTCATTTACCACACCATTATAATGAAACAATACCTGCCAGATCAGCACTACCGAAGCAATGGGAACCATCATTGGACTTAACAGCAGGGTTCGTATCTGACTTTTAAAGGGGATTGCCCCATCCAGTATAAAAGCGGTCACCATCGACAACAGTACCACCAATGGCACCGCTATCAGAGAAAACTTCAGAGTATTCGCTGCCGCAAGCCGGAATGCCTGATTGTTCCACACTCTTATGAAATTATCCAAAAATACAAACTTATGCTGAATCGGATTATTTACCACCGAATAATAAATTACCACCAGAAACGGCAATACAAAAAAGACAGCTACTCCCACCATACTGGGTGCCATAAAAAAAGCACTTTTACTCTTGATTTTTGCCAACTGCCTATTCTGTTTCTTACTTTTCCTTTTTAATATCTTCCCCATATTCTGCCTTTTATCATCTATTTTGTTCTTGGTTATCCTGATTACAAAAAGTCCACAAAAATAAAAACTTTTATCCTCTCATAGATATTAGATATCCAAAGAAATAAAATAGTTTCACCCTATTTATATTTCTTTCTGTTTTTCTTTTGGTTTATCTCTCACATTTCCAATAATATGCGGTATATGGTGCCAAAGAACTTCCTTTGCTAAAATCATGTTCTTTTCCGGTAATCAAATCTATTGCTTTTGCACAGCCGGCATCAAAATATGCCATATATTCCTGACTATCCGCATTTATTGCCACAAGAATCCTCTCGCCTTCCGTCTTTCTTTCAAAGATACATTGCCTGTTGGTCAATACCAGGGAATGAAAATCTCCATAATTTAAAGCTGCAGACTCCTTCTTTGCCTTGCTCAAAACTGCAAGATACTCTGTAAGTTCATTCCACTCCGGCTTTTCATAGCTTAATCGCAGCGATGGGTCTCCCTTTTGCTTATCTCCTTCGGCTTTCCATTCACTTCCATAGTAGATACAGGGAATTCCCGGCATTCCAAAGCATAATGCATAAATTAAGGGCAAATGCTCCTTATTTTGCAGCATGGTTGCAATTCTGGAAACATCATGATTATCCACAAAAGAAAGTAAGTGTTTTCCCCGATACAACGTCCAATTCTCGGGACCAAACTGACGAAGCAGGGAATGTATGATTTCAAACATATTCATACTATTAAAACTGGAATACAATCCTTTATAACATTCATAATTGGTTGCCGAATGTAACATTTCCTCATTCACCAATACTTTATAATCTCCATGAAGCATTTCTCCCAGTAAAAAGAAATCCTGTTTCATGGAATCCGTAAAACTGCGAAGTCTTCTTACAAAATCATGGTCCAGACAATAAGCTACGTCCAGACGAAGTCCGTCAATATCAAATTCCTGAATCCACATTTTCACACTTTCCAACAGATAGGTAACCACCGGCTCATGGCGAAGGTTTAACTTTACCAAATCATAATTTCCTTCCCAGCCTTCATAATACAACCCATCGTTGTAACAGGAATTTCCGCCAAAATTAAGATAAAACCAATCCCGGTATTGAGATGCCTCTCGATTTCTTAACACATCTTCAAACCCAAAGAAGCCTCTTCCCACATGATTGAATACTCCGTCCAAAATCACTCTGATTCCTTCTGCATGCAGCTTCTCCACAATCTTTTTAAAATCATCATTGGTTCCCAGTCTCACATCCAGCTTCCTGTAATCTCTGGTATTATATCCATGAGTGTCAGATTCAAATATGGGAGAAAAATAAATCGCATTACATCCTAATTTCTTAATATGAGGAATCCATTCTTCTACCTTTAAAATCCGATGTTCTAACACACCATCATTGTCAAATGGTGCTCCACAAAATCCTAAGGGATAAATCTGATAAAATACACTTTCGTATGCCCACATAACATAACTCTCCTTTAAGTTTACATAATATTATTGACCAAATAAGTTTTTTTCTCACACTATCTTTTTTTGAGTTATCCACAAATATTTTTATGTGGATAACCTTTTTTACGGATTTTCAGCGGATAAATCCACACTTTCCACATAGTTATCCACAGCTTTTCACCTGTGCATCGTGTATAAATTATGTGTCATTTATTCAAAAAACGACTGTCATTTCACTTATTTTGACATATTTTTTTCCATCAACCAGTTGCAAATAAAATATCTTCTACAATTAGGTACAGTATAATTTATATTGTACTCTATTACAACAAAAACTACAGCCATTCGTTCCAGAATTTTTCCACTTGCCTTGCCACGGTGTTTTCCTGTACAACAATGTACTCTGACCATTCTTTTGGAAACATTCTTTTATAACTGTTTTGCAAAAAACGTTCATCTAATAAAGCCACAATTCCAATATCTTCTTCTGTCCGTATCACTCTCCCTGCCGCCTGCAGCACCTTGTTCATCCCGGGATACCGATATGCATAATCAAAACCGTCTCCCTTTCTGGTATCAAAATAATTTTTTAAGATTTCCCGCTCAGGGCAGACTAACGGCAATCCAGTTCCTACTATAATAACTCCTATCAGACTGTCTTGTTTCAAATCAATTCCTTCACCAAAAATGCCTCCCATAACACAAAATCCCAATAAATTTTTCTCTTCTACCTCCACAGGAAGATGAACATATTCTCTAAAATCTAATTCCGGATTGCCCCTAAAATGCTGTAAAAATTTCTCTCTTTCTTCCTCTGACATAATTTCTTTCTGCAGCAGACATTCTGCATGGTTCTTTTCTTGAAAGTACTTCTGATACACTTCATAAGATTTTTTTAACATAGAATAAGAAGGAAAGAAAATCATATAATTTCCATGCCTCTGACTTACAATATTATAAATATAAGAAGCAATTCTATAATATTCATTCTCATTTCTTCTGGAATACCTGCTGGTCACATCATTTCCAATAAGCAATGCTCTCTTTTTGACATCAAAAGTTGATTCTGCGTACACCTCGTAATCTTCCGCTGTTCCTCCCAACAATTTTTTATAATATTGCACAGGGATTAAAGTAGCCGAGAAAAGAATACTGCTGACTCCTCTTTCCATACATGCCTGCATTTTTTTTGCGGGATTGACACAAAAAAGTTTTAATAAAAATTCACCCTTCTCCATTTTCTGTGAATATATGACATAATCGTCATCCATTCCGTCATACATAAGCAAAAAATGTGATATTTTAAAGTAAAACTCCAAAATCATTTTTCTGACAGGACTGTCATCATGATTTTCTAAATACTCACTTATAGTGCTTGACAAACGATTCAATGCCTGTATAAAAGACTCTATGGATTCCCATTTTCTTATCTGTTCTGTTTCTTTCTTTAAAATAACAAGCTGCCTGTTGCATTTTTCTAACTGTTTTTCCATTTTTACAGAATAAGGTTTTACATTCTTTTTCAATTCCAGAAAATCTTCTTTTATCAACACAGCACTGTACATATCCCTGCCCCGTTCTACAAGATTATGTGCTTCATCAACCAGAAAAATTCCTCCGCTCCCATTTCCTTCTCCAAAGAAACGTTTTAAATAAACGTGTGGGTCAAACAAATAATTGTAATCTCCTATAATTCCATCCGAAAATAAGCTCAAATCTAAGGTGAATTCAAAAGGACATACCTGATATCTTTTTGCATATTCCTCAATGATTTCTCTGCCAAAACAATCTTCCAAAGTAATCATTTCAAAAACCGCTTCATTAATTCGGTCAAAATGTCCTTTCGCATAAGGACAATCCACAGGATTGCAATTACACTCCTCCATAAAGCAGCTCTTCTCTTTGGCGGTCAATACTACCGTTTTAAAACATAGTCCCTGCTGTCTTAGCAATGCAAATGTCTGATTTGCAGCCGTTCTTGTAATGGTCTTTGCCGTCAGATAAAAAATACGTTCTCCCAATTCTTCTCCCAAAGCTTTTATCGCTGGAAATACGGCAGATAGGGTCTTTCCCACACCGGTAGGGGCTTCTAAAAACAATTTTTTCCTGTGATAAATAGTACGATAAACACTAGATGCCAGTTCTTTCTGTCCTTTCCGATAAGGATAAGGAAAATTTATTTTTTTTATGCTCTTTTGTCTTTTTTCCCGCCAGTCAATCTGAAACTGCGCCCATTTTTTATACCCTTCTACCAATTCCAAAAACCATTCTTCCAATTCCGCAATGGTATACTCTTCTATAAAATATTTGATTTCTTCCGTATCCATGTTGCAGTATGTCATTCGCACGCAAACAGACTCCAGCTTTTTCTTTTTTCCATAAATATAGGCATATACACGTGCCTGTGCCAAATGCACCGGCTCCGGTTTCTTAATTCTGTCAAGTTCCCGATAGGTTCCTTTAATTTCATCTATCGTCACGTGCTCCTGCATGGTAACTTGCGGCATCACCCGTGGAACCTCTAATCCTCCATTTTTTTCTGTCATTACCGGCTTTTTTTCCGTAATAATTCCATCGGCTCTGCCATCAATAATCAACGTATATTTTGGGGTCTGTTCTTCATATTTCAGGAAAACTTCCGCTTCATATTCACTGCCCATTCGACGTTGTATCATGCGATGAATCCTGCTGCCTTCTGTCATGGCATTTTCACTTCCGGTATGTCTTCGATTATCTATGTCACCACTTCGAAGCATAAATTCTACAAAATTACGCACCGAAATTTTCACTTGCCTTTCTGCCATATTTTTATTTCCTCTCAAAAACCGCTTACTCTTTCGACTCTTTTTCGTCCTTAAGACCGTTCTTTAAATATAAGAATATCTAGGCATGGCTGCAGGATGCCCTGCTGTCATGCCTAGATATTCTTATGCTGTTTAAAACACTAACAATACTCTACCATATTTTCTCGAAATCTTAAAGGCAGCAATTGCTGCTGCAGACGCAGATTTGTTCTTTCCTTAATGGCAATCGTTTCATGAAATATTTTAAACAGACTCTGCACTTTCATTTCTTCCACGGAATACATCTTTGCTGTTATTTCTCTGACTTTTTCTTTTTCCTGATGAAATACAGCCGCTTTTCCAGCTTCATGAACCAGATATAAATTTCTTCCTTTGTCTAAAATCATAAAATCTTCCTTTGGGAAACGCTGTGAAAAATGCTCTGCCAGAATCGGAAGCACATGATTCTTCGGCATAATCTCACTATAAAGAAGTCCGTTTGTAAGCTCTTGAAAACGTACAAATCCCATATAGTGATGTGCTTCGCACCATACATTCTGACGCATCTTAGATACTGCTAATATGTAGGGATCCTGTAAATAATTCACCAATTCTCCCCTATAAGCCTTTGCAATTCCTCTTGCTATGGTATGATACACAGCATTTCCCCTGTCCGGGCGCATGCTGTAAAGGGCATACCATATATAAGAATAGCTAATTTCACCAAAACATTTTGCAATGGTTTGGTCCACTTTTTTCGCTTTTTCCATATCTGTTTCCACCTGATGGTATTTTGCAAATAATTCATAATTTCCTATTTCTTCCGGCTGTACAACAGTGGTATTCGGATTTAACCTGTATTCATAGGCATAAAATACCGCTGAAAAAATCCCTTCCACTGTAGGCTCACATATTAAAATATCTCTCTTTACACTTTCCATCTTCCGCTCTCCTTGGTTCTCTTGTCACTTTTCCATTCTTATCCATCCGTTTTTATAAAAAACGTATTTCCTATTCTGCCACTTTCCCTGCAATCTCCTCTAAAGAAGTATTTAGATTAGAAACCTGCATATCATCAAACAAGGACAACTGCCGATAGGACATTCCTCCCACATCAAACGGCAGTTTTTCCTTTACATTCAATAAATTTCTGGTAATGTAATCTTCCTCTATTTTCGTAGGATACATCATTCTGCCATTACAGGTAATAAAATACAATGCCCGCTTTAATACCACACCTATTTTCTTCAGATGTTCAAAATCTAATCGGCCATTTCGTCTTGCTCTTACAATCCTTCCCGCACTTTTTACTCCAATTCCGGGAATCCGTAAAAGCATTTCATAAGACACTTTATTAATCTCCATAGGAAACAATTCCAGATGCTGCAATGCCCAATCTGCTTTCGGGTCTAAAAATACATTAAAATTGGGACATTTTTCACTTAACAGTTCCTTAGCTTCAAATCCATAAAACCGCAGCAAAAAATCTGCCTGATACAATCGATGTTCCCGCAGCAGAGGCGGTCCGCCGGGAAGTGCCGGAAGCAATTTATCCTCATTGACATTAACAAATGCAGAATAAAACACTCTCTTTAACTGAAACTTCTGATATAACTGTTCTGCCACCTGAACAATTTGATAGTCACTTTCAGGAGTAGCTCCGATAATCATCTGCGTAGATTGTCCTCCGCTGACAAACTTCGGTGCATGCTGATATACCACCAACTCATTTTTATTCTCATTTATTCCCATCTGAATCTGGCGCATGGGTTTTAAAATTGTCTTACGATGTTTATTTGGTGCCAGCTTCCTTAAGGCTTCTGCCGTTGGAAGTTCCAGATTAACACTCATTCTATCCGCCAAATATCCTACTCTCTCTATTAGTCCGGGGTCAGCTCCCGGAATCCCTTTTACGTGAATATACCCATAAAAATGGTACTCTTTTCTTAATAAATAAATTGCCTGATACATTAATTCCATGGTTTCGTCTGGATTTCCTATTACCCCGGAACTTAGAAATAACCCTTCAATATAATTCCTGCGATAAAATCCCATAGTAAGCTCTGCTATCTCTTTCGGTGTAAATATTGCTCTTGGAATGTCATTGGTTACTCTGTTCTTACAATATTTACAGTCATAGATGCAGTAATTTGTCATTAAAATTTTTAACAGACTGATGCATCTTCCATCGGTTGAAAAACTGTGACAAATCCCCGCTGCAATAGAATTGCCTATTCCATTTTTCTGTCCTTTCCGTTCTACACCGCTACTGGTGCAGGCTACATCATATTTTGCCGCATCCGATAATATTTTTAATTTTTCCTGTATTGTTTCCATTTTCCTCTGACCAAAATTACTTTCATTTCCTCTATTACAATTCTTCCTTTTATCCATATTCCTGCTGTAATATTTCAACCAGAAGAACATTTGTTCGTTTATAATTTTAGTACATATGTTCGTTTTTGTAAATACAAAAATTACATTTCCTGCATTTAAATAGTTACAATAAAGAAATTATGAAGTTAATTGTTTATTAGAATTCCTCTGTCGGTGTAAATTTGATTTGTTTTTTTAAGACAGGAACATTTCTGTTCTGCTTTTAGATTTCTGACGCAAAACATGATGACTCTGTTTTTAAATTTCTCATGTTTTGCAAGGATACAGCACCATAAAATACGGTTTTGAAGTTTTTATAAACAGATAGGTTATTGTAACCAAAGAAAGGAGCTGCACACTAATTACTTAGTGCAACAGCCCCTTCTCTTATGGTTAGTTACTTATGAACTTCTAACTATCGCTAGTTTATACTTTTACCTGTGTTAAGCT
>CAZSWC010000010.1:0-48122 GCA_964610665.1 uncultured Lachnospiraceae bacterium
CCATTGACAATTTTGATACCACACTGGAGGTAAAATTTTCCACTTATGCTGTACCAATGATTATGGGGGAAATTCGCAGATTCCTCAGGGATAACAGCAGCATCCGTGTGAGCCGCTCTATCAAGGATATGGCATATAAAGCAATTTATACCAAAGAAAGTATGATGAAACAGAGCCTGCGGGAACCTACCATTGCAGAGGTGGCAAAGGAAGTGGGGGTATCAAAAGAAGAAATCGTATATGCGCTGGATGCCATACAAAACCCTATGAGTTTGTATGACCCCATATATTCTGATGGGGAAGATACATTGTATGTGATGGACCAGATCAGCGATAAGAAGAATAAAGAGGAAAACTGGGTAGAGCATTTATCCTTAAGTGAAGCTATGAAACAATTAAATGAAAGAGAATATGAAATTATTGTTTTGCGCTTTTTTCAGGGAAAAACCCAGATGGAAGTAGCGGACATTATTGGAATATCACAGGCACAGGTAAGCCGGTTGGAAAAAAATGCATTAAATGTGATGAAACACTTTCTGTTAGCATAATATAAAGAAAAAGGAAGAGTTTTGTTATGCTGTTTTCTGAAATGCGGAAAAAAGAAGTTGTAAATATGCGTGACTGCAGAAAGCTGGGACGTGTAGTGGATTTAGATATGGACGAATGTAATGGGTGTATCAGGCGCATTAAAGTATCGGATAAAATCTGTTGTTTTCAGTGTCTTCCAAGCTGCTGCACCTGGATGTGCGGAGAACCGGATTATGTTATATCTTACAAGGAAATTAAGCAGATAGGACCGGACATTATTGTAGTAGATATCTGTTAAAAAAAGCTGCCTAAAGGCAGCTTTTTTTAAGTATGACTCATGACTTTCTTTAATTCATCCATGAAAGTATTAATGTCTTTAAATTCCCGATAGACAGAAGCAAAACGGACATATGCTACGGTATCTAAATCTTTTAATTTATTCATAACCAGTTCTCCGATAATGCCGCTGGAAATTTCCTTTTCTTCACGATTAAAAACAGCAGTTTCCACAGAATCCACTAACTGGCTTATCTGGGAAGCGCTGATGGGACGTTTGTGACAGGCACGTAAGACACCTGCCTCAATTTTGGAACGATCATAGGTTTCCCGGTTGTTATCTTTTTTAATAACAATCAGAGGAATGGTTTCTATTTTTTCATAGGTTGTAAAACGCTTTCCGCATTCATCACAAACTCTTCTGCGGCGGATGGAATTGTTTTCATCTGCCGGTCTGGAGTCGATAACGCGTGTGTTTTCATGGCTGCAAAATGGGCACTTCATAAAGAGTCCTCCTCATTTTTATGTTTCATCCTTATTTAAAGATACCTGAGAAGGTATGCTTTAATCAGCTACATTTTACCCTAAAATAAATTTTCTGTCAATTTCAAAATTTATGCGACAAATATTCAAAACTTGGCAAAGTAAATTGGATAGAGTATAATCAAAAAAATAAAATACGATATAAAAAGGGAGAAGAACGTGAGTTTTTTAAAGATATTTTATCCAGATGAAGTGCAGGAATCTGCATATGACATTTCTTTTGAAGAGTGGAAAAAACGAGGATATAAAGGTGTTATTTTTGATATTGATAATACATTGGTTCCCCATGGAGCTGATGCAGACGAAAGAAGCATTGCATTGTTTCAAAGATTGAAAGAATTGGGATTTCAGACCATGCTGCTTTCAAACAATAAGGAACCAAGAGTTAAAAGGTTTAATGAAAAAATAGGTTCCGGTTATATATTTAAGGCAGGAAAACCGGGAAAAAAGAACTATGAAGCTGCCATGGAACAAATGAAAACCACACAAGAAAATACACTTTTTGTAGGAGACCAGTTGTTTACGGATGTGTGGGGGGCAAAAAGAGTGGGGATATATGCAATCTTGGTAAAACCCATCCACCCCAAGGAAGAGATTCAAATTGTTTTAAAAAGATATCTGGAAAAGATGGTGCTGTTTTTTTACTATAGACAAAAAGAAAAATAAATTTGATTTAAGATGTCTTTTTTGGAAAGTAAGAAGAATATTAAAAGGTACTTGAAAAAGCGACAGGAGTAAGAATGTATGAAAGTAGATGGTAAAACAAGAACCTGCGGTCTTATTGGAAATCCGGTGGAGCATACTGTGTCTCCTACACTTCACAATACGATGGCAGAGAGACTGGGAATCGATTTAGTATATGTTCCTCTTTTGGTGGAAGAAAATTTAAAAGAGGCGGTGAAAGGAGCCTATGCATTGAATTTGCTTGGAATGAATGTAACGGTTCCGTACAAAAGCGAAGTGATGGATTCTTTGGTGGATTGCGACACACTGGCAAAGAAAATAGGAGCTGTGAATACTTTGGTAAGAGTTTCAGGCGGTTATAAAGGATATAACACGGATATGACTGGATTATACCGGGCTATGACCAGTGACGGAATTGTATTTGAAGGAGAAGAAATTATCATACTGGGAGCCGGAGGGGCGGCAAGAGCAGTTGCTTATATGTGTGTTCATTATGGTGCGAAAAAAGTATATTTATTAAACAGAAGTGTACAGAAGGCAGAAGAAATTGCCGGAGAAATTAAGAAAGTTATGGGAAGAGATTGTATCGTTCCCATGGCTTTGAAAGAGTATCCAAACCTGCCGGATACAAAAATGTTGTGTATTCAGGCCACCAGTGTAGGGTTAAGTCCTAAGGAGGAACAGGCAGTTATTATGGAGGAAGAATTTTATAAAAAAATTCATACCGGATATGATTTGATTTACCGACCTGCCAATACCAAATTTATGCAGTTGGTCAAAGCGCAGGGGGGACAGGCATTTCATGGACTGAAAATGCTGCTGTATCAGGGAATAGAATCTTTTGAACTTTGGAATCAGGTAAAAGTGTCAGCAGATTTAAGCCATGAACTGTATATGGTAATGAAAGGTGAAATGGGAATTGAAGAATAATATTATATTGATAGGTTTTATGGGGTGTGGAAAAAGCACCATTGGAAAACAGCTGTCACGAAGTCTTAAGTGGTCCTTTATGGATACGGACAGAGAAATTGAAGAAAAAGAAAAAACGACGATTTCTGAAATTTTTGCAGCCAAGGGAGAAGCATATTTTCGAGAATTGGAAACTGCCTTTTTGAAAGAACTTGCAGCCAAAAAGGGAGAAGAAAAGATTGAAAATCGAGTGATTTCTGTGGGGGGCGGTCTGCCTTTAAAAGAAGAAAATCAAAAGTTGCTTTGGCAGCTGGGTGAGGTGATTTATTTAAAAGCTTCGGCAGCAACTATTTATGAAAGAGTGAAAGGGGATAAAAATCGTCCTCTGTTGCAGACAGAAAATCCAGAGGAAAAAATTAAGGAAATGATGGAGCAAAGAAAAGAAAAATATGAGAAATGCGCCCATAAGGTCATTGCAGTGGATGAGAAGACGATTCCGGAGATTATAGAAGAAATACAAGCCTTGCCACAAAGAACATATTGAAAAGAAAAAAGCATACCATAAGAAGAAAAATGGAAAGATATGAGGAAAAGAGAACAATGAAAATTCTTGTGATTAATGGTCCAAACTTAAACTTTTTAGGAATCCGGGAAAAAGGAGTGTACGGAACTACAGATTATGCCGGTCTTGTAAAAATGCTGGAAGAAAAAGGAAAAGAAACAGGAAATGAAATTCTGGTATTTCAAAGCAATCACGAAGGGGCGATTATTGACAGGATTCAGGAAGCTTATTTTGACGAAACGGAAGCGATAATAATCAATCCGGGAGCTTTTACGCATTATAGCTATGCCATCCGTGATGCTTTAGCCAGTGTGGAGATTCCCAAGGTGGAAGTTCATATTTCAGATATAACAAAAAGAGAAGAGTTCCGCAAGATATCTGTTACAAAAGAGGTATGTCAGAAACAGATTTATGGACATGGTCTTTTGGGATATCTGGAAGCAATTGATTATGTTTTGCAGTTAGGATAGAAAAAAATAGAAAAATCATGTCGGACAGGGAAGTTTTTGGTATTTTCAAATCCCTGTTCCTGACAGTTTTTTTCAATAATATACAAGTATTGCTTGCCAAATGGAATTTTATAGTATAAAATATAGTGGAATTGTAATGCGAACTTTTTAGGAGGAGAATAAGAATGATTTCAGCAGGTGATTTCAGAAACGGTATTACTATCGAAATTGATGGTAATATTTTTCAGATTATTGAATTTCAGCATGTAAAACCAGGTAAAGGTGCAGCTTTTGTAAGAACAAAGCTTAAAAATATCAAGAGTGGCGGAGTAATCGAAAAAACTTTCCGTCCTACAGAAAAATGTCCTCAGGCTCGTATCGATAGAAAAGATATGCAGTATTTATATTCTGATGGAGATTTATTCCATTTCATGGATCAGGAAACTTTTGAGCAGATTGCATTAAACGAAGACAATGTAGGAGATGCTCTTAAATTTGTGAAAGAAAATGATATTTGTAAAGTATGTTCCCATAACGGAAGTGTATTTGCCATTGAACCACCATTATTTGTAGAACTTGAGATTACAGAAACAGAGCCAGGATTCAAAGGCGATACAGCTACCGGTGCTACAAAACCGGCAGTAGTTGAAACAGGGGCTACTGTATATGTTCCATTGTTCGTAGAACTTGGTGACAAGATTAAAATTGATACTCGTACAGGTGAATATTTATCCAGAGTATAATTTAATAGCTGAATTCATAGAGAATGTAAGACAACAGACATGTGCTGTTGTCTTTTTTGTTGACAAAAAACCAGAATACCCAAACAAAAAAGAATTTTCGTGAAGGGCACATGTCCATGGAAGAGTGGAAGAAAAATAAAGAAAGGTAAAAAGGCAAACAATTTCACTTCCATTCTTTATGTTTGCGTTTCGAAGAAATGTTTTTTGAAACAAGGTATAAAATATGGAATTATATGAATTTACACAAAAAGTAATTAGAGCATTATCAGACTATTTAGGAGAAGAGGCAGAAGTAAAGGAACATAAAATATATAAAAATAATGGGGTGCTATTACATGGAATCTGTGCTTTGGAAAAAGGCAGAAATATAGCACCGACTGTCTATGTGAATGATTTTTTTGAACGATATCAGAGCGGAGAAAGTTTTGGGAGCATCATGCAGGAGGTCATTGATATTTTAGAAAAAAATCGTGTAGAAGAGAGCATAGATGTTGCATTTTTTACAGAGTATGAAAATGTAAAGAAACGATTGGTACTAAGATTAATCCATGGAGAAAAGAATAAAGAACTATTAAAAGAAGTTCCACATCAGAAATTTATGGATTTGGCCATTGTATGTCATTGTATTATGACCAGTGAAGAAATTGGTTATGGTTCCATTCTGATTCACAAACAGCATTTGCAAGTGTGGGGAATAGAGGAAGAAACCTTGTTTCAGGATGCTTTTAAAAGCAGTCCTAAAATAGAGCCTTACAGTATTTTAAAAATAAGTGAGTTGGTAAAAGATATTATGCGTGCTTCCGTGAAAGCACGCATTGACCAAATGCATGGTGTAAAAAAAGAGCGAAAAGAAGAATTGTTAAATGTAACTTTGGAAAATATGGCAAGAGAAATGGAAGAAATACCAATGTATGTGCTGACCAATTGCAGAAGATATTATGGCGCAGCATGTCTTGTATATCCTGCTGTTTTGGAAATTATAGCAGAAAAATTGCAGGGGGATTTTTATATCCTGCCCAGTTCCGTTCATGAAGTTATTGTAACGAAAAAAATGGATACCACGGAAGAAACGGCATTAAATCAAATGGTTGAAGAGGTGAATCAGACGCAGGTTGCAAAAGAAGAATGGCTTTCCAATCATGCATATCTGTATCAAAGCAGTACCGGAAAAATCATATCTGTTACAAATCCTATATAATCAAAGTATAAATTTGGAGAAAAATAGCAAAAAAAATTGACTTGAGTGTAAGAAAACTTGAAAACTTGACAGGAGGGAATATCTGTGTTAATATGAACATCGGCTGTAATAAATTTGTAATAAATTTTACAGCTGATGTTCAATGCACCCGTAGTCTAATGGATAGAACGGAGGCCTCCGACGCCTTTAATGCAGGTTCGATTCCTGTCGGGTGCATTTTTGTTTTTTGTGAAAGGAGTTTTTATGGATAAAGCAAATTGGAAAGAGAAGGCAGAGCAGTTAAGCAGCAAAATACAGGCTCAGACTTCACGTTTAGTCCAAATGTGTAAAGAGAATACCAAGACAGTCATTATTAGCATATGTTTTCTTGTAATCATAATCGCAGCCTTTGTAACCGTTGGTCTTATGGAGCGAAAGGAAGAGGCTCCGGTCATTGCAGAGACGGAAAATTTGTCAGAAGGGGAAGAGGCTTTGGCAATACCGGAAGAAGCTTTAGAAAAAGATGCTTATCCGGAAGTAAACAATCTGGTAAAACAGTACTATCAGGCATTGGTTGATGGTGATATGGATATGATTAAAAGTATCAAAAATTACACGGATGATGAAGAAGAACTTAAGATTATAAAAAAGAGTGAATTTATTGAATCCTATCCGAGCATTACGGTTTATACCAAGAAAGGACCGAAAGAGGGTTCTTATGTAGCATATGTACAGTATGAAGTTAAATTTATAGATATTGAAAAAACAGCACCAGGATTAAATACATTATATATTTGCACTGACGAAGAAGGAAAGTATTATATTAATGCAAATGAATTGGATGAAGACGTTGTAGAATATTTGAAAGCTATTTCGGTTCAGAACGATGTGGTGGATTTGTTTAATACGGTGCAGGTTGCTTATAATGATGTTAAGGTGGCAGATGAAGCCTTAAGCAGCTTTTTGGATGAACTGCCTAATTTGCTTGCGGAAGCCGTAAGTGAAGCTATCAATGAGCAGGAGACGGCAGCGGCAGCTGAGCAGCCGGAAGAAGAGGAAGAACCGGAGGTTATTTTAGTCGTCACGAAAGTAAAGACAACCAGTTCGGTAAATGTCCGTAGTTCCGATAGTGTGGAGGCTGATAAAATCGGACAGGCTGAAAAAGGTCAGATTCTTACATTGATAGAGGAAAAGGTAAATGGCTGGTCCAAAGTAGAGTTTGAGGGAAAAGAGGGGTATATTAAATCAGAGTATCTTGAACCAGAAGAGACGCAGATGCAGGTAAATTCAGAGAGCAGTGAAGAAGAAGCAGAAGTAACAGAAACGGAGGATGCGGAAGGGTCTGAAGTTAAAAAAGGAAAATTGACGGATACTGTAAATGTCAGAAAGACGGCCAGTACCGATGCAGATATTTTGGGTAAGCTTACCAAAGGTGAAGAAGTTAAAGTTATCGAACAGATGAGTAACGGCTGGACAAAGATTGAGTATTCTAATAGTCAGGCGTATGTGAAATCTGATTATATTAAGCTGCAGTAAAAGAGGAATAAAAATAGATTGCTATCAGAAGATAAAAATTCTGATAGCATTTTTATTTGCAGAAATAACAGGAAAATTAAAAAAGGATGCAAAAATACTTGTATACATTAAATTTCATGGTTTAGTGTAGAAAAGTATTGCAATAAAAAAAGATATGTTATAAAATAAGCGAGTAATAAGTTTGTAGGGAAGATTTTCTCACAGACCTAAGTTATTTGGAATACTTAAAAAGGCAGGAGGAGAAATTATGTCATACGTAGACGAAATCATTGATTTGGTGGTAGAAAAGAACCCGGCACAACCGGAATTTCATCAGGCAGTAAAAGAAGTATTGGAATCTCTCAGAGTTGTTGTAGAAGCACATGAGGAAGAATACAGAAGAGATGCATTATTAGAGAGAATGGTAAATCCTGAAAGACAGATTATTTTCCGTGTTCCGTGGGTAGATGATAAAGGGCAGGTACAGGTAAATACAGCTTACCGTGTACAGTTCAATAGTGCTATAGGACCATATAAGGGAGGTCTTCGCCTTCATCCGTCTGTAAATTTAGGTATTATTAAATTTTTAGGATTTGAACAGATTTTTAAAAATTCTTTAACCGGTCTGCCAATCGGCGGTGGAAAAGGAGGTTCTGATTTTGACCCGAAAGGAAAATCTGATAGAGAAGTCATGGCATTTTGTCAGAGTTTTATGACAGAACTTACAAAATATGTGGGAGCAGATACAGACGTTCCCGCAGGTGATATTGGAACCGGAGCCAGAGAAATCGGTTATATGTATGGACAGTATAAAAGATTGACAGGACTTTATGAAGGAGTTCTTACAGGAAAAGGTTTAAGCTATGGAGGTTCTTTGGCAAGAAAAGAAGCTACAGGATATGGTTTGTTATATTTAACAGCAGAAATGTTAAAAACAAACGGTTCTTCTATTGAAGGAAAGACCATTGCAGTATCCGGCGCAGGTAACGTAGCTATTTATGCCATCGAAAAAGCAAAACAATTAGGAGGAAAACCGGTAACCTGTTCAGATTCTACAGGTTGGATTTATGATCCTGATGGAATTGATGTTGAATTATTAAAAGAAGTAAAGGAAGTAAAACGTGCCAGATTGACAGAGTATGCGGCTGCCAGACCAAATGCACAGTATCATGAGGGAAAAGGCGTATGGAGTGTGAAAGTGGATATAGCACTTCCTTGTGCAACCCAGAATGAACTGCAGTTGGAAGATGCAAAACAATTGGTAGAAAATGGATGCATTGCGGTATGCGAAGGTGCTAATATGCCAACCACCATGGAAGCTACGGAATATTTACAGAAAAATGGTGTATGGTTTGTACCGGGAAAAGCAGCAAATGCAGGTGGTGTAGCTACTTCTGCTTTGGAAATGAGCCAGAACTCTGAACGTTTAAGCTGGACCTTTGAAGAAGTAGATGGAAAATTACAGCAGATTATGGTCAATATTTTCCATAATCTGGATAAAGCTGCCAAAGAGTATGGTATGGAAGGAAACTATGTAGCAGGTGCTAACATTGCAGGTTTCTTGAAAGTAGCTGAGGCTATGACAGCTCAGGGCATTGTATAACCTATAATTTAAAATGAGAACCCTACACATTGCGGGAAACTGTAAATGTGTGGGGTTTTTAGTATTTTGGAGAAAGTATAAAAATGCAGAAAACAAAGAGAATATTCATGCAAAATGTATCTTTATAAAATCGGGTTAAAACATAGCGCAGGGTAATCAATGAAATTGCGATTTATTTTGGATGAGAATTTAGAAAAGAAGATTGTCGGTTTATGTAAGTTGTGATACACTATCAACATGAGAAGTAATCGAGTACAAAAGTGGTAGCCTCCCAGACTAGAGATAGAGGGGAGGTGGTGCAGATGGATATGTATGAAGTTTTAAGCCTGTTATTTTTGGGCGGTTCATTTCTAATTGCACTGCTTGCCTACATAGATAGGAACAACAAGCGAAAATAAAAAAGCCACTCTTGTCTTAGCCGGACGAGTAGCTTTTAGTTATATAATCTGAGGCTAACCACTTTGTGGGCGGTTGCTTCTCTTTCTTTATGTCTATTATAGTATGCGGTGGGTAAATTTTCAAGACAAAAATTTGTGGAAGTTGGATTTAATTTGTTGTAGAGTGAAATAGTAGTATACGTATAATATACAAAAATGCTTGAAATCCGCTTGAATACTGAAAACCTGTGCTACGGCTATGACAGCTCAGGGCATTGTATAAACTATAATTTAAAATGAGAACCCTACACATTATCGGAAATGGCAGATGTGTAGGGAATTTTTATTTTATTGGATGCATGAAAATGCAATAAAACAAGCGGTTTATACATGAGAAAAGGAGATAATATACAAGGATTATTCACTTGAATTTTTTTAAACAGTGTTAGAACATAGAATAGGAGAGAAATGAAATTACGATTTATTTTGAATGAGAATTTAGAAAAGAAGATTGTCGATTTATGCAAATTGTGATACAGTATCAATATGAGAAGTAATCGTGTACAAAAGTGGTAGCCTCCCGGATTAGAGATAGAGGGGAGGTGGTGCAGATGGATATGTATGAAGTTTTAAGCCTGCTATTTTGGGGCGGTTCATTTCTGATTGCACTGCTTGCCTACATAGATAGGAACAACAAGCAAAAATAAATAAGCCACTCTTGTCTTGGCGGACGCGTGGCTTATTGATTAACCATTTACGAGGCTAACCACTTTGTGGGCGGTTGCTTCTCTTCGTGTTTATTATAGTATGGAGTGGGTAAATTTTCAAGACATAAATTCGTAGAAGTTGGATTTTACCGTAGAAGTTGGATTTAGTTCGTTTTAGATCGAGATGGTAATATACATATAATATACAAATTACTCTGAAATCTGCTTGAATACTGAATCCCTTTGTTATGGCTATGACAGCTCAGGGCATTGTATAACCTATAATTAGTTTAAAGAGGCCCCTTGTTGGAAGCAGCAAGGGGCTTCTTTTTATGGCATCTGGTCGTTCCAGGGTCTGGAAACGGTAGTGCTGTTAAACATAAAAATATCCGGTCGATTTCGGGATTCCGTGTATTCAAATAACTCTCCATTTTTATTATAAGAGCGGGAAGTTACAACTGCCAGACAGTTATAACCATCCAGATGCAGATGCATTTCATCAAATTCTGTAGTGTGTTCTACTGTAACACTTCGTTTTATGGTTCTGATTTCCATACCAAGGGTATTTTCGATATAAGAAAAGAGAGACCCTTCTGCAATTTCCTTTGTAATTCCGGGAACAAGGTCTTTTCTGAGAAGATTGGTATCTACCATTTTAGGAATGCCGTCAAGTGAACGGACTCTTTGAATAAAGTATAATATGGTTCCTTCTTTGAAATTAGTTTTCCGGGCTAGGCGTTCATCTGCAAGAATGGTTGTCAGGGTAATGACAGAGGTTTTTACTTTATATCCGTTTTCCTTGGCTGTCTGGGTAAAGCCATTGAAACCGGAGCGAATCAGATTATGACGTTCTGATGGCTGATAGATGACACGTACCCCTTTGCCGTGGTGGGATTGAACATAGCCTTCTTCAATTAAATGGGATAAAGCGCGGCGTACGGTATTTCTTGAGCAGCCATATTCCTTGGTTAATTCGTTTTCGGAAGGCAGATAAGTGCCGGCATCGTAAGTTAAGTCTAGAATTTTTGATTTTAAGTTTCGATATATTTCTTCATATTTTGATTTGGACATCTGAATTTACTATTCCTTTCTGAATGTTTCCTGTTAATCATAACATGTTTAAACCAGTTGTTCAACATGTTTAAACAAGTTGTGAGTTGTGAATAAAATTTATCTTAAATTTATATGAATTTATGCCAATTGACGTAAAGAGGACTATGGCGTAAACTTATTACAGAAATTGAAAAGACTTTTGAACTTTCTGTAGTCAATGCAGTCAGCAAAAGAGGAATGAAGATGAAGATTTTAAAGATACTGAATAACAATGTAGTCAGTGCCTTGGATGAAAAGGGGCATGAGATTATGGTTCTAGGAAGCGGAGTCGGCTTCCATAAGAAACCTGAGGACGAGATAGACAGTAACAGGATTGAAAAAATTTTCAGATTACCCAGTGATATTACGGATGACAGGATGTCACATTTTCAAAAATTAGTGGAAGAAATCCCTTATGAATATGTTAAATATGCAGATGAAATCATAAGGAATGCTTCCAAAAAGCTGGGAAGAAAGCTGAATCGAAACATTTATATTACACTGACAGATCATATTTATTTTGCAATTGAAAGATACCGGCAGGAGGTTCTGGTTCAAAATGCGATGTTGATGGAAATCAGAAGTTTTTATAATCCGGAGTATTTGTTAGGAATGGAAGCTGTTGAAATGATTAATCGACAGGAACAGATTCAGCTTGGGGAAGATGAGGCCGCATTTATAGCGCTTCATATCATAAATGCCCAGTCGGACAGTGTTATAACAAATACGGTGAATATGCCTCACATGATTCATGATATATTAAGCATTGTGAGAATGTCCTTGGGAAAAGGGTTTCAGGAGAAAAGTATTGCTTATGAAAGATTCGTGGTACATTTAAAATATATGATTCGGCGATGTTATGAGAATGCTTTTTATCCCAAAGCATCTCAGGAACTTTTTGATATGTGCAGACAAAAAAGTCCGCAGGCATATGAAATTGCCAAAAAAGTTCGTAAGTATATGTTCGAGAAAACCGGAAAAGAAATTCCAGAGGAAGAAATGTGTTATTTGATGATACATTTTATGAGAATGTGTGAAACTGAATAACTTTCAATATGGGAGTGTTACATTAAGTTGGCATGACCCGGATGAAAACACATGGCAAAAGCTGTGCTGTGTTTTTATTCGGGTCTTTTTGTTTGTTATCAAAGTATAAATTTTGTAAGGAGATGAAGCATGAAAATGAAAGAAGGATTTTTATGGGGAGGTGCGACAGCAGCAAACCAGTGTGAAGGAGCCTATAATGTGGATGGGAGAGGACTTTCCAGTGTGGATGTCATTCCCTTTGGAGAGGATCGTATGCCAGTGGCAAGAGGAATTAAGAAAATGTTGGAATGTGATGATAAACATCAGTATCCTGCACATGATGGTATTGATATGTATCATCACTATAAAGAAGATATTGGGTTGTTTGCTGAAATGGGTTTTAAATGCTATCGCTTGTCCATTTCCTGGACACGGATATTGCCCAATGGGGATGACGAAATCGTAAATCAAAAAGGAATTGACTTTTATAACAGTCTTTTTGATGAATGTTTAAAATATGGAATAGAGCCGCTTGTTACAATCTGCCATTTTGATACACCGATTGCGTTGATAAAAAAATATGGCGGATGGAAAGACAGAAGAATGGTGGATGCTTTTCTGAAATATTGTCAGGTGTTATTTTCAAATTTTGGAAGCAAGGTAAAATATTGGCTGACCTTTAATGAAATTAACATGCTTTTGCATATGCCTTTTATGGGAGCCGGAATTGTATTTGAAGAAGGTGAAAACCGGGAATTTGTGAAATATCAGGCAGCGCACCATGAATTGATAGCCAGCGCAAAAGCGGTAAAGCTGGCAAAAAAAATGATGCCTCATGCCAAGATGGGATGTATGCTTGCGGCAGGGCAGTATTATCCTTACACCTGTGAGCCTAAGGATGTATATAAGGCAATGGAATGTGACAGAGATAATTATTTCTTCACAGATGTACAGGTAAGAGGAGCTTATCCGGCATGGGCAAAAAAAAGAATGGAAAGAGCCGGAATCTGTCTTAAGATGGAGCCTTCAGATGAACAGGATTTGCGGGAAGGAACGGTGGATTTCATCAGTTTTAGTTATTATTGCAGCCGATGTATGTCAGCGGACCCTGAGATTATTAAAAATCATTCAAGAGGAGGAAATGCGGCCATTCATGCAGTAATAAATCCTTATCTGAAAGCCAGTGAATGGGGCTGGCAGATTGATCCCTTAGGACTTCGAATTACGTTGAATACTTTATATGACAGATATCAGAAGCCTCTTTTTATTGTAGAAAATGGACTTGGAGCAAAGGATGAAGTTTTAGAAGACGGGTCCATTAAAGATACTTATCGGGTGGAATATATGCGTGAACACATAAAAGCCATGAGAGATGCAGTAAATGAGGATGGAGTAGAACTATTGGGATATACAAGCTGGGGATGCATTGACCTTGTGTCCGCTTCTTCCGGAGAAATGAAAAAACGTTACGGCATGATATATGTGGATCGGCAAAACGATGGTTCCGGAGATTATAAACGTTTGAAAAAGGATAGTTTCTATTGGTACCAAAAAGTAATTGATACCAATGGAGAAGACTTGGATTGATAAAAGAATAAGTCTGCCGCGGCCGGGCATGACAGAAAATAAAAAAGGAGAAAAAGAAAATGAATTACAAAGAATTAGCATCTACGATTTTGGAAAACATTGGTGGAAAAGCAAATGTAAAATCTGTTGTACATTGCGCAACCAGATTAAGATTTACCCTTCTTGATGCTCAAAAAGCAAATACAGAGGTACTTACAAAAACAAAAGGAATTTTAAAAGTAGTAAATGCGGGAGGTCAGTATCAGCTTGTAATAGGTACGGATGTACCGCAGGTATATCAGGAAGTGATTGCCATGGGTGGATTTACGGCAAGTGAAGCCATAGAGGATTCGAAAACACAGATGGAAGATAAGCGTTCTTATTTTAGTAAGGTGTTGGAAAGTATTGCAAGTATTTTTCAGCCGGTAATTCCAGCCATTACCGGTGCGGGGCTTTTAAAGGCAATCTTAGCTCTTTGCACTACTTTTCATTGGATTTCAAATACTTCTCAGACGTATACGATATTAAGCGCATTGTCCGATTCGGCATTCTATTTTCTGCCTGTTTTACTTGCTCAGTCATGCGCAAAAAAATTCAGATGCAATCAGGGAACGGCAATGGCATTGGCAGGATTTTTAGTATATCCCGGGTTCCTTTCCTTATTAGGAGGGGAAGAAGCAGTTCTTATGTTTGGATTTCTTCCAATTACAAAGGCTACCTACACCTCATCCGTGATTCCTATTATTTTAGGGGTATGGTTTATGTCTTATGTGGAACATTTTGTACAAAAATACTGTCCAAAAGCAGTGAAATTCTTTTTTGTACCATTTTTTAGTTTGCTGATTGGAGGAATTGTTACTATTAGTGCACTGGGACCTATTGGTGCATGGGTATCGGATTTGATTCAGATTTTCTTTACATGGCTGAAATCCGTATCTCCTTGGCTTGTACCTACAGTGGTAGGCGTATTTTCACCGCTTCTGGTGATGACAGGAACCCATTATGGTCTGATTCCTATTGGAACCAACAATCTGGCAACTGTGGGACATGATGCTGTGGTAGGTCCCGGTATGCTGGTATCCAATACGGCACAGGGAGCAGCCGGTTTGGCGGTGGCAGTAAGAAGCAAAGATGGAGAAGTAAAACAGCTGGCATCTTCTGCAGGACTTACAGGAATATTAGGAATCACGGAACCGGTATTGTATGGTATAAATTTAAAATATACATTTCCTCTTTATGCTGCCATGATTGGAGGAGGCGTTGGCGGTTTGTTTCTGGGATTAACCGGTGTAGAAAGATTTGGTGCAGGTTCTCCGGGATTACTTGTGTTGCCGGTGTATCTTCCTACTGCAGAAGCTATGGAACTTGGTTTTTCCATGAGTAACTTTACTTGTGCAATTATTGGTGTTATGATTGCCATGGTGGTATCTTTTATTGCCTGCTGGATTATGTATGGTATCTGGGAGAAAAATGGAAAGATAGAGGGAACAGCGGCTTTGTCTGAGAAAAAAGAAAAGAAGATTCCCATGACAGAAAAAACAGCAGAAGTCTATGCACCCCTGGAAGGGGAAATGCTGCCGTTAGAACAGGTTGAAGATGAGGTGTTTTCTTCTCTGGCTATGGGAAAAGGGGTTGCTGTTATTCCTAAAGATGGAAAAGTGTATGCGCCTTGTGACGGCACCATAACAACATTATTTCCGACAGGACATGCCTTGGGGATTACGGCTAAAAATGGAGCGGATATTCTTATTCACATAGGTATGGATACGGTAAAACTGCAGGGAAAAGGTTTTTCACCAAAGGTAAAGGAAGGAGACTTTGTGAAAAGAGGACAGCTTCTTCTGGAATTTGATGAGAAATATATTAAAGAGCAGGGATTTTCTGTAGTAACTCCTATTGTAGTTACCAATACAGACAATCTGAAAAATGTAATATCTTTTTCCGCAAAGAATATAACATTAAATACTCAAATTCTTATGACAGAAGCAGAATAAAAGAAGTTGTCCAACAAAGGAAAAAGAGATGACAAAGAAAACGATATTTTTTGATATTGATGGAACTTTAGTGGAAGAAGGAGCTTACATTTCCGACTCCACAAAGCAGGCATTGCATAATCTCGTAGAAAAGGGACATCAGATTGCCATTTGTACCGGAAGGGCCAAGTATCAGATTCCAGACTGGATATTGGAAAGTTTTCCGGTAATTGTGGCAGCCACAGGTGCTTATGTAAGTTATAATGGGAAAGTAATCTATGAACATGTGGTACCGAAAGAGGATGCCAGACTTGTACGGGAGGCAGTACAGAAAGCAAATGGCATTTTAGTAGGACAGACAGATAGAGAAACCATACTTTCGGAAAAGAATTATCAGGATATTGTAGGATTTTTGAAAAAGGAAGTAAGCAGTGAGGAAAAAATAAAAATATTGCTTGGAAATGCGGTTTTTACGGAACATATGGAAGAATATGGGAATATAAGAAAATATTTTTATTTGTGTGCCGAGAAAACCGTAGAAGCATTTGCCGGCGAACTGGGACATTTGTTTGATTTCACGCCAGCAAGCTTTGGTCCCAGAAATGTGGGAAATGGAGAAATTACCTGTAAAGACATTAACAAATCCTTTGGGATGCAGAAATATATAGAATATCAGGGAATGAAAGCAGAAGATACGATTGCTTTTGGGGATGGACCCAATGACTTGGATATGCTTTCCTTTGCCGGAATCGGAGTGGCTATGGGAAATGCATCAGAGGAGCTAAAAGAACGGGCTGATTTCGTAACCAAAGATATCAAAGAAGATGGAATTTCATATGCATTAAAGAAATTGGGATTATTGAATTAAAAAGGGATTATACTTGATTTGAACGGACTGCTGATGTAGAATGGATGCTAATAGAAGAGAAAACTACATGGGGGAATGTACAAATGAAATTTAAAAGAATTCGAACGAAAATGTTAGTAACACTTCTTCCGGCGATTATTATTGCTATGGCAGCACTTACGATAATTTCTGCATATTCGTGTGCTGAAATTATGAACGAACAAATTAGTGAGAAGATGGCAGCAACGTTGGAGGCAGAGGCAGGAAGTATTGAGGAATATCTGAATTCTGTACAGATTATGGCAATGACGATATCCCGTACGGTGGGGACTACATATAAGGACATGGAATTATCCCAGTATGAAAGTATGCTGGCAACCATTATTCAGGATAATGATATGGTACTGGGAAGTGGTATCTGGTTTGAGCCTTATGTATATGATACCGGGGAACGTTATGTGGGGCCATACATTTTTAAGGATGGCGATAAGATTTCAACAACTTATGATTACAGCAATGCTGACTATGACTATTTTTCACAGGAGTATTATACTCTGGCAAAAGGCGGGACGGAACCAGTAATCACGGATCCTTATTTTGATGCTACATCGAATACTATTATGTCCAGTTGTACCATGCCTGTGTATGATGGAACCAAATATATCGGATGTGTAACAGTGGATGTGGAATTGTCTTCCATTGAGAAGGTAATTTCAGACATTCAGATTGGAGAAGGCGGAAGGGCATTTCTTTTATCAAACAGTGGAGTTTACCTTGCCGGTGTAGAAAGTGAAAAGATAACGAATAATCAGTCTGTGTTAGAGGACGAAAACAGTTCATTAGCAAATGCAGGAAGTACCATGGTAACAACGGAAAAAGGAGAGACTTTTTATCAGGCGTTGGATGGTACTGCATATAATTTGTATTATGATTCTATTTCCTCCACTGGTTGGCATATTGTGATTCAGATGCCTCAGGCAGAGTTATTACAGCCTACAGTGCAGTTGGTGTATAAACTTTGCAGTGTTGCAGTGGCAGCATTGGCAGTTTGTTGTATTATTGTACTTTTACAGGTATCTTCCATTGCTAAAAATATAAAACGTGTACAGGTATTTGCACAGAATCTGGCACAGGGAGATTTTACAATCGATACATTAGATGTGAAATCCAAAGATGAACTTGGCACAATGGGAAATTCCCTGAACGATATGTATATGGGAAATAAGGATGTTATCAGAAATATTTCAGAGCATTCCGAAGAAATTGCGGATTCCAGTATTCATTTGAAAACATCTTCCGGCAGATTGTTGGAAGAGTTTAAAGAAATTCAGACATATATGTCACAGATTAATGATGCCATGATGGCCGCCAGTGCAGCTACAGAAGAAGTAAATGCCAGTGCAGATGAGGTAAATTCCTCGGTAGGTGTTCTTGCATCAGAAACAGAAGAGGCAATGAAGATATCACAGGATATCAAGAAGCGTGCTGTATCTGTAGAAGAGACAAGCAGAAAATCTTATGAATCTGCAACCCAGCTTTCGGTACAGTTTGAACGGCAGCTGGACAGCAGCATTGAGAATGCCAGAGTAGTGGAAAATATCGGACAAATGGCAAATGTGATAGCGGGAATTGCAGAGCAGATTAACCTGCTTTCGTTGAATGCCTCTATTGAAGCGGCAAGAGCCGGCGAACAGGGAAGAGGATTTGCTGTTGTTGCTGATGAAATTGGAAAGCTTGCAGGAGAAACTGCAAATACAGTAGGAAATATCCAGACTATTATTGGACAGGTACAGGATGCATTTCAACAGCTGTCCGGTGATTCTAAGGGAATGCTGTCATTTTTGCAGGATACTGTAACACCGGATTATAATTTATTTGTGGAGACGGCAGGACAGTATGGAAAAGATGCAGAATTTTTTGCAAATATTTCAGACAGGGTATCCAAAATGTCAAATGATGTGGAAAAGATTATGGATGAAATGACAAAGGCAATTGAAAATATTGCGGAAGCAGCACAGGATACGGCCCAGACAGGAAGCAAAATCATGAATTCTGTAGATGACGTTTCAGAAATGGTAGAAGATGTCAGAGATATGTCTATGAAACAGCAGGAGATAGCAGATAATCTGGATGCTGTTGTAAAAAGATTTAAGTTGTAAATCGAAACAAGAAGTTATATTTATTAATGAAATTAAAATAAAAAAGACTGTCACATTTGCAAGATATTTTTATGTGACAGTTTTTTTATTTTTTAGTAGACGGGAAGGAAAAATCTATCTATTATTAAGAAGGAAATATAAAAGAAAGGAATTTGCAGATGAAGCGGAAAATGAGGTTAAAACCCTGGGTAAAAAGGACATTGTTTGTTATAATATTAGTTTTTTTGGCTATGGGTGTTTTTCATATAGGTATCAAAGTTGGTGAAAATATTGCAAAAGATAGTTTTCAACTGTCAGAACCAGGGAATGAGATTGTTCTGACTGAGGAAAGTGAGAAGGAAGCTGAGGTATTTGAAGAAAAGGAAAAAACAGATACAACGGATGAAACAGCGAATGAGGCAGAGGAAGCGACAGAAGAACCATATGTAATTGATACATTGATTTTAGTAAACAAGGAGCATCCTTTGCCGGAAGAATACGAAGTAGAGTTATTGACTATGTATGATAAGGTAAATCGGGCAGCAAAAGAGGCATATCAGCCATTAAATGATATGCTTTCGGCAGGAAGAAAAGAGGGGCTGGCTTTTGAAATCTGTTCTTCTTATCGAGATGTGGAAAAACAGAAAAAACTTTTTAATGAAGATGTGGAAGCTGAAATGAACAAAGGGCTTTCCTATGAAGAAGCATATGAAGAGGTAGCACGTTGGACCATGCCTCCGGGACACAGTGAACATTCTACCGGCCTTGCTTTTGATATTGTTGCATTGAGTTACCAAATGCTGGATGCGGGACAGGCAAGTACACCGGAGACTTTATGGCTTCATGAACATTGTGCTGAATATGGCTTTATCTTAAGATATCCGGAAGGAAAAGAGGAGATTACTCATATCAGTTATGAATCATGGCATTATCGTTATGTAGGTGTAGAAGCGGCAGCTTATATTATGGAGCATGGGATAACTTTGGAGGAATATCTGGCAGAGGCTCACTAGAATGGGGAGATAAAGGAGTCTGAATTTCCAAAGCTTTTATGCAGAAGCTGAAAGAACGGACTTTGATGAATTTTTGAATTAAAACTACACAGGAATGGGTATAGAAAATCTGAAAAAAAGCCGATATTAAGAGTACATAGATGTAAATGGTGTTGACAAAGGAATGTGATAATATGAAAATTTCAGAAGCAAGACAAACATATAGAACCCAGATAAAATCTTATAATGAACAGTACCATCTTTTATCGAAACAGAAAAAAGAACTGGAAGAAAAGATGAATACAGAAAAGGACGGACATATCATTTATGCCAATGAAGCAGCAACCTTAGAGCTTACCATGGAAAAAGTAAATGAAAAAAGAGATGAATATCAGGAATACATGGATAAGATAATGGAGCAGTGGACCGCTATAGCCAACATGGAATCTGCCAAGCAGCAGGGCGAAGCCATGGGAGAATATGTGGAAGATTTGGGAAAGATTATGGAAGTTGCCAGAAGGCTGATGAAAGGCGGTATTGTGCCCCCGGAGGATGAAAAGAAGCTGATGGAGTACAGTACCGAGTTATATCAGGCTGCCAAGAATATGGGTGCCATGATGCGGCAAAAAGAATGGGAAGAATATGACTCCCTGTGGGAAGAGGAAGAAAAAGAAGCACCCCAAGACCCGACGGAGATTGCTGATAATACGGAATGTGCCGGAAGCGGACCTGCCCTTGTTCCGGTGAAGGATACTATGGAAACCGTTGCTTCCATGGAAAATGCATAACAACTGCAATACCATAGAAAATTACGAAGGAGTGTGACTATATGAAAAGACTTAATCAAATGGTAAATAATTTTATCGTGTCTGCTGTGAGTATATTTGCCGGACATTGCATATGGAGATGTTTGGATTATAGAAGACATCCTGATATGTATGTTCCGCAGTCAGCCCCTTGGTATACCAGTATTTTGATGTATGGAGCATTTGCTTTCGTCGTATTGTTCATCTGCTTTGTGATAAAAGCAGTTATCAGATATAGGCAGAAAGAAATGTGATAAAAGCTATTAATGATAAAATAAAGGTGAAGGCAGACAAAGATTTGAAGAGTCATAATCTGACCTTGTCTCAAAGCCGCAAAAAGAGCACGCAAAAAAAGCGTGCTCTTTTTTTGAAAAGAACAGAATTTAAATCAAAAGATGCAGGCATAAAAAATAAGAGAACGTTAAAAATAAAAAGGAGAAGGAATCTAATTAAAATAAGGCAAAATGAGAAGAAAGGAAAATCATGCAGATACTATTACAAAACAAAAAGGAATATTATGAAATCCGTTTAGAAAGTATTGGCGGATTAGGGGCAAATTTATGTGCCAAAATGTTAGGGGAGCTTGGAATAAAATATCTGGGTGTAAACAGCAGTAATTTTTCCAGTTATGGCTCGGAAAAAACAGGGACGCCTGTAAAAGGATATGTAAGATTTTGTGAACCGGAAAAGGAAATTCGTCTGCATTCACCGGTCATAGAACCGGATGTATTGATTATTTTTCATCAGGCACTGTTAAAAGATGCCTCCGTATGGAAAGGCTGCAGTAAGGATACCAAGGTAATTCTTGCTTTGGAATCAGGGCAGGGTGAAAAAACGGAAAGATGGGAAGAAGAAGTTCCTTCCTGTATAGGAGAAATCTACGGACTGGAAGCACAAAAAATCGCCATGGAAACCCATTCCCGCATTAACGTAGTAATGTTGGGGGCTGCTTTGAAAATTATGGGTCTGGAAAGTCCCAAGGCGGGAGAACAGATTTGTAAAGATACTCTGGGAAAGAAGTATCCCGCAAGTCTTGAACAGAATCTGGAGGGCATGAGAAACGGCTTTGGGAAAGTAACAAAATTAAAGGGAAAGGCAGTAAGCAGCAAAGAAGCAGCCAGCACCTTTGAAGAAACGGCACAGGAGAAAATGAAAGAAAAATCACAGCAATGGGGATATCTTACGGCACCGGAAGGGGGTATCAACCCCAACATCGGAAGTACCATAATCGCTGATTTATCTCCTTCGAGACAAGGGTATATTCCTATATTTTTGAAAAAAAAATGTATTAATTGTGGGTTGTGTTTTTCTGCCTGCCCGGATATGGTATTTCAATTTAAAAAAGGAACCTTTCAGGGAAAAGAGAAGATGATTAATCAGGGTCTGGACTATTACCACTGTAAAGGGTGTCTCAGGTGTGTGGAGGTTTGCCCTGTAAATGCATTGGTTTTGGGTAAAGAGGCAGACCATGAAAACAAGGAGCATTTTTTACCCAATCAGGAATTACTGCGATTGCCAAAATACTATAAAAAAGCAGGGGCGGACGGTTATATCACATCAGAGTCATTTTTGACGGAAAAGAGAATGGAAGGGGGAGAAGTATAGTGGAAAAACAAGTTATGAAATATGCCTCAGGAAATGAAATGGCAGCATTGGCTATCAAACAGATAGGGTATGATTTAATGGGCTATTATCCCATAACGCCTTCTACTCAGATTGCAGAAAATCTGGATATTATGCGTGCTAATGGAGAAACTGATTTGGTCATGGTGGCGGCAGAAGGAGAACACAGTGCGGCGGGCATCTGTTATGGAGCAGCTGTGGCAGGAGGAAGGGTGGTAAATGCCACCAGTGCAAATGGACTTTTATATGCTCTGGAGCAATTTCCAGTGCAGTCGGGAACCAGATATCCCATGGTAATGAATGTAGTCTGCAGAACGGTTTCCGGTCCTTTGTCCATTAAGGGCGATCACAGTGACATTATGTATTTGTTAAATGCCGGATGGCCTATTTTGTTTGCCAGTACAGTGCAGCAGGTATATGACTTTAATATCATAGCCTTAAAATTGGCAGAAACAGTCCGGCTTCCGGTGGTAGTTGCTTATGATGGATTTTTTACCAGCCATCAGAAATGCCGATGTTTTTGTTTTGAAGCAGATGAGACTGTGAAAGCATTTGTAGGAGAAAAACGGGAGAAATATCCTTTTCTGGATTTGGAACATCCCATTACGGTAGGTTCCTATATGAATGAGCCGGATTTGATGAACAATCGTTATCAGCTTCATTTGGCAATGGAAGAAGCAGAGGCATTGCTTCCTAAATTATTTGCTTCCTTTGGAGAACTTTCAGGAAGGAATTACGGCAAAATAGAAGGAGTTGGATGTCAGGATGCGGAGAGTGTCTTAATGCTGTTGGGGTCTTCTTACGATACGTCTATAGATGTGGTAGAAGAAATGCGGAAAAATGGGAAAAAGGTTGGTGCCGCTACCCTTCATGTACTTCGCCCTTTCCCGGCAAAAGAAATGGGAGAGTATTTGCAGAACTGTAAAACTCTTTTGGTGGCAGACCGGCAGGACAGCTACGGAGCAGGAGGAGGAAATCTGTCTTTAGAAGTACGTGCTGCCATGCAAAAATGCGGCAGCAGTATAAAAATCAAGAGTCTGGTGTATGGACTTGGAGGGAAGGATTTCTTTGCAGAAGATGCAAAAAACATGCTTGCATTTGCAGAGGATGATAAGAAACCGGAATTTTCTTATTATGGTGTGACACCCGGAGAAGTGTTTGCAGAAAAGGAAGAACCCCTGTTTGCACCGGTAACTAGAGAAATGACCAGAATCCATGCAACGAAGGTGGAAGAAGGGGATGAACTAGAGGAAAAGGGAAAAAGCAGAAAGGTTTTGGGGGCAGATTTAAATTCCGTAACCGCTATGCCGGCTAGAATCGTACCGGGTCATGGTGCCTGCCCGGGGTGTGGTATCTTGGTAAATTTGAATCTCCTTCTTCGGGGGATTGAAGACCCGGTGGTGTTTTTATTTCAGACAGGCTGTGCCATGATTGTAACCACCGCCTACCCTAGAACCAGTTTCCGGGTTCCTTATATTCACAATTTGTTTCAAAATGGGGCAGCAACCTTAAGCGGGGTGGCAGAAATCTGTTACAGAAAACAGGAAAAGGGAGAGATTCCCAAAGGAGACATTATCTTTATTATGGTCAGTGGTGACGGAGGACTGGATATCGGAATGGGTTCGGCTTTGGGAACGGCCTTAAGGGGACATCGGCTATTGATTTTTGAATATGATAATGGGGGATATATGAATACCGGATATCAGCTTTCCTATTCCACACCTTTAGGCGCTAAGAGTTCGACTTCCCATGTAGGAAAAGAACAGTATGGAAAGACTTTCTTTCATAAAGATATGCCAAAGCTTATGGCGGCTGCCGGGATTCCCTATGTGGCTACGGCAGCAGAGTCTCATCCTGTGGATTTTATGAAGAAAGCAGCCAAGGCAGCTTATTATGCCAAAAACGTAGGTACTGCCTATATAAAAGCGATTTCCGCTTGTCCTTTAAATTGGAATGATAAGCCGTCCACGGAACGAAAGGTTATAGAAGGGGCAGTTAACAGCTGTTATTTTCCACTTTACGAAATTGAGAATGGGGTTACGAAACTTTCCTTCGACCCTAAGGCTGCAGGAAAGAAAATTCCGGTTATAGACTGGCTTGCCATGATGGGAAGAACCAGACATCTTGAAAACGAAAAATATAGAGAGGTTGTGCAGCGGATGCAGAGGGAAGTAGAGGAACGGTTTGCAAATCTGCAAAAGCAGGCTAGATAACTTTGGTTCTGTATTTTCCCGGTGTGACACCGAACTTTTTTTTGAAGCTTCGATTAAAATAAGAAAGATTTTCAAATCCGGAGTCTAACGCGATGGTCATAACATTATCGGAGGTTTCCAAAAGCAGTCTGGCTGCAGTATCCAGCCGATAGTCATTGAGATATTGAATGAAGCTTGTTCCCATGATTTCTTTGAAAAATTTCATAAAGTAAGATTTACTGTAATGACAAAAGCGGGAAATTTCCTCAATGGTGATTTCCCGTTTATAATTTTCGGAAATGTAAGTAAGGATTGCTTTTATTTTCTCCAGAGATTTCTGATGAATGGAAGGCAGGTTGTTTTGACCGCAGTCAGAAACCAGAGTGAAAAAAATCTGAAAAAGATATCCCTTCACTGCCAGCTGATATGCAAAAGGATGCTGGTCACACAGACAGTCTATCTGGGCAATAAAATCTGCAATTTCTTCATAGTTTTTCAAAGACGGATTTATCACGGGATAGAGCTTTAATTCACCGGACAACAGGGGAGATAAAAATTTTTCATAGCACAAATCATAACCGGAGCTTTTTAAAAGACTTGTTTTGAATAAAATATTTTCGTATTCCATGCTTTCATGCCCCTTTTGAAGGATGGAATGAAGCTGACCGGAAAAAACAGGAATTATGTCACCTGCTTTTACCGCATATGTGATTAAATCCACACTAATCAGACCACATCCTTTTTTGATAACGATGATTTCAATTTCATCATGCCAGTGGAGCTTTACCTGGCGAAAGTCTAAAGGAATGGAGCATAAATAGGTGTTGTATGGAAAATCTTCTGAAGTATGCTGTTTGGTTTCGTGATAAATTTCATATTGCCCTGATTTCATTTTAACTCCTTTTGGTAGTATGGATATAAGCGGTTATATCACAGATTACAGGCTTTTTAAATTAAAAAAAGATAGTTTTGTGCAAAAATAGGAAAGCTTTATGCAATAAATACAAGATAAAAAATAGTATAATGTATTTGACAAAAGAAATCTATAGTCAATTTCGAAACTTGAAAATGTAAAGCAGAGCCTGTTAGGAATGTGGAAGCAGAACTTTTATGTGTAAAGTTATTCTTTTTGGAGGAAACAGTCAAAAAATGAGTTTCGTAAATGCTTAAAATGATAGGATATTTGGAGGTTATAAGATGCTTGCAGAGATAATGAAAACACAGTATGGGAAAAAAATTTCAGAGTGCAGTAATGAAGAGCTTTACTGCGGACTGCTTATGTTAGTAAAGAAAATGGCAGAAGAAAAACCCCATAAAAATTCAAAAAAGAAATTATATTATATTTCCGCAGAATTTCTGATTGGAAAACTGTTATCCAACAATCTGATTAATCTGGGAATTTATGAAGATATAAAAAGAGAACTGGCAGAGAACGGAAAAGACCTTTGTGAAATTGAAGAATTTGAAAAGGAACCCTCTCTTGGAAACGGTGGATTGGGAAGACTGGCAGCCTGCTTTTTGGATTCTATTGCAACTCTTGGACTGAATGGTGACGGAGTTGGTTTAAATTATCATTTTGGGTTATTTAAGCAGGTGTTTAAAAACAATTTACAGACCACGATTCCTGACCCATGGATGACAAATGCTGACTGGCTGACTAAAACCGAGACTTCTTACAAAGTAAAATTTGGTAACACAGAAGTGGTTTCCAGAATGTATGACATTGACGTAACAGGATATGATAATACCACAAATAAGCTTCATTTGTTTGATGTGGAAAGTGTGGATGAGAGTATTGTGGGAGAAGGAATTGATTTTGATAAAGAAGCCATTGAGAAGAATCTGACTCTGTTCCTTTACCCGGATGACAGCGATGATGCAGGTCGTATTTTAAGAATTTATCAGCAGTATTTTATGGTATCAAATGCAGCACAGTTAATTTTGGATGAATGTGTGGCAAAGGGATGTAAATTATACGATTTGGCAGACTATGCCGTGATTCAGATTAACGATACTCATCCCAGTATGGTAATACCGGAATTGATTCGTTTACTGACAGAACGTGGAATCGACATGAATGATGCCATGGAAGCCGTCACAAAAACCTGTGCATATACCAACCATACGATTCTTGCAGAAGCTTTGGAAAAATGGCCGGTTGCCTATCTTGAAAAGGCAGTGCCGCAATTAATGCCCATTATTGAGATATTAGATAAAAAGGTAAGAGAAAAATATGAAGACCCTTCTGTTTATGTAATTGATAGTGAAAACAGGGTGCATATGGCACATATGGATATTCATTATTCTTCCAGTGTAAACGGAGTGGCATCTCTGCATACGGAAATTTTGAAAAATAACGAACTTCATCATTTTTACAAGATATATCCGGAAAAATTTAACAATAAAACTAACGGCATTACTTTCCGCCGTTGGCTGCTTCACTGCAATCCGCAGCTGACCGGATATATTACTTCCTTAATCGGTGATGGTTTTAAGAAAGATGCTGCAAAATTAGAAGCTTTGATGTCCTATGTAAATGACGAAGAAGTCTTAAAGAAGCTTCTTGCCATCAAGGCTGATAAAAAGGCAGAACTGAAAAAGGCAATTTTCGACAGACAGGGAATCGAAATTAATGAAAATTCTATTTTTGATATCCAGATTAAGAGACTTCATGAATATAAGAGACAACAGCTCAATGCATTATATGTGATTCAAAAATATCTGGAAATCAAAGCAGGAAAGAAACCTTCCACACCCATTACGGTTATTTTTGGAGCAAAGGCAGCACCTGCCTACATTATTGCACAGGATATCATTCATTTGATTTTATGCTTACAGCAGTTGATTAACAGCGACCCTGAGGTAAGTCCTTATTTACAGGTGGTTATGGTAGAAAATTATAATGTTACCTGGGCAGAAAACCTGATTCCTGCCTGTGACATTTCAGAGCAGATTTCTTTAGCATCGAAAGAAGCCAGCGGAACCGGAAATATGAAATTTATGTTAAACGGAGCCGTAACCTTAGGTACGGAGGATGGTGCAAATGTGGAAATTCATGAACTGGTAGGAGACGAGAATATTTATATCTTCGGAGAAGACAGCGATACGGTTGTAAAAAGATATGAAGAAGCAAGCTATGTTTCTAAAAATTATTATGAAGCAAATCCAAAATTAAAAGAAGCGGTAGACTTTATTGTAGGAGAAAGACTTAGGGAAATCGGCTCTAAGGAGCATTTGGAAAGACTTCATCATGAACTTATCAGCAAAGACTGGTTTATGACCTTCCCGGATTTTGAAGCTTATGTAAAAACAAGGGAACAGGCTTATAGCGATTATGAAGACAGAATGAACTGGGCAAAGAAAATGCTGGTAAACATTGCCAAGGCAGGATATTTTTCTTCTGACAGAACCATTGAAGAATATAACAGGGATATTTGGAAACTGGAAAAATAAAAAAGAACTAAATCAATTCATTTAGTAAACAGATGTATTGGTAATTATGCTTAGATATTATGATGTTAAATTATGTAGAAGTAACAAAAATTAGAGGAAATAGTCAAAAACAGACAATAATTCTTGACACAATAAATAAAAAATGATAATGTTAAGATTGTAAAGAAAATGACTTTTTTAATGGACTGTTACTGTTCGGCAGGCATGACCAGATGTTACGAATCAAGAGGTGATTTGTATCATTTGGTCTTTTTTATTATCTGAACAAATTATGCTAAGATTAGTTTCAACAGGTAATGATTTCAACCGCGGAGAAATCAAAAAATGTCGGGTACATGAGTAGGGGAATGTATGTATTATAAGAAAAAAATCAACAACAATGTAATATATGCAAATGATGATGAACATCAGGAAATTATTGTTATGGGAAAAGGCATTGGCTTTCATATGCAAGAAGGAGATAAGATTGATGAAAACAGAGTGGAAAAGATTTTTCGGATTGAAAACGAAAGACTTTCCAGACAATTTCAGGATGTTTTCGGGAATATGCCTTTGGAATATATGGAAATTACGAATGATATTATTGCTCATGCCAAAAAACATTTAAATGTACAGTTAAATCAAAGTATTTATGTTACATTGGCAGACCATATTAATTTTGCCATTCAGAGACAGGAACAGGGTGTGATGTTCGAAAATGCATTATTGTGGGAAATTAAAAAATTCTACCGGATGGAATATTTTATGGGAAAGTATGCCATCGAACTTTTAAATGAAAAGCTGAATACTTCTTTTACGGAGGATGAAGCAGGATTTATAGCCATACATTTTGTGAATGCAGAATATAATACGGAAACAGAAAATACGTTAGTCATGACAAGTCTGATACAGGGAATATTAAAAATAGTCAGAAAAGAAATGAAAGTAGATTTTGATGAAGAATCGATTCATTATGAAAGGTTTGTTACACATTTGAAATTTTTGACACAGCGTCTTTATAATCATGAGATGCTGAAGGATGAAGAAATTGAATTTGCCAGAATGATGGAAGGAAAATATCCGAAAGAGTATAAATGTAGCAAAAAAATTTCTAAATATATTGAAAAGGAATTTGGTAGCAGTATTTCCGGAGCAGAGATTATGTTTTTGGCAATTCATATCCGCAGAGTATGTTTAAAGGAATAGAAGGTGAGAAAAGGATATGTTTGATTTTTTTAAGAAAAAAGAAATTATAATTAGTTCTCCTGTGAAAGGAAAAGCGGTTCTACTTAGTCAGGTAAACGACAGCACATTTGCAGATGAACTTTTAGGAAAAGGTTTCGCTGTAATTCCGGAAGAAGGAAAATTTTATGCTCCTTGTGATGGTGTTATTGAAATGGTGTTTGATACATTACATGCTGTTAGTATGACTACAAAAGGCGGAGCAGAGTTATTAGTACATATAGGACTTGACACTGTGGAATTGCAGGGAAAACATTTTAAAGCAAGTGTTGTGGCAGGTGATAAAGTAAAAAAAGGAGATCTTCTTATTACTGTTGAATTGGAAGATGTGAAAGCGGCAGGATATGATGTTATTACTCCGGTTGTGGTATGCAATACACCAGATTATGAAACAGTCAAAATATTGTCGGAAGGCAAAGTAAATGCAGGTGATGAAGTACTTGCACTGATAAAATAGCAGTTTAAATATAAAGATGAGGAGAAAAAAATGGCAAAAAAAAATTATGCAGAATTAGCAAAAGATATTTTAGAATATGCAGGCGGGGCAGAAAATGTAACTTTTTGTACACATTGTATGACCAGATTAAGATTCAATTTGAGTAAGAAAGAAAAAGCAGACTTGGATAAGATTAAGTCTTTGCAAGGTGTGGTAGGGGCTCAGTGGTCTGGAGACCAGCTACAAATTATTATAGGTCCCACTGTTAAAAATGTATATAGTGAAGTGACAAGACTGGGGGCATTTAAAGCGGATGCAATGGCAGAAAATAAAGAAGACAAAAAAGGAAAAATTACAGCAAAAGGGATTGGCAATGGAATTTTAAATTATGTTTCCGGTTCCGTGGTAGGTTGTATTCCGGCAATTATTGCAGCAGGTTTGGCCATGACAATCAATACGATTCTTGGACCAAGTATTTTAAATCTTTATAGTGAAACATCAAATCTTTATATTTTTATAAATTTTTTATATGAAGCAACGTTTTATTTCCTTCCTGTAATGTTGGGATATAGTGCAGCAAAAAAATTAAATATTGACCCTATTTATGGCATTTATATGGGGTGTATTTTAGTGACACCGAGTCTGGTAGAAATTGTATCTGCCGGAGAAGTTTTTGAGATTTTTGGCATAAGTATGCCATTGGTAAGTTATTCGCAATCCATGATGCCCATTTTGATATCTGTATGGGTATTAAGTATTGTACATAAATATGTAGTAAAATTTATACCGGGTATGCTAGAATCTATTTTGGTACCATTACTTACTATGTTAATTATGTTACCGCTTTCTTTGTTCATACTTGCTCCAATTGGTTCTGTTTTATCGGGATATGTAGCAGCAGCCATTTCATGGTTTGGTAACACATTCGGATTTTTGGGTACAGCATTGATCGGAGGTCTATGGATTTTATTAGTTACTACTGGTATGCATGGAGCAGTATATTTTGCATTCTTACCGGTATTTTTAGAAACTGGTATAGAGTATAATGTAATGCCTGCTATGTGGGCATTTACAGCAGCGACTTGGGGAGTTGGTTTAGGTGCGATGATTTTATTAAAGAGTAAAGAAGAAAAATCTATGGCAGCAGGATATCTGGCAACCAATGTTTTAGGTGGTGTAACGGAACCAACAATTTTTGGATTGATTTTTAAATATAAAAGATTACTTGCATGTCAGATTGCAGGTGGTTTTGCAGGAGGACTGTATTTAGGAATAACCGGTACTGCAGCATATGCTATGGCAGGTTCTGGAAATTTCACTATGCCGTTATGTTATTTTGCAGGTGGCGGTTCTCTTAATTTGGTGAATGGATTACTAGGTGGAGCAGTAAGCATTGCTGTGGTGGTTCTGATGATGTTCTTTTGGGGACTAAAAGGAGAAGAAACTCAGAAACAGGTGTAAACGAAAGCATTAAATGAAAAAAGGAGAAAAGTATGGAGAAAATTGTATTAGGAGTTTCCCTGTATCCGGAACAGGAAAGTATGGAACAGATTGATGAATATTTAAAAAAAGCATCTTCGTGTGGATTCAGTAAAGTGTTTACCAGTATGTTTTCTGTACCTGGAACAAAAGAAGAGATAATTAAGTATTTTAAAGATTTCTGTGCAGTAGCACATAAATATGATATGAAAGTTTCCGGAGATTGTAATGGTGAATTGTTTGAAAAACTTCAGGCAACAGAACGGGATTTATCTGTATTTAAGGAAATCGGAATTGATATTTTAAGAATGGATTTCAGTTTTAACGATGAAAGAGATGCTGTTTTAATAAATAATGAAGAGGGCATTAAAATTGAAATGTCAACAATGTTTATTGATACAATAGAAACAGCAATTAAGAATGGTGCAAAACCGGAAAATATTTCTACTTGTCATAATTTCTATCCGGAAAGGTATACGGCACCAAGTCTGGAGTCAATTAATAAATTGAACGAATATTGGAAACCTAAAAATATTCCGGTGGCAATCTTTATTTCCAGTCAGGAAAAAGGAACACATGGACCTTGGCCTGTCAGTGACGGTCTTCCGACGATAGAAGAACATCGAAATTTACCATTGGAAGTACAGATTAAACATTGTATTGCCATGAAAAATGTGAATGAAGTCATTATAGGAAATGCATTTGCAAGCGAAGCAGAATTTAAAGCAGTAGCAAAAGTAATGGAGCAGGTATATGTAGATGTACCAAAGAGACCGGAACTTGGATTTATTGCTGATTTTATTCCCTATGGAGAATGCAGAAGAATTCCTTTTCATATAAATCTGGAAGAGGGGTTAAATGAAACAGAACAGCAAATTTTATTTGATTTTCCTTCTCATGCAGATTTGGGAGATTGTCTGAATTATATGCTTCGTTCTCGTTGGACACGTATGTTATATAAGGGAAAAGAAATTCCACCACGAAAAAGTGATAAAAAGAAATATACCAGAGGAGATGTTGTTATTGTAAATGACAATCTGGCACATTATCGTGGGGAACTCCAAATTGTTTTGAGGGATATGGAAGCAGATGGGCAAAGAAATTTATTAGGTCGTATTTGTGATGAGGAGTTATTTATATTAGATTACCTTGGAGCGGGAGATATATTTACATTTTTGAGATAATATATTGAATTTACATAAGCCGGTTTATCGGTGGTGTTATATGCCATGGATAAACCGGCTATTTTTTGCTATAGGTGTATACAATAAAAATTAAGAGACGATTATTAAGGAAAATGCAACAAAGAATTAAAAAAATAATGATAAACGTTAAAAATATATTGACAAACATATATACAAAACATATACTTAACATATAAAGAAGGAACAGTAGAATTTGCAGATGCAAGTAAGGAGGGACATATGGAAAAAATTGTTCGATTAGCAAATCGCATGGACGAGTGTGCAAAGGTAGTGAGTTACGTATGTCTTTTAGGCAGCGGTTTTGCAGTGCTGGCAGGAGTGTATACGGGGATTTCAATTTTTTCCGGCAGTAAAATTTCTTTTTTAACGACAGAATTGGCAATTCATATAGGAAGTATCCGGGTAGAGGTACTGCCGGAGTTTGTGCCGGAATATATCCCATCTTATGAATTTGCCTGTAAGAGGTTGTTTTTTGGAGCAGTGCTGCAGACATTATCTGATGAAACAATATAAGGAGCAGGTTCATGGCAATTATATCAAGATTAGACCGGGTAATGGCAGACAGGAAAATGAGTTTAAATGAGTTGTCACAAAAGGTAGGAGTGTCAAATGTGAATTTATCCAAACTAAAAACCGGGAAGGTCAGTGCAATCCGTTTTTCTACTTTGGAAGCCATTTGTAAAACATTAAACTGTCAGCCGGGAGACATTCTGGAATATCAGCCGGAGGAGGAAGGAGAAGCAGATGAAGAAAAACAGGATGGAACAGACAGCCAGAATTTTAGATAAGTTACTTATGGTGTTTCAGTGGCTGAATCTGACGTTGGGGATTTTAGTGATTGGCGGAATGGTGATTTCAGGGGTCGCTTTCCTTTTGGGAAATGTAACTGTGGCTGAAGTGGTGGAGGTTAAGCTGGGAAATGTAGTTTTACAGATGAAAAATAGTGGCAGGAAGGATAACGTGAATCTGTGGTATGGAATGTTTTTGACGGTGGAAGTGATTGCCTGCATGAGTGTCCTATACATTTCCTGCAGGCTGATTCGTAAGATTTTGAAACTCATAATAAATAAAAGTCCTTTTTCAAAAGAAGTAAGTGTAAATTTTAAAAGATTAGGTTATTTGACATTAGGGTATGGTTTGTATCATAATATAGAGGAACTGATAGGAGCAAAGTTGCAGTTTGAATACTATAATCTGTATCATTTGGCAGATTCGGAATATGTGATATCGGTCGGCAGAAGCTTTGAGTTTGACAGCAGGTTTCTCATTTTGTTTCTTGTTCTGATGCTGGTATCGTATATATTCAGTTATGGTACCGAATTGCAGCAGTTGTCCGATGAAACGGTGTAGGAAGGTACCATTATCCGGGAAATATGGAATATAAGCGAACGGAAAAATGAAGAATGAAAGTATTAATGATTAATGGAAGTCCAAGAAAAGAAGGAAACACGTATCTGGCACTGAAGGAAATGGAAAAAATCTTTATGGAAGAAGGAATCGAATGTGAAATCTGCCATATTGGCAATCAGGCAGTCCGTGGCTGTATTGCCTGCCGTTCCTGTGCAAAGACCGGAAAATGTGTGTTTGATGACTGTGTAAATGAGATTGCACCAAAGTTTGAAGAGGCAGATGGATTAGTTATAGGAAGCCCGGTATATTATGCATCTGCCAACGGCACTCTGATATCTTTTTTAGACCGATTATTCTTTAGTTCTTCTTTTGATAAGACCATGAAAGTTGGAGCAGGTGTGGTAGCTGCCAGAAGAGGAGGGATGTCCTCAACTTTTGATGAACTGAATAAATATTTTACCATTAGCGGCATGCCGGTGGCTTCCGGTCAGTATTGGAACGGTGTTCATGGAAGAGAAACAGGAGAAGCCCTGCAGGATGCGGAAGGAATGCAGCAGATGCGGACACTGGCAAGAAACATGGCATTTTTGATGAAGTCCATTGAGCTTGGAAAAGAAAAATATGGAATCCCTCAAAAAGAGGCGTTTCAGGCTATGAACTTTATCAGATAGATTTTATAATCTAAAGATTGTGACAAATATAGAAATATGATATTATCATAGAGATTGTAAAAAAGGATATGTGACAGTATCGTTTGATTTTTTAATTAATATTTACAAAATATAAGAAATATGAGGGGTACGCGAAAATGAAAAGAGCATGTGGCGTATTACTTCCGGTAAGCAGTCTGCCTTCTAAATATGGTATTGGCTGTTTTTCCAGGGAAGCATACGAATGGATTGATATATTGAAGAAAGCAGGACAAAGCTACTGGCAGATACTGCCTCTGACACCGACAGGTTTTGGGGATTCGCCTTACCAGTCCATTTCTTCTTTTGCAGGAAATCCTTATTTTATTGATTTAGAGGAATTAATTGAAGAGGGGCTTCTTACAAGAAAAGAATGTGACAGTATAAATTGGGGAAAGGACAATAGTCAGGTTGATTATGACTGCCAGAAGGAATATCGTCTGAAGCTTTTAAGAAAAGCATTTGAAAAGGATGATTTTTTAGAAAAAGAAGAGTATAAGAGATTCTGTAGGGAAAATGCCGTATGGTTGGAGGATTATGCTTTGTATATGGCCATTAAGCCCTGTTTTGACGATGCCTGTTGGAATGAATGGGCGGAGGACATCAGAAAACGTTGGGATTATTCCATGGATTATTACCGAACTACATATAAAGAGGAAGCTGATTTTTACAAGTATATTCAGTATCTGTTTGACAGGCAGTGGAAAAAATTAAAAAAATATGCCAACGATAATGAAATAGAAATTGTAGGAGATATTCCTATTTATGTTGCATTTGATTCGGCAGATGTATGGGCAAATCCAAGTCTTTTCCAGATAGATGAACAGAATAATCCAAAGGCAGTAGCAGGCTGTCCGCCGGATGCATTTTCTGAGGATGGACAGCTTTGGGGAAATCCATTGTATGATTGGAATTATCACAGGTATACTGGATTTGACTGGTGGTGCAAACGATTAGAGCACTGTTTTAAAATGTATGATGTAGTGCGAATTGACCATTTTAGAGGGTTTGACGAATATTACAGCATTCCTTATAATGCAAAGACTGCCAAAGAAGGGCATTGGGAAAAAGGTCCGGGGATGGAGTTGTTTAAGGCAATTGAAAATCGTTTGGGAAAGAAGCAGATTATTGCAGAAGATTTAGGATTTTTAACACCAACCGTAGAACAGTTGTTGAAAGACAGTGGTTTTCCGGGAATGAAGGTTTTGGCATTTGCTTTTGATCCTAGCGGAAAATCAAGTTATCTTCCGCATAATTATGACAGAAATTGTGTTGTATATACCGGAACTCATGATAATGAAACTTTGGTACAGTGGATCTCCGGCATGGATGAAGAAACGAAGGAATTTGCAGAAAAATATCTGAATAATGGGGGCACACCGCAGGAGCAGAAATACTGGGATTATATCCGTCTTGCCATGATGAGCTGTGCAAATACCTGTATTATTCAGGCACAGGATATGTTGGGACTTGGAAAGGAAGCCAGAATGAATTTTCCATCTACAGTAGGAGATAACTGGAAATGGAGAATCAGTTCCAAGATGCTGCCGGAAGAGACGGCAGAAAAAATCTATGACATGGCAATTATCAGTGACAGACTTTCTTATGGTTGTCAGCATTTGGAATGGATGAAGAAGGAAGAGAAGAAAGCGGCGAAGGGAAAGAAATAGTACTATTAGATAAAGAATGAGATTGTATCCATGTGGTACAAAAATTGAAAGCCCCAGAGCATCACCTCTGGGGCTTTCTTTAGGCTAGCTATAACATATTTGAACGAAAAAAGATACAGGAGATGAAAGCTTATGGTTGAAAAGAAAATCCGTATTAATAAATATATCGCAGATGCCGGCATTTGCTCCCGAAGAGAGGCAGATAAACTGGTAGAACAGGGAATTGTCTGTGTCAATGGTAAATTGGCAGAAAGCGGTACAAAGGTAGGACGATATGATGAGGTGACAGTGAGAGGGAAAAGAATCTCAGCATCGGAAGAAAAAATTGTGTTAGCATATTACAAACCGATTGGTGTCACTTGTACGGAAAGAGACCTACATGCCAAAAAGACCGTAATAGAGGATTTGAAGTATCCTGTGAGAGTGACTTATGCCGGACGACTGGATAAAGAATCGGAAGGGCTTCTTTTGATGACCAACGATGGTGATTTAATCAATGGGTTGATGCGGGCAGCTAATTTTCATGAAAAAGAATATGTGGTAAAAGTGGATAAAGAGATTACGGAAGAATTTATACAAGGAATGGCAGGGGGAGTGTATCTTCCGGAATTAGAAAAAACCACAAGACCCTGTAAAGTAGAATATATTGGAAAATATACATTTAGGATTATCCTGACACAAGGATTGAACCGTCAGATAAGACGGATGTGCAAAGAATTGGGATATCAGGTAAAACAGCTAAAGAGGATACGGATTGCCAATATAGAGTTGGGCAAACTAAGACCGAGAGAATACCGGAGATTGTCAGAAAAAGAATTGGAAATGCTATACTCAAAAGTCAGATATGAAGAAAATAATGAGATATGGAAATAGCCATATCCTGTTAGTTTCATACAGCTGTGTATTAGGTAAAAATAGGAGGTAAACATGACAGCCATAGAGAGAATGAAAGATTTAATTGCTATATTGCAGGAGGCATCTAAGGCTTATTATGCCGAAGATCGGGAAATTATGAGTAATTTCGAATATGATAAGTTATATGATGAACTGATGAAGCTGGAGAAAGAAACCGGCACGGTTCTTGCAGGAAGTCCTACCATAACAGTAGGTTATGAAGCAGTAGAACAATTACCGAAAGAAACCCATGAAAGCCCCATGTTGTCTTTGGAAAAAACCAAAGACCGGGAAGAATTAAAGGAATGGCTGAAGGAGAAAGAAGGTTTGCTTTCATGGAAGTTAGACGGGCTTACCATTGTTTTAACTTATGAAAACGGAAAGCTTTTGAAAGCCGTTACCAGAGGAAATGGAGAGGTAGGAGAAGTTGTAACAAACAATGCCCGAACCTTTGTAAACCTTCCTTTAAGTATACCTTATGACGGCAGACTGATTTTAAGAGGAGAAGCAGTTATTACTTATGAAGATTTTAAGAAAATTAACGAAGAAATTGCAGACACAGATGAAAAATATAAGAATCCCAGAAATTTGTGTTCCGGTTCTGTTCGTCAATTAAACAATGAAATTACCAAAGAACGACGCGTACGGTTTTTTGCTTTTTCTTTAGTAAAAGCAGAGAAAATACAGGAAACGGGAAATATGTCATTCCAGTTTGGATATCGGGAGGAAGAATTTGAATTTTTAAAAAAAATGGGCTTTGAAGTAGTGGAATATAAAAAAGTAAATGAGAAAAATATTTTAGAAACTGTAGAATATTTTGAAGAAAAAATTTCCGGCTATGAGGTGCCTTCTGATGGACTTGTACTGATATATAATGATATTGTCTATGGAAAATCTCTTGGCAGAACTGCTAAATTCCCCAGAGATTCCATTGCATTTAAATGGGCAGATGAGATGCGGGAAACCACACTTTTAGAGATTGAATGGAGTCCCAGTCGTACCGGACTAATTAATCCGGTGGCGATATTTGAACCTGTGGAGCTGGAAGGAACCACCGTCAGCCGGGCATCTGTGCATAATATTAGTATTGTAAAAAAACTAAAATTGGGGATTGGGGATACTATTACTGTATATAAAGCTAATATGATTATTCCACAGATTGCAGAAAATCTTACCATGTCTGATAATCTTACGATTCCGGAATGTTGTCCTGCCTGTGGGGGAAAAACACAGATAAAGCAGGATAATGAAGTGCAATCTTTGTATTGTATGAATTCCGAATGCAGTGCAAAAAAAATAAAGGCTTTTACTTTGTTTGTCAGTAGGGATGCACTAAATATAGAAGGCTTAAGCGAAGCAACCTTGGAAAAATTTATAGCCAAAGGTTTCCTGCATGATTTTACAGATATTTTTCATTTGGACAGATACGAAGAAGTGATAAAAGAAATGGAAGGCTTCGGAGAAAAGTCTTATCAGAATTTAATAAAAAGTGTGGAAAATGCCAGAAAAGTTACTTTACCTAAATTTATTTATGCTTTGGGAATTTCCAATATCGGGCTTGCCAATGCGAAAATGATTTGTAAGGAATATCGTTATGATTTGCAGGCTTTGATACAGGCTAATGAGGAAGAATTAAGTCAGATTGATGGAGTAGGAAGTGTAATCGCAGGAACTTTTTGTGATTATTTTAGAGAAAAAACACACTTGGATTTAATGGAAAGACTGCAAAAAGAACTTACCATAGAAACCGAAGTTTATGAGGAAAAAAATCAAAGTCTTGCCGGAAAAAGCTTTGCCATTACCGGAAGTCTGGAACAGTTTGAAAACAGAAACAGTTTAAAAGAAAGAATAGAATCTCTTGGAGGCAAAGTAACTGGAACTGTCACCGGGAAAACCTCCGCACTGATTAATAATGATGACAAAAGCAATTCCTCTAAGAATAAAAAAGCAAGGGAATTAGGGGTGGAGATTATAACGGAGCAGGAGTTTATAGACCGGTACCTAAATGAAAGTGATCAAGAGTAAGTTTGGCAAAACTGTAACAAAGAGCAAAGGGAAATATTAAAAAAGAAAGAACCGCAATTTTATCACAAACAACATGAGTTTTAACAAAGTGTTTGGATAAACTGCGGTTTTTTCTTTATTTTCCTGTTTCCAAATCGTAAGGAGTGGTCTGATATACAAAATAATTCAGCCAGTTGGTATAAAGGTTGTTGCAGTGACTTCTCCATTGTAATTTAGGTCTTTGGGTATCATCATCATCTGGAAAATAATTTTTAGGAATTTCGATAGTAAGACCTTTGTTTTTATCACGGAAATATTCGTTCTTTAAGGTCATACGGTCATACTCCGGGTGTCCCATGACAAAAATCTGTTTTCCCTCTTCAGTCATGGCAAGCAGCACTCCTGCTTCCTTAGATTCTGCCAGTACGGTTAACTCTTTACAATTATGTATGGCATTGGCCGGTATGGCAGTATGTCTGCTGTGGGGAATGTAAAATATATCATCAAATCCACGTACCAAAGGATTTTTTCGGTTTAGTACAGTGTGTTCAAAGACACCGAATAATTTGGCATCCAGTAATACTTTATTTAAACCAAAATGATGATAAAGTCCGGCTTGAGCGCCCCAACAGATATGAAACGTGGAAGTTACACTTTCTTTGCTCCAATCCATAATTTCACATAATTCCGGCCAGTAATCGACTTCTTCAAATGCCATTTGCTCTACCGGAGCGCCTGTAATAATCATACCATCCCACTTTTTATCTTTAACATCCTCAAAGGTATTGTAAAATTTATTCAGATGACTGCTGGAAGTGTGAGAAGATATATGACTTTCGATTTTCATAAAGGTCACATCTACCTGTAAGGGAGTATTGCTCATGGCACGCAGTAATTGCAGCTCGGTGTCTTCTTTTATGGGCATCAGGTTCAGAATGATAATTTGTAAGGGTCTTACGTCCTGATGAAGTGCACGATATTCATCCATAACGAAGATGTTTTCGTTTTCCAAAATATTTTTTGCAGGTAAATCGCTTTGAATTTTAATTGGCATTTTTCTTCCCCTCTGTTTTAGTTGCTGCTATTTTGCAGCATTTTCATATCAATACATCTTATCATATACAAATCGCGGTTGCAATCTTTTTGCCCTTATTGTAAAATTTAGGGTAGCAGTTTAGTCATGAATTGTAGAATAGGAGAAGCGTACTAGAAAATGGAGGCAGCCTATGATAGATTCGGCAACCATATCTATCCAATATATAAAGAAGGAAGATTTTACAGGAAGTTATAAAGGAATGCGTTACCGTCTTGCAAAGATGGGAGAAGAAATGGAGGTGGTGATTTGGCCCCAGCCTTATAATTATATAAAGACATCAGAGCAGAAGAAGCAGAGGAAAAAGTTTCCTTTGACCATTGAGGGGAAAGAAGATGCCGTGAAGTGGCTGAATGAGCAATATGTATGCCAGAAGCAGCTATGGGACAGTGCATTGGATTAAAATAAATGAGAAAACTAAAAAAGAAACAAAAAGATATCCGCAGACAATGATAGTTGTAACCGTTGGAGAAACAAGTTACATATCCTTAAAAGTAAGGAAAATGCAGATGTTCTAAAACTCGGAGGGAAAGATGAAACAAAATTTAATGGATAAGATGGAAAGAAAATTAGGGAAATATGCAATTCAAAATTTAACATTGTATCTCATACTCTGTTATGCTTTTGGTTATATTATTCAGATGATCAATGCGAACTTCTTTAATTATCTTACTTTGGAGCCGGCATTAGTGCTGCAGGGACAGATATGGAGACTGGTAACATGGATTGTCGTGCCGCCATCTTCCAGCAATATCTTATTTACACTGATCATGTTGTATTTTTACTATTCCATTGGAAATAATATGGAAAGGACATGGGGAGCATACCGTTTTAATGTATATATTTTTTCCGGTATGCTGTTTACCATTCTTGGAGCCTTTTTATCCTATGGGATTTATTATTTCGGCTATGGCATACATGCATTGGGAATCGGTACTTTTGTAAGTACGTATTATATCAATATGTCTATTTTACTTGCTTATGCAGCTACGTTTCCGGATTTGCAGATTGTAATGCTTCTAATTATTTTTCCTATACCGATGAAAGTAAAATGGTTGGGAATTTTGTATGCTTTTATGTTGGTAATGGAAGCATTTAGTACAAATTTAGTTGGAAAAATCATAATCCTGGCATCTTTACTTAATTTTATTCTTTTTTTCCTGTATTCAAAAAATCGGAAATATACTTCGCCGAAGCAGGTGTATCGGCAAAAGACTTATCAGCATGAAGTGAAAAAAATGGCAAAGATAACAAAACATAAATGTGCAATTTGTGGAAGAACAGAGGACACTAATCCGGAATTAGAATTTAGATTTTGTTCTAAATGTGATGGAAACTATGAATATTGTCAGGAACATTTATTTACCCATGAACATGTAAAAATTCAGTAAAAATTTGGAAACAGGGTGTCAAAAGCCGGAAACCACCTTTGACACCCTGATTCATTTGAGAAGATTCGAAAACTCAAAAAAAGGAAAGGAAAGCAGGCAGTAAAGAAACTGTAGAAAGTGAAGTATGAATAAGGAACTGGTATTTGCAAAAAAGATAGAAGAAATCAAAAAATTGGCAAAAGAGCAGGGAAATGTAGTAAGCAAAGAACAGGTAGAAGAAACATTCTCTGAAATAGAGATTACGAAAGAACAATTAGAACCGGTATATGCCTATTTAAAAAGTAAGAATATTGGAATTGGGGAGCCGGTGGACATAGAAGAACAGTTAAGCCGGGAAGAAAAAGATTATCTGGAAGAATATTTGGAATCTCTTTTGGAATTGCCCCAGCTGTCTGATGGAGAAAAAAGAGCTTATTCCATGGCTGCCATTGCAGGAGAAAGAGAAGGAAAATTAAAGATTATGAATGCTTTTCTTCCTCAGGTAGTGGATATTGCAAAATTATACAGCGGACAAGGGGTGCTTTTGGAGGATTTAATCGGAGAAGGAAATGTGGCACTGGCAGCCGGAGTGGAGATGTTGGGCTGTCTGGAAGAGCCGGAGGAAGTAGATGGCATGCTTGGAAAAATGATCATGGATGCCATGGAAGAGTATATTACGGAAAACACGGAAGCCGGAAAGATTGACAGGCAGGTAGTTGAAAAAGTAAATCATATTCAGGAGTTGGCAAAGGAACTGGCAGAGTCTTTGCACAGAAAGATTACCATAGAGGAATTAGCTGCAGAGACAGGAATAGAGGAAGAAGAAATTAAAGAGGCGGTTCGTTTCAGCGGAAATAAGATTGAGTATTTTACAGATGCTTTATAAGAGAGTTTTTGAAAAGAAATAAAAGCTATTATAAGAAAAATCTTTTATGATATTGATTTAAAATCCAAGGAGAAGATATAAAAATACATGGAAAATAAAGATTATAAATATGTAATGCATGATATCACTAATTTATATATCGGGGCAAAATACAGTTATGAGGAATTAATGGCATTGGATGAGATTCCCTTTAAATTAAAAACTCTTATCAGTCGTTTTTTCTTAAAAGAAGTGGCGGGAGACACCAGAATTGAAAATCATATTTTTTATATGAAAGAAACAGATATGTCTTATCAGATATATAAAGAAATGAAAGCAAAGTTTCATCTTTATGTCTGGAAAGAGGAAAAAGAGGGAGCAAAAAAGACAGGGTATAACCGGGAAACTTATACAATAGAAGAGATTTTAAAAAGTAAAGAATTAATGCAGAAGAAAGACATAACCATTGTAGAAGAAGTGCATATTACCAAACTTGGACTTTTGCGGGTGAATCTATAGTAAAAATTTAAAATATCAGCGGGAAATACTGATAAAGCTGTCTCTTGTCCTGCGACTGGCGGACAAAGATAGGACAGGCTGAATGTTTTGTTGAAAATGATGGAAGGAATGAGTGTGAAAGAATGAGAATCGAAGAGGTAACGGCCTACCAGGTGTTGGAGAAAAGAGAAATAAAAGAATTAAAGAGCAGGGCTATTCTATGCCGCCATAAAAAAACAGGAGCACGAGTGGTTTTAATGGAAAACGATGATGAAAATAAAGTGTTTTACATTGGTTTTCGAACGACTCCTAAAGAAAGTACAGGTGTGTCACATATATTGGAACACTCTGTTTTGTGTGGCTCTAAAAATTTCCCGGTGAAAGACCCTTTTATTGAACTGGCGAAAGGTTCTTTAAATACCTTCTTAAATGCCATGACATACCCGGATAAGACGGTGTATCCGGTGGCAAGTTGTAATGACAAAGATTTTCAAAATCTGATGCATGTATATCTGGATGCCGTGTTTTATCCGAATATTTATCAGCATGACATGACCTTTCGTCAGGAAGGCTGGCATTATGAAATGGAAAATGCGGACAGTGATCTTACTATAAATGGTGTGGTTTATAATGAAATGAAAGGGGCATTTTCTTCCCCGGATGATGTGTTGGAAAGGGAAATCTTAAATTCGCTTTTTCCTGATACCGTTTATAGTGAAGAGTCCGGAGGGGACCCGGATCGGATTCCAGAACTTACTTATGAACATTATCTTGAAATGCATAAGACTTATTATCATCCTTCTAACAGTTATATTTATCTGTATGGAAATATGGATATGGCAGAAAAACTTGTGTTCATAGATGAAAATTATTTATCCTCTTTTGAGGAACGAAAGATGGAGACAGAGGTAATTACTCAGGTGCCATTTGCCAAGCCAAGAGAAATCAGAAAGCAGTATTCGGTTTCAGAAGGAGAATCTTTAAAAGAAAATACGTACTTAAGTTATAATATTGCCATGCAGAGCAATTTAAACAGGGAACATTATCTGGCATTTCAGATACTGGATTATGTGCTGTGTTCTGCGCCGGGAGCCGTGGTGAAACAGGCTCTTTTGGATGCAGGTATCGGAAAAGACGTTTATGGTTTTTATGACAATGGTGTAAAGCAGCCATATTTTAGTATTGTAAGCAAGAATACGGATTTAGAAAAGAAGGAAGCTTTTATTGCGGTAATTGAAGAAAAATTACAGCAGCTTGTGACACAAGGGATAGACAAGAAATCCTTAAAAGCGGCTTTAAATTATTATGAATTTAAGTATCGGGAAGCAGATTATGGTTCCTATCCTGCTGGACTTATGTATGGACTGCAGATTTTGGACAGTTGGTTGTATGACGATAATCTTCCCTTTCTTCATGTGGAAGCAGATGCTGCATTTCAATCTTTAAGAGAAAAAATAGAAACAGATTATTATGAAACTTTAATCAGGGAGTATTTGTTAAAGAATCCTCATAAGACGATTCTAATTGTAGAACCGGTGGAAAATCTGGCAGAGGAAAAAGAAAAGGCATTGCATGAAAAATTGCAGAAATATAAAGCCTCACTTTCAGATGAAGAAAAAAAGAAAATAGCAGCAGATACAGCTGCACTTTTGGAATATCAGGAAAAAGAAGATACTGCGGAAGAATTAAAGTGTATTCCGCTTTTAGAAAAAGAAGACATAAAAAAGGAAACACAATGTCTGTATAATGAAGAAAATAAGATTGGTGAAAATGTAAGTCTGTATCATGATATTTTTACCAATGGTATCAGCTATTTCAGATTTATGTTTGATGCCAGTAAAGTTTCTACAGAGGATTTGGAGTATCTGGGACTTTTAAAGCACATTATAGGACTGGTGGATACGGATAATTATTCTTTCCAACAGTTATTTAATGAAATTCATATAGAAACCGGCGGAATGGCTCCTGTGGTTAATTTATACACGGATGCAACAGACCTTTCCAAATGCAGGGTGTATTTTGAGTGGAAAGTAAAAACTTTGGATTCTAAGTTGCAGTCAGCATATGAATTGGCGAAGGAAGTGCTGTTACATTCTGTGTTTGAGGATGAAAAACGTCTTTATGAAATAATTGCAGAATTAAAATCCCAGATGCAGTCAGACATGACTTCTTCCGGTCACAGGGTTGCCATGGGAAGAGCGGCTTCTTACTTTAGCAAACCGGCAGCAATTTCGGAAAAAATCAATGGAATTTCCCTGTATCGTATGGTGGATGATATGGAAAAGAATTTTGAAGACAGAAAAGAAGAAGTGAAAGCAAAATTGCAATCCATCTGTCAGACTTTGTTCCGGTCTGAAAATCTGATGTTTGATTTCACCGGAAGCAGAAAGGCCTATGAAGAATTTGCTGATGTAGTATCCGGTTTTTCTAAGGAACTGTATACTGAAAAGAAAGAGAAAACAGAGTTTCAGGTAGTGCCGGAAAAGAAGAATGAGGCATTTATGACGGCAGGGCAGGTACAGTATGTGGCAAAAGCCGGAAACTTTTTAGAAAAAGGACTTCCTTATACCGGAGCACTCAGGATGCTGAAGGTAATCATGGGGTATGATTATTTGTGGAATCAGGTTCGTGTAAAGGGCGGTGCCTATGGCTGTATGTCTGGTTTTTCCAAAAATGGAGATTGCTATTTTGTTTCTTACAGGGACCCAAATCTTGCAAGGACTCTTAAGGTCTATGATGAGGCTGTAGGTTATCTGCGTGATTTCCATGCAGATGAAAGAACCATGACCCAGTACCTGATTGGTGCCATTAGTGACTTAGATGCACCACTGACACCTCAGGGGAAAGGGCTTCGGTCTTTGTCAGCCTATATGACAAAACAGACAAGAGAAGATTTCCAGAAGGAGCGGGAAGAATTGTTAAATGCAGATGAAGAAACCATAAGACAGCTTGCCGGATATGTGGAAAGCTTTTTGAAAGATGACTGCATCTGTGTGGTAGGAGCATCGGCAAAAATAAAGGAAAACGAAGAAATATTCGGAAAGGTAGAAAATCTTCTTTAAATATGGCAGTGGTACTTTTGGTACACTTCTTTTTAGAAAAGAAAGAAAAAAAGAGTAAATGAGGGAAAATATGGAAACAACAAATACACAATTTAAATCCGGTTTTGTCAGTCTGATTGGAAGACCAAATGTAGGAAAATCTACGTTGATGAATCATCTTATCGGACAGAAAATTGCCATTACATCCAATAAGCCGCAGACTACCAGAAACAGGATTCAGACCGTATATACGGATGAACGGGGGCAGATTGTATTTTTGGACACACCGGGAATTCATAAAGCAAAAAATAAACTGGGAAATTATATGGTAAATGCCGCTAAAAGAACGATTTCGGAGGTGGATGTGATTCTCTGGCTGGTGGAACCGACCACCTTTATCGGTGCAGGAGAACGGCATATTATTGAACAGCTGAAAAATACCAGGACACCGGTGATTTTAGTTATCAATAAAATCGACACGGTAAAAAAAGAGGAAATCTTAAAGTTTATTGAAGCCTATCGCCATGAACTGGATTTTGCGGAAGTGGTTCCGGTGTCAGCCTTAAAGAATAGGAATACAGATACTCTGATAGAATGTATTATGAAATATCTGCCTTATGGAGAACCTTTTTATGATGAAGACACCGTAACGGACCAGCCTCAGCGCCAGATTGCGGCGGAATTAATCCGGGAAAAGGTGCTTCGCTGTATTGATGAAGAAATTCCTCATGGTGTTGCCGTAGCCATTGATGGTATGAAATGGAACCATGATATTTGTCGTATTGATGCTACGATTATCTGTGAAAAGGACAGTCATAAAGGCATTATTATAGGAAAACAGGGAGCCATGCTTAAAAAAATCGGAACACAGGCCCGCCGGGAAATAGAAAATATGTTGGAGTGTCAGGTAAATTTACAACTGTGGGTAAAGGTGAAAAAGGACTGGAGAGACAGTGACTTTTTGTTGAAAAATTTCGGATATAATTCCAAAGATAACGAATAGAAAGTCAAAAAAAGCGAACCCTATTCTTGAGAGATTTACACTTTGTTTGAAAAAAATCAGGTACATCAGTTCAGGATTAGGGGGTACTTTTTATGGAAGAAGCTTACTGGAAACAGTTTATGACAACAGGACGTATAGAGGATTATTTGCAGTTTAAGGGATTATCAGATAGGAAGGAATGGGTTACGTTAAGAGAAAAAGAAGAATGCAAGGGAGAACAGCCGGATGCAGGATTTGGTAAATGTGACAGCCATTGTACTTAGTTCTACACCTGTAGGAGAGTACGACAGAAGGGTTGTTTTACTGACAAAGGAAAGAGGAAAAATAACGGCCTTTGCGAAAGGGGCAAGAAGGCAGAATTCCAAGCTTCTGGCAGCCACAAATCTGTTTGCCTTCGGGGAATTTCATCTGTATCCTGGAAGAAATTCTTATACAATGACAGATGCCCGGATTCAGAATTATTTTGAAGAATTGCGGAGAGATTTTGAAGGGGCTTATTATGGAATGTTTTTTCTTGAGGTATGTGATTATTATGCCAGAGAGAATAACGATGAAAAAGAATTGCTGAAGCTGTTATACCAGTCTTTGAAGGCGCTTTTGGTAAAAAGTCTGAACCGGAAACTGGTACAGTGCGTGTTTGAGATGAAGGCACTGGTCATCAATGGAGAATTTCCGGGAATGCCTGCAGAGGGAAAGTGGCAGGAATCAACAGTATATGCAGTTTCTTATATTATGTCCTCTAAAGTGGAAAAATTGTATACATTTACGGTCAGTGATGAAGTGTTAAAAGAGTTAATTTTCATTTCTGAAAAATACAGACAAAAGTACATAGATCGTGAATTAAAAAGTCTAGAAATGCTGTCCTTGCTGTGACAGCATTTTTATGGTTGAAAAACTATCAACTCTTAGTTATAATGTAGCTAATACAAGCTTTGAATGGGAGAACACAGACACTTTTGTTTGAAGCATTAGGAGGCAGATTATGGAAAAAACGATGGAAAAAATTGTAGCTTTAGCAAAATCCAGAGGATTTGTTTATCCCGGTTCCGAAATTTACGGAGGACTTGCAAATACCTGGGACTATGGTAATCTTGGTGTAGAATTAAAGAATAATGTAAAAAAAGCATGGTGGCAGAAGTTTATTATGGAAAATCCCTATAATGTAGGTGTGGATTGTGCGATTTTAATGAATCCACAGACTTGGGTAGCCAGCGGACATTTAGGAGGATTTTCAGATCCCCTGATGGACTGTAAGGAATGTCATGAACGTTTCCGTGCGGATAAAATTATTGAAGATTATGCTGCAGAGAACGAAATTACATTAGATGGCAGTGTAGACGGCTGGACACAGGAACAGATGAAAGCTTTTATCGAAGAACATAATATTCCATGTCCTACCTGTGGAAAACATAATTTTACAGATATCCGTCAGTTTAATTTAATGTTTAAGACTTTTCAGGGGGTAACAGAAGATGCGAAAAACACGGTTTATTTAAGACCGGAAACTGCGCAGGGTATTTTTG
>CAZSWC010000011.1:0-45825 GCA_964610665.1 uncultured Lachnospiraceae bacterium
TGTTATCCAGTGTAATGGCTACATAAGCATAACTTAAAGGTTTTCGCATTTCTGTTCCGGAAAAAATTACGTCCTGCATGGAAGAACCACGAAGCTGTTTAATTTTCTGTTCTCCCAGAACCCAACGGACTGCATCTGCTACATTACTTTTCCCACTTCCATTAGGACCTACAATCGCTGTGATCCCATTGTGAAATTGAAAATTGATTTTATTTGCAAAGGATTTAAATCCCTGAATCTCTATACTTTTTAAATACATTTGTTAATTTCCGTTTCTATTGATAATCTTTGTTTTTTCTTAAGCAAAGAATTGCCTCATATGCAGCTTTTTGTTCTGCATTTTTTTTGGTTTTCCCTTGTCCAAAACCGACTCTTTCACCATTAAGTAATGCTTCCACTACAAACTCTTTGTCATGGTCCGGTCCGATTTCATCAAGCAGATTATATTCCAATACCTGATTTGGTCTTGTCTGAATCATTTCCTGAAGCATGGTTTTACTGTCATAGAACAACATTCGATGTTCTATATCAGACAGAATATATTTATGGATAAAATCATGGGCAGCCTGAAAACCACCATCCAGATATAACGCACCAATCAATGCCTCCATTACATCTGATGTAATAGAATCTCTTTTTCTTCCTCCGGTAGCCTCTTCTCCCTTTCCTAATAACATATAAGACCCAAGTTCAATTTCTTTTGCACATTGAGCCAATGCCGGTTCACAAACAAGACTGGATCTTAATTTTGTTAATTTTCCTTCCGGCATATTGGGATGCTCTTTGAACAGAAATTCACTGGAAATTAACTCCAAAACAGCATCTCCTAAAAATTCCAGTCGCTCATAATCACCATTCTTTTTAATTTTTTGTTCATTTGCATAAGAACTGTGAGTAAGAGCCTGTTTCAACAGATGTTTATTCTGAAAAGTATATCCGATTCTTTCCTCCAGTTCTTTTATTGCATGTCCTGTTGCCATATTTTTCCTCCTAATACTTCTTCAAGAATTTCGTTCTTGCATTTAAAACCCAATTCTTATAACTTTTTTATTAGAAGCACCTTCAAACGCTATGGCATTAACCAACTGCTACTACACTAGCGTTTGAACTCGAAAAAGCCCTTACGGGCTTTTTTCAAGTTAATGCTTTCTTTTAATTAATTGCACTTTTAATCAACTCAACCGCTTCTTCTACTGTCGTAATGTTTTCTGCTTTTTCAGGTGCAATTTCAATATCAAATTCTTCCTCTAAGCCCATAATAATCTGAAAAACATCTAAAGAATCCGCTCCCAAATCATCTGTAAATGTTGTTTCCAACGTGATTTCATCCGGATCCACACTTAATACTTCAGCAATTACTTTTTTTAATTTTTCAAATTCCATTATTTTGTTCCTTTCTGCGTCATGAAGAATTATTCCATCTCTTCTTTTGCTATGACTTTTTTAATTTTTTCATTTATGTTCTGCTCTTTAAAGGTTACACACTGCAGAATCGTATTTTTAATCTCCGCTGACTTTGAACTGCCGTGAGTTTTTACAACCAAACCCTTTAAACCAAGCAAAGGAGCTCCGCCATATTCTTCCAAATCAAAAGACTTCAGGCATGTCTTAAGAGCCGGCTTCACTAAAAGCGCTCCTATCTTACTTCTTGTCGTTGTTAACATTGCCTGTTTTACTTTTTTAATCAGGGTTGCTCCTACACCCTCGTATAACTTCAAGATAACATTTCCAACAAAGGCTTCACAAACGATTACATCCGCATATCCCTTTGGAATGTCCCTGGCTTCTATACTTCCGATAAAGTTTATCTCAGGAGTATTCTTCAACAAAGGAAAAGTTTCCTTCACCAGTGCATTTCCTTTTTCTTCTTCTGCACCGATATTTACAATGGCAACTTTCGGATTTTCAATCCCCATAATACTTTCCATGTATACTGAGCCCATCTTGGCAAACTGTACTAAATGGGAAGGTCTGGCATCCACATTTGCACCACAGTCAATCAAAAGTGACGCACCGGTTTCTGTCGGAATCAGCGGAGCAAGAGGTGGTCTTTCTACCCCTTTAATACGTCCAACAATCAATTGTCCCCCAACCAGAACAGCTCCCGAACTTCCTGCAGATACAAATGCATCACAAGTTCCATCCTTTACCAAGTGCATTGCTCTCACAATAGAAGAATCCTTCTTCTTTCTAATTGCCATAACTGGAGGCTCTGCCATCTCAATTACCTCTGAGGCATTCACCACTTCAATTTGACTTGCATTATAAGAATATTTCTGTAATTCTTCCTTTACAGGTTCTTCTTTTCCCACTAAGTAGACTTTTACCTCTTTGTTTGCTGAAACAGCTTCCACAGCACCTTTTACAATCTCTCCCGGTGCATTGTCTCCACCCATGGCATCTACTGCAACATTTACCATTTCTATTGACCTCTTCCTTCTAGTCTCTATCCTAATATACTAAACCACTATATAAAAATCAAGTAAAATAAACAGAAAAAAAGCCAAGGATACAATAGAATCCCTGACTTAATATTCTCATTAATCTACAGCAATGATTTCTTTCTTGTTGTAAGAACCACACTTTTTACAAACTCTATGAGGCATCATTAAAGCACCACATTTGCTGCACAATCTCTCCCGGTGCATTGTCTCCACCCATGGCATCTACTGCAACATTTACCATTTCTATTGACCTCTTCCTTCTAGTCTCTATCCTAATATACTAAACCACTATATAAAAATCAAGTAAAATAAACAGAAAAAAAGCCAAGGATACAATAGAATCCCTGACTTAATATTCTCATTAATCTACAGCAATGATTTCTTTCTTGTTGTAAGAACCACACTTTTTACAAACTCTATGAGGCATCATTAAAGCACCACATTTGCTGCACTTTACTAATGTAGGAGCACTCATTTTCCAGTTTGCTCTTCTTTTATCTCTTCTAGATTTAGAAGATTTATTTTTTGGACAAATAGACATCGTTACACCTCCTTACAACAATTCTATTTGAAGAAAATGAAAAACATTTCCTTAAAACTCAATATCTAGTGGTATGTATATATTCGTACCACACTTGACTCATTATACATATAAGATTTATGTTTGTCAACATTCTTTTTGCAAATTTTCATCTAATTTGACTTAATTTTGCCATTTCACTATTTTTCTGTTTTTGGCAATGAGGACGCCCTGTTATTTATTCTGGCTTTCTTTAAAAATATCCATCAGATTTGCAAACCGCACATCCGGCACAAAATCATCACATTCGCAAGTTCCTTCATTCAGATTCCGACCACATTTTTTGCAAATTCCTTTACAATCTTCTTTACAAAGAATTTTTCCCGGCCAATTTATCTGCAATTCTTCTTTTAAAAGTTCTTCCAGATTCAGCTCATAATCTTTTACAAAATGCTGCTCTTCTCTTATCTCCTCATCTGTTACAAGTTCAGGTGCTGCAACTTCACGTTGAAAATCAAGTTCTACTTTCACAGTTACCGGTTCCAGACAACGGTCACAAGGCAGAATAAATTCTACCTCTGCTTTTCCTTCCAAACTCGCTTTCCCCTTTCCTTGATTCCTTAATGTAAGCAGTAATTTGGGTTCATTATGAATGTCCTCACCCATAAATTCACGGAACGGAAAATTTATTTCCATTTCCTCTTTTTTATTCTGCTGGTTGAATATTTCCGTCAAATTCATCGCTGGACTCCTTCATTCATATATGTTTTTATTATTCTCATATCGTAAACTCGCAGAGTAGAAAATCTCTGCTCTGCGAGTTTATCTTACATATCCTTAACTAATGCATAAGTTTCTCTGGCAATCATAAGTTCCTCATTCGTAGGAATTACCATAATCTTAGGTCCTCTTTCATTTGTGGAAATTACAATATCCCGACCACGTTTATTATTTGCTTCTTCATCCAAAGAAACTCCCATAAACTCAAGATAATTTTCACAGATGATACTTCGAATAATAGGACTGTTTTCTCCAACACCTGCTGTAAAGCAAATCGCATCTACGCCATTCATTGCTACGGTATATGAACCGATATACTTTGCCACGCGATAAGAAAATGCCATCAAGGCTCTGGCAGCCACCGGATCTTTATGGTCAAGGTATGCATCTTCCAAGTCTCTGAAATCAGAAGACATTCCACCGGAAAGACCATATACACCGGATTCCTTATTTAACACAGTCATAATTTCGTCAATGGATTTATTTTCTTTGTGTGCAATAAACTCTATGATTGCCGGGTCCATATCTCCGCATCTGGTTCCCATAATCAGACCTTCTAAGGGAGTAAGTCCCATGGAAGTATCAACACATTTTCCATTTTTAACTGCAGAAACAGATGCTCCGTTTCCTAAATGGCAAACAATAACTTTACATTCTTCATAAGGTTTTCCCAACATTTCTGCCGCTCTCTTAGATACATAAGAATGGCTGGTGCCATGGAATCCATAACGACGTACTTTGTATTTTTCATAATATTCATATGGCAAGCCATATAAATATGCTTCTTCCGGCATAGTCTGGTGGAATGCCGTATCAAAAATACCGGCCATAGGAACATTCGGCATGAGTTTTTTGCAGGCATCAATCCCAATTAGGTTTGCCGGATTATGAAGCGGTGCTAAATCATTGCATTCTTTAATGGCTTCGATTACTTCCTCTGTTATCACAGTCGAGCAGGCAAATTTTTCGCCGCCGTGAACCAAACGATGTCCAACGGCTCCAATTTCATCCAAACTCTTTAATACCCCGATTTTCTCATCACATAAAGCATCTAATACCATCTGAATCGCTTTTGTATGATCCGGCATAGGGGCTTCCATAATTGCCTTTTCACCCCCAATAGGTGTATATACAAGTCTGCTTCCCTCAATTCCAATTCTTTCGCATAATCCCTTTGCAATCAAATTTTCACTTTCTGCATCAATCAGCTGAAATTTTAAGGAAGAACTTCCGCAATTGATTACCAATACATTCATTTTTTTACTCCTTTCACTCCCCATTTTATACCAACTGAGCCTGTACGGCTGTTAAAGCAACTACACCTACAATATCTTCATAACTACAACCACGGGATAAATCATTTACAGGTCTTGACATTCCCTGAAGCATAGGTCCATAGGCTTCTGCTTTCGCCAGTCTTTGCACTAATTTATAACCAATATTTCCACAATCCAGATTTGGGAAAATTAAAACATTTGCTTTTCCTGCCACTTCACTTCCCGGAGCTTTGGATTTTGCAACAGATGGCACCAGTGCCGCATCGGTCTGTAGCTCTCCATCCAGCGCAAGTCCCGGATACTGTTCATGAGCAATTCTGGTGGCTTCTACCACCTTATCCACTAACGGATGCTTTGCACTTCCTTTCGTAGAATGACTTAACATAGCAACAATAGGTTTCGCTCCCACCAGCTGTTTAAAACTCTTTGCAGAAGTATCCGCAATGGCAGCAAGTTCTTCTGCCGTAGGGTCCTGATTGAGTCCGCAATCTGCAAAAAGGAAGGTTCCGTTTTCTCCCATAGTGCAATCAGGAACATCCATGATAAAGAAGCCGGACACAAGTTTTACCCCCGGAGCTGTTTTCAAAATCTGAAGAGATGGTCTTAACACATCTGCTGTTGCATGGCATGCCCCCGCCACCATTCCGTCTGCATCATTTGCTTTTACCATAACTACACCAAAGGTCAGGTAATTGCTTAATAAAATTTCTCTTGCCTTCTCCATGGTCATACCTTTGGATTTTCTTGTTTCATATAATAAGGTAACGTATTCTTCCAATTTTTCACAGGTGTTCGGGTCAACAACTTTTACCCCTGTTAAGTCCACTTCCAACCAACGTGCACCATCCATGATCTTTTCTTCATTCCCAACCATAATAATGTTGGCAATTCCTTCTTCAATAATACGTGAAGCTGCAATCAGGGTTCTTTTATCATTTGTTTCAGGTAATACAATTGTTTTTTTATCCTGTCTTGCTCTTTCTTTAATAATGTCTATGTATGCCATAGCAAACCTCCCAATTTTTGTACCTATTTTCCGTACATCATAATAAATCTCTACAGATGTACATATTATAACGAATTTTATCGTTGTATACAATATTCGTTTTTCAAAAATATTGTATAAAATTTCACACATATTTTTTGTCATTCTATTGACAAGCCATCCCTGAACTTTTAATCTTAAATTCAAAAGTGTCAATGAATTTCATTTGTATTTTTAGTAAAATCTGACTATAAATTAAAAAAATCATATTCCAACGGAGTACTATATATGAAAATAACATCTATTATTTCTGAATACAATCCTTTTCACGAAGGACACAAATATCATATGGAAAAAACAAAAAAAATTACGGATTCCGATTACACGATTGTCCTTATGAGCGGGAATTTTACCCAGCGCGGCACCCCTGCCATTCTAAATAAGTATGCCCGCACCAGACAGGCTTTAAACGAAGGAGCCGATTTAGTGTTGGAACTTCCCGTCTGCTTTGCTACTGCCTCAGCTGAAGGATTTGCCTTTGGTGCGGTTTCTATTTTAGATAAATTGGGCGTGGTAGATTCTTTAGTTTTCGGAAGTGAATCCGGGGATATTGAAAAAATACGTAAAACAGCCGACTTTTTATCCCAGGAAACTTCCGATTACAAAGACAGACTGCAAACTCTTTTAAAACAAGGCATGAACTATCCTAAAGCCAGAGCCTGTGCTTTAAATGAATTTCTGCCAACGATATCTCAGGATTTTTTAAATTCCCCTAATAACATCCTGGGCATCGAATATTGCAGAGCTTTGAAATATTTTCATTCTTCCATAACCCCTGTTACCCTCTTAAGAAAAGATAACCATTATCACGAAACCGACTTATCTCAGTCAGGTATGCTTTCCTCCGCAACTGCCATCAGGAATCTGCTGACGAAAAGAGAACTTTCCTTTTTTTCCAAGACAACGGCGGAAATGGCAGAAAAAAACAACGATGTTTTTGGGATTCTGTCTTCCCATATGCCCTCCGGCAGTCTGGCAGTCCTAAAAGAAAACTGGGGCAGGAAGGCTCCTGTAGTTACCAATGATTTTTCTCTTTTATTAAAATACAGACTTTTGTTGGAGCATTCCATTTCTTTAACTGACTATCTGGATGTCAGTTCCGACTTGGCGGATAGAATTTATAAATCCTTAAATGCTTATGAAACCTTTGATTCTTTCTGTGATTTATTAAAAACAAAAGAACTGACACATACCCGCATCAGCAGAAGTCTGATGCATATTTTACTGAATATCAGAAAAGAGGATTTTTCAGACATCCGCAATGCCGGTTATGGCCAATATGCAAGAATTTTAGGTTTTAGAAAAAATGCACTGCCTCTGCTGCATGAAATCAAAAGTTCTTCCTCTATTCCCTTCATTTCAAAATTAGCAGATTCTGTACGTGAACTGGATGGTATTTCTCTTTCTATGCTGCAAAAAGATATACAGGCTGCTCATATTTATGAAAGTGTTGCGGCAGATAAATTCAGAACTTCTTTCCAAAATGAATTTTCACAAAAACTGGTTATTATATAGTAAAATCCGGGGGACTATTTTCCTCCCCCGGAACCACTTCTTTATTTTATAGTCTAAGCCTCTTCTATTTTTTGAATCACACTTTCATAAGGTGCTAAAATACGTTCTCCATCTTTTACTTCATAGCCATTATGATTCATTACCATACGAACCTTATTTTTTCCACAACCGCGATACACTACTTCTACACCTTCTTCACTTTCTTCTGTGACAATCCGGTTTTCCACCATTATCATATTTAAAAGTGTTTGCAGTGTTTCTTCCTCTAAACCGCAGCCAAAATAATATACCCATCCTTTTCCTTGCTTTTTGCGGGTTACAGCAGCATACTCCTGATAGAATCTGTCTCCATAGTAATAAAGAACTTCTGCATCCGAAACCTCTAACATATCACGGAAAATGCCGCCTTTAGTCAAATCTCCTTCCAATGCTGAAGCCCCTTTTAAAGGAAACTGCTGTCCTTTTTGAAGGCTCTCTGTTTCCACCACACTGACACCTGCAAAGCTACTGTATCCTACCGGAATCACTTCTCCAAACACCAGATTGTTGTGTACATCCTTCACCCCGCTGCGATAGGTCAGAACTAAAGTTCCGCCCGCTTTTACAAACTCTTTTATTTTCTCAGAAAATTCTTTTTTTGTTATCAGCATCTGGGGCAGAATAATCACCTTATAGGAAGAAATATCAGCTCCTGCCGGAAGAATATCCACGGAAACATTTTTATCATAAAAAGGCTTGTAAAATTTTTGCATTTCTTTGGAACACTCCAAAAGAAAACTTTGTTTCTGTATCCGAAAGGCTGCAAGCGAATCGTAATCATACCCAATTGCAACCTGACTTTTTATAGGAGTTTCCATAGCTGCTTTATACTGTCGGATTGTGTGAAAGAACTCCTTCACTTCATAAAACTTTCGCCTTTTTACATTATCCGCATCCAAGATGCCGTAACAGAATTGCTCCGCTCCCTTAACCGCTCCCCGGTATCGAAAATAAAGCATAGAATCGCATCCATGAGCAAAGCCCTGGTAAGACCACATTTTTGCCTGATTGGGTCTTGGGGCATAACCGCTTACATCATGTCCCTGAGCACCCATAATTGCTTCCGTAATCCAGAAATTCTTCTGTTTTAAGCCTCTTATATAATCCAATCCAAAGGCAATTTCATGAGGACGCAAAGGTTCTCTTTGCTCTCCCCAGACCGGATAATTATTATAAGCTGCCACATCCAATATTTCCGAAACCTTTGCATAATCTACATGTTTTTCAAGACCTCCGCCGGAAAAATCATGAATCACAACTGCATCCGGCTGGATTTCTTTGATAAGCTCCTTCTGGAATTTTGCAAAAGCTGCAATACTTTCACTCCTGAATCTTTCCCAATCCAGTCGAAGTGCCGGATTATGGGCAGCAATGGTAGCTGTGGGCGTTGGAATTTCGTCAAAATCGTTATATTCCTGAGACCAAAAGACAGTTCCATAAGTTTCATTTAATTTTTCGATATTTCCCTGAAATTTATCACACAAATATTGCTGAAATTTTCTTTGACATTCCCTGCAATAACATACATCACTTTCTTCATGACCTAATTCATTATCTATTTGCCATGCTATGATTGTCTTCTCCTCTTTAAAATGACTTATCTGCCTGCGAATAATCTTTTCTGCATACTTATATAATACAGGAGAATTATAACAAGATACATGCCGTCCTCCAAAAGCCCGCTTTGTTCCGTTTTCATACTCAGAAAGAACTGATGGCTCTTTTTTTGCCAGCCATGCCGGAATCGTCGCCGTCGGAGTACCCATGATTACCTTAAGTCCTTTTTCTTTTGCTTTTGCTATAACACAATCAAAAAAAGAAAAATCATACTCTCCTTCTTTTCTTTCCATTATATGCCATGCAAATTCTCCGATTCTTATTACATTGCATCCCAATTCACAGATATTTTCCAAATCCTGTTCCCATAACTCATAATCCCATTGTTCCGGATAGTAATCAACTCCCAGCCACATCTTTCTACTCTCTCTTTCTTTTAAAAAAACTTTTTAGTAGTTACAAACTTCTGATTTCGCTATTTTACTCCACCATATTTATGGTGTATGGAATTTCCGGTAAGTTACCAAAGCCATAAAATTTTCTTGCATTTTCTCCTAAAAACATTTCTTTGTCTTTTTCACTCAATTTTTCAGATTTTGTAATAAAATCCTGAGACATTCGATAGGTGATGGCGGTCATGGTTCTTGGATAATCACTGCCCCACATAAGTTTTTCCATGCCACAAATGGTTTTAGCTTCCAATATGGCATCTATAGCGGAAGGATAGGGATAAAATTCTTTATGAAACAGCCACGTAATACCACCGCTTTCTACGTATACATTTTCATTACATGCCAAGGCAATCTGTTTCTGCCATCCCTCTTTCGTTACCATCCCAAAGTGTCCGATAGCAATTCTAAGACTTGGGCATTCCTCAGCCAGTTTTTGCAGTTCATCCACCTGTGCATCACCATCTGCCATATCAATAGAAAGAAACATACCTCTTTCTTCCACTTCATGAAACAGCTTTGAGAGTTCCCCCAAGCGAAACCTTCGTCAGCCTTCCACCACAGATTTTTATACCGTCAAAACCATCCAGTCTGTAATCCTCATTTTCCTCATACAGACTGCAAATCTGCAGTCTTTGGGGATATTTTTCTTTACAATCCAGTAAATATGCATCCTGATTTCCATCAATATATTCCTGTGTAATGACAGCTCCCTGTACCCTTGCATAATCCATATTGGCAATAAGCCGTTCTGCTGTGTTTTCACCATCTGTCATGTAAGGCGGCAGCATCTGGCGGATACTTCCGCCAAAATCGCTTTTTCCCCCTCCCATATCTACTACAGGTTTTCCGTTTAGTCTGCCCTGCTGTTTTTTCCATAAATGTACATGTGCATCTATTATCATATTACTTTTTCTCTCTTATTTAAATTCATTTTTTAAGATGTTTTTATTTCATTTCAATCAGAACTTTTTTCAGACTTCCATCATTATGTACCAGGGCTTCAAAGGCTTTGTGAGCATCTTCCATGGAATACACCGCACTTACCATTTTCAGGACATCTACCTTGCCGCCCGCAACCAATTTGATTAATGCTTTAAAATCTTTGGTATAGGCATTCCGGCTTCCATATACATTCAATTCTTTTTTTAACAATACAGAATGTAAGAAATTTGTTTCTTTTTTCCCATTTCCAATTAAAATAACATCTCCGGCAAAAGCAACCGCGTCAATACAGTTTAAGAAGGTATCCGACAATCCGCAAGCCTCCACACAGACATCAAACCCTTTTCCTTCGGTAATTTCCTCCATGGCTTCCATCAAATCTTTTTTTGACACATCAATGATGCCATCTGCTCCATACTCCAAAGCGGTCTCCAAGCGCCCTGCTAACCTATCTGATACATAAACGGCCGCACCGCGAAGCTTGGCACTGATAAGTGCAAACAGACCAATGGGGCCTGCCCCCACAATCAATACTTTATCCGTTGGCTCAATATGGGCTCTGGACAGGGCATGATAGCTAATGGAAAAGGGCTCAATTAAGGCAAGTTCCTTAGCAGAAAGTCCCATTCCCGGTATAATTCTGTCTATAGGCATTGCCACATATTCGCAAAAACTTCCATCCCGCTGCACCCCCATGGTCTGGTTATCTGTACAACAATTTACAAACCCTCTTTCACAGGAATAGCAGGTGCCACAATTAAAATACGGATTTGCTGTTACAACATCTCCCACTTTCAGTCCGTATTTATTTTCAGGAATTTCCACAATTGTAGCGCTAAATTCATGTCCCGGGATTCTGGGATAGGTGGTAAAAGGCTGATTTCCTGTATAACTTGCCACATCTGCACCGCAAATACCACAATATTCTATTTTCAATAAAGCTTCCTGAGGCTGTACCTTTGGCATAGGGGTATCACACACTTCGATTTCACCGGGTTTCTTAATTAAAATTGTTTTCATATAAACATCCTTTCCCAACTTTTACTTGCCTGTTCCAGACTAAATGCCTTGTATCCGTCTTAAGCTTTCTGTCATCTGGTATAATCTATATATTTTTCATTCCATACAACTGCTGTTTTCAGAGGTGCTCCCTTGCAATAAATTTTGTTTTCATAAGCAGCAATGGGATCTTGGATAAATTCCTCTTTCTTTATCAGTTCCACAATTTCGTCATAATGACTTTCTGCCAGAATTTCAATGGCTTTTTCCATATGTACCTGACGGAAATTAATGGAAGATAAAATCAACTGATTCTTAAATCCAAAAGGCATGGTATCAAAAGAAACCACAGGTCCCAAAGAAAAACTGTTATAAATTCCATTACATCCAAGAACTCCATACTTAAAAGCAATTTCATGTTCCTCATTACTTCCGCTGGTTCCAATAAAGGTAGTCGCAGTACCGCCTAATTTTTGACAAATCGCTTCTGCAAGTTCTTCTTTCCGTTCAAAATCACTTTTTACATACTCCGCTTTTGCCTGTTTTAAAGCAAAAGAAACTTTTGGACTATCTGCTCCACTTCTTGCTACAAACACAATATTTGCATCTGGGTAATTTTTACGGATTAAATCCCCAATAAACATTCCTGTAGTACCAAGTCCAAAAATCACAGTTCTGTCAAAAAGATGTTCTTTTGCCAGTTTTCTTGCCTCTTCTTCGCTACATTTATTTTTCGCCATTTCCACCCGGAAATTATGAGCACTTCCCATATCTTCCATTCTCTCCAGCTGAAATACCATACAGCCGTAAGGGTCAGGAAATACCATTTTCTTAGCAAAGGACAAAGCCAGTTTCCCCTCCTTTACATATCCTTCCGGAATTGGCAGAAGCATATCCGGGTGATAATAATTGTGATCCGAAAACAATCCATCTGCCCCATCGCAGCCATATTCAAAATAAGATTCCTCTTCCGTGTATCTGGTAGGGTCATAGGCATTTCCCCCACGGATCAGCACGATGGCAAAGCGGTTCTGACTTGGCACCCATACCACTCCTTCATGACCATTAATCAGCCTTTTTTGTCCCTCGGGAAATTTCTTATTAAGGAGTCCCTCTTTTCCCATTCTCATAAGTTCATGGTCTGTTCCACAAAAACCTACAATAACGGACTCAGCTAAAATTCCTTCCCTTTCTTCTTCTCCCCTAAGTCTTCTTCTTTTAGGATTCACAAGATTCACATCCCCATATACTAAAGGATGCTCTTTGTCATTTTGAAAATACGTTCCTTTTACCTGCATACTTTTTCCCCTTTACTTTTGCATTTAATTGTAATAAAATTCCGATTCCAAAGCTTTTTTTATTGTAGCTTTGCTTTTTTACAAAATACTTTTATGGCAACTCCATTTATGGTCTGGTAGTTCCCCTAAGAATCAATCTTCCCTGAAAAACCTGTTTCAGGGGCATTTCTTTTCCTTCCAGCACTTGCAGTAAGGTATCCGTCAGCCGCCTGCACATAACCTCTTCCTTAGTATCTACCGAAGTCAGACCCGGATTGCAGCAGTTCACCAGCATGGAATCTCCATAACCGATAACCTGCAAATCCTTGGGAACCTGAAGACCTTTTTCCCAGGCAAAACGCAATGCTCCCATGGCAAGAGAATCATCAGAACATAAAATTCCGGAAAAATGAATCCCTTCTTTCCAAATCTCATGAAGCATTTCAGCCACTTTGGGAATGTCCTCATGATAACCGTCAAAATATCGGATTCGTTCTTCCTTTATGGTGATTCCCTTCTTTTTACATGCCTCTTTGAAGCCTTGAATTTTGCGTTTTCCACTGTGAGAATTGGCATTATATAAATATAAAACCTGTTCCATTTCCTTTAATAGAAAACATCCTGCCTCCTCCATGGATTTTACATCATCTGAAATAATGCAATATACATTCTCCGCATCCATATCTGCATTCAAAAGCATCACCGGAATCTGCTTTGCCGCATTTTCAATGTATCTGTTTTCTATTTTTCTTTCATATACAAAGCTGGAGCCTACCAATATGATACCATCTACTTTTTTCGTAAGCAGCAATTCCATACATTCTTTCCGCCGTTCCAATGCATCCCCGGTGCAGCATAAAATACAATCGTAGCCCTCTTCTCTTAGATTTTGCTCTATATAATAAATTGCTTTTGCCTGATAAGGATAAGAAGAATCCGCGCACATAACCCCTATGGTTTTCATGGTATTTAACCCTAACCCTCTGGCAAATGCATTAGGAGTGTATCCCAGCTGTGACATTACCGCCAACACTTTCTCTTTTGTTTTTTCGCTTACATTTGCATTTCCATTCAGCACACGTGAGACGGTAGCAATGGATACCCCCGCTTTTTCCGATACATCATAAATATTCAAAGCATTCCTCCTTCCTACTGTTTCTACATGCTCATCTGTCCATTTTATGTAAGCATTTACATTCTTTATTTTAATTGCATTATAAACAATATTTTTTTGTATAGCAAGTAATATTTTTATTTTATTCTTCGCTCTTTTTTCTTTATTGACTTTACATTTTCTTTCAAGTAAAATCATTTTATGAAAGCACTTACATTTTGATTTACTGTAATATAAAAACGGAGGAACAAGCATATGAAAACTTTAAATGCAACCCTTACCCACCCCAAAGACAGACCTGTGAAAGTGGTACAATTCGGTCAGGGCAACTTTTTACGGGGATTTGTTGATTACATGATTGATATTGCCAACGAAAAAGAGCTTTTTGACGGAAGTGTTGTACTTATAAAATCTACCAAACGCGGTACTCTTCAATCCTTCCATGAACAGGATTGCCAATACACGGTTTCCTTAAGAGGATTAACCCATGGAAAGCCGCAAGTTTTCCATCGCCAGATTACCTGCGTAAAAGATGCCATAAATTCTTACACCGAATATGATAAATATAAGAACCTGGCCGCCATAGATACTTTACGTTTTGTTGTATCTAATACCACAGAAGCCGGAATTGTCTTTGATGCTAACGACCGCTTTGAGGATGCACCTCCTAAGACCTTTCCGGGGAAGTTAACCCAATTTTTATATCACCGATTCAAAACCTTTCAGGGGAATCCGGAAAAAGGACTGATTATGCTTCCTGTGGAATTAATTGAGGATAACGGATTGGTACTGAAACATTGTGTCTTACAGTTCATTGACCTTTGGAATCTGGGGGACGATTTTAAATTTTGGATAGAAAATGCCTGTATCTTTACTTCTACTCTGGTAGACCGCATTATCACCGGCTACCCCAAAGAAAATGAACAGGAAGAATGGAATACCTTAGGCTATGAAGACAGATTAATAGTTACGGGAGAGCCTTTTGGTCTATGGGTTATTGAAAGTCCGAAAGATATCCGCAAGGAACTTCCCCTTTCAGAAGCTTCTCTTCCTGTTATTTTTACCTCGGATCAAAAGCCTTATAAACAAAGAAAAGTACGTATTTTGAATGGTGCTCATACGTCCTTTGTACTGGCTTCTTACCTTTGCGGAAATGAAATGGTAAAAGAATCCATGGAAGACGAAGATATCCGTAATTTCATAAACCACACCTTGTTTGAAGAAGTGATTCCTACCCTTAGCCTTCCTTTACAGGATTTGAAAGATTTTGCAGATGCTGTCATTGATCGTTTTTGTAATCCTTATATCAAACATGCATTACTTGCCATCTCCTTAAACTCTGTTTCCAAATGGAGAGCAAGATGCCTTCCCAGCCTTTTAGACTATTTTGAAAAATATGGAAAATTGCCAATTCGTCTTACTTTTTCTCTTGCCGCTTTAATGGCTTTTTATGAAGGTGATGAAATCAAAGACGGCACATTAATCGGTTACCGCAATGGAGAAGAATACCCTATTATAGACGATATGTCTGTATTGGAATTTTTTAAAGACAACTGTAGAAAAGAAACTTCTGAATTTGTAACAGCCTTTTTAAAAAGAGAGGATTTCTTCGGTCAGGATTTAACGAAACTGGAAGGTCTCACGGATAGAATTACTGTCTATTTAGAAGATATCAGGAAAAATGGAATGAGGAGTGCCTTATGCAGACTTTCATAAAAATACATCCCAAAGACAATGTAGCAGTAGCTTTACAGGAAATTGCCCAAGGAACTTTATTACAGACGAAAGATTTTTTTGAGATAACCGCCAACTGTCAGATTCCTGCCGGTCATAAAATCGCACTTTCTAACATTGCAGCCGGAGAAAAAATTATCAAATACGGGTCTCCCATTGGATTTGCAAAAGAAAACATCCAAGCCGGTGATTTGGTCCATGTACACAATATAAAAACCGGTCTGGGAGAATTGCTGAACTATTCCTATCATCCGGTTTTTGATGTTTCCGGGCATATTGCTGTGACAGATTGGTTTCCGGATACCCATCAGCTTTCCCTGCTTCCTGCAACCTTTATGGGATATCCGCGTTTAGATGGAACAACCGGAGTCCGCAATGAAATCTGGATAATTCCTACCGTAGGATGTGTAAATAATGTTGCCGCTGCTATTGCTAAACAGGCAAATATCTTTTTAAAAGGCTCTGTAGACGAAGTAATTGCCTTTCCCCACCCCTATGGCTGCTCTCAAATGGGAGAAGATCAGGAAAATTCAAGAAAAATTCTTGCAGACCTGATTCGTCACCCCAATGCAGGAGGGGTTTTGGTATTAGGTCTTGGCTGTGAAAACAGTGGCATCGAAGTCTTAAAATCGTATCTTGGTGACTATGATAAAAAACGGGTCCGTTTTTTAACAGCACAAGAATGTGAAGATGAAATAAGTTCCGGTGTCAGACTTATAAAAGAACTTATAGATTATGCTTCCCTATGTAAGCGGGAGCCTGTCAGTGTGGAAAAACTAATCATAGGCATGAAGTGTGGAGGCAGTGATGGTTTTAGCGGCATTACCGCCAATCCTTTAGTAGGAAGATTCTCAGACATGCTGATTGCCAAAGGCGGAACTACAATTTTGACAGAAGTACCTGAAATGTTTGGTGCGGAAACCATTCTCATGAACCGGTGCCAAAATGAAGCGCTTTTCCATCAGACTGTTGCCTTAATCAATGACTTTAAAACTTATTTCAAAAACCATCATCAGACCATTTATGAAAATCCTTCACCAGGAAACAAAGAAGGCGGTATCTCAACCTTAGAGGACAAAGCCTTGGGATGTACCCAAAAATCCGGCTTTTCTCCCATAACAGGAGTTCTGGGTTATGGAGAACGAGTGCAGGTTTCTGGGTTAAATCTCTTAAGTGCACCGGGAAATGATTTGGTTGCTTCCACTGCACTTGCAGCCGCCGGTGCCCAGATAATATTATTTACCACCGGTCGGGGAACCCCCTTCGCTGCTCCGGTTCCCACCATGAAGATTGCCACCAATTCTTCTCTTTCTGAAAAAAAGGCTAACTGGATTGATTTTAATGCGGGCATCCTAGCAGAAGGTACCTTAATGGAAATCGCTGCAACAAATTTTTATCAAAAGGTTATTGACATTGCTTCCGGGAAAAAGGTATGCAGTGAGCTTGCAGGCTTTCATGATATGGCAATTTTCAAACAAGGCGTTACTCTATGATTTTACAAGGGGCTGCAAAATAAAACAGCCCCTTATGGAATCTCTATCTCATAGAGAAACTCCATTGGGATTCTATTTCCCTCTTCCATCACCAGTTTTTTCTCATAAACATCAATCTTTTTTACCTTTCCCTTTATGGTAAGATATGCTCCTCCCTCTTTTCTCATATCGGGCTGAAAATAAGTTACCAAAATCTCCGGCGATTCCTTTCCGCGTTCCAATAGGAACTGTAACTTTCTATTTAAATGCTCTTTTCTTTCTTCCTCCGGTTCTGTCCAGAAATCTGTCAATCGTCCAGTCTCTTCAATGGCTGCTTCGTAACCGGTAAGCGCCGCAAAAGGCGAAAATTGTGCTGCTCTTACCGAAAGCTGCATCTGAGGATGTTCTTTCGAGACAGGATGAGGCAAATATAAGATATCTTCATATTTATGACTCATGCCTTATGTCCTCCAATCTGCTCATTTCTGTCTATGGTGGTTGCTCCCTCCTGCAGATTCATTCCTTTCAAAATGGCATTCTTTCCAAATTTTTTCTTAATCTCCAATACCGCTTTCTGCATCTGTTTTTCTCTGGCTAACTCTGCCTCATTTTCTTTATCCCGCTGTTCTTTCGCTTCATAATCCGTAAACAGTTCCAGCTGTTCAAACGCCATTTTTTGATTTACCGTTTTCTCATCCACTACCTTATTAGCTGTCAGTGTCACCCTTCTTACCAGCAAACCGGGATTCACGATTTGGTCATATAATTTAAGAACCGCTTCTGTGATTGCCTTTGTAGAAGACGTCTTTTCCGGCAAATTAACGGTTCCATGAGCATGCTTAGGAATTTTTCGTCCGTAACGGTCCGTGGTTACTTCTCCTGTAAATTTAAAAGCACTTTGGGAAGAATCCAGATTTTCAATATCATAGCCTATGGTCAAAACCATCTGATCTGTTACCAGGCCTTTCTCTACCAAATCCAATACCAACAAATCTGTCATCTCCATCACAATTAACCTTGCTTTCTCAAAAGTATATGGACAATGCAATACCTGTCCGGAACCTATGCTATTATTTTCCGGTTTATATGCTTTCACATGTGCCATGGTACAGGGCTCCCATCCCCATGCATGGTCTATCAATAATTCTGCATTTATCCCAAACAATTTATATAGCAATGCTTCACTATGATAAGCATTTGCTTTCCCCAGAGAACATCTTGCCACATCCCCCATGGTAAAAATTCCGTGTTCTTCCAATTTTTTTGCATATCCCTGTCCTACTCGCCAAAAATCCGTCAATGGACGATGTTCCCAAAGCTGTTTTCTATAAGAAATTTCATCCAGTGAGGCAATTCTTACCCCCTCCTCATCCGGTTCCGTCTTTTTTGCCATAATATCCATTGCCACTTTGCACAAATACAGATTCGTTCCTATCCCTGCTGTTGCCGTAATTTTGGTATCTTCATATATATCCTGTATGATTTTTTTCGTGTAAGCCATAGGAGAAAGTCCGCTGGCCTTTAAATAAGCAGTAATGTCGATAAACACCTCGTCAATGGAATACACATGGATATCTTCCGGTGCCGCATATTTTAAATAAATATTGTAGATTCGGGTACTCCACTCCATATAATGTGCCATTTGAGGTCTGGCTGCAATATAATCCACTTCCAACGCAGGATTATTTCTCAATTCCTCTGCATGATAGGATTTCCCTGCAAATGTGCGCCCCGGTATTTTTCCAAGACGAGCCTGATTTACTTCTTTTATCTTTTGTATCACTTCAAACAATCTGGGACGCCCCGGTATTCCATACTGTTTCATGGAGGGAGAAACTGCAAGGCAGATTGTTTTGGAAGTTCGGCTGGCATCCGCAACCACCAGATTGGTAGTTAAAGGATCCAGTCCCCGTTCTCTGCATTCCACAGAAGCATAAAAAGATTTTAAATCTATCGCAATATATGTTTTTTGATTCATCGTATGCCCTCTATCCTTTTCTTACCTTCGCTTATACAACCCTCTTTCTTTTAAGTGAAAAGTATCTCATTCCAAACTTTATTCTGACTGCTGTTTTTGAAGCAATTCTTCTGCTCTGTCCAGACTTTCATAACCATACAGCAGTGCCGTATTTGTCATAATCTCTTTTGTAAGATTCTTTCCCTGCTGCAGATAGTTTACAATAAACCTGCCATAAAAATCCAAAGTTCTGTCAGAGTAGGTTCCTAATTCTCCCCGTAAATAAGTTTCAAAGGAAGTGGAAAACAGGGTATCTTCACTGCTATGGATTACCCGACTGTTTCCGGCCATAGACGGATATTCTTTTGCAAACTCTTCCATCCATGCCACTTGAATCTTTACAATTTCCTCTATAATCAATTTCTTTTCCGGCTCCAAAGCAGGCAGCTGTTCTCTGATTTTCTCATATTTTTCCGGTGCTGTAGATTCCATCATCCGTCCATACTTTTCCGTAATCAGATTCCATCCCTTCTTCATTGCCTCTTCAAAATCCTGAATATAACTTAAAAGCATCTCATCTGTCCAGGTAAGATACTGACTGGTCCGCATAATAGAAAAAGTTCCCCAATCATCCTGACAATCCGCTCTTCCCCCTTCATTTTTTACCTGAGCAAAATTCTGCCACTCCAACGCAACTAACTTTTCTACTAACCCCGACTCCTTTTTTGTCTGACACTCTTTTTTTCCTTCCATATCATCTCTTTCCTTTTTTTCAGAAATATCTTCTTGGCCTTTGCTGTTTTTTAGTTCACCGGAAAGTACCTGTCCAATGTAATGTTCCAAATATGTGGTCTGAGGATTTCGAACCAGGATTCCCAATCTTTCCAATTGTTCTAACAAAATAATACAGATTTCTTCCATTCTTTTTTCATTTATTTCTATTTCTGTAATGGGAATGAGCACCATTTCCTGCAGTCGTTCCAAAATTCCAAAATCATTCAGATTTTTTAATCCTCGAAACATCCATTTATAATAAGGTGCATAAGAACGATTCAGTAAATAAATAAGTTCCATTACACTTTTAATAAACTGACTGCGGCATTGCTCTGAAGTTACCATATCTTTCCTTCTGGCCATTCTTCCATAATTGTACTGTCCATACTGGGAAATAGAATACATACTTTGGGCAATCTTAGTTTTCCATATGGCATCCGGGTAATATGCCAATATTTTTCTGCGTATTTCACTAAAAATCCCTTCTGTATCTTTCAGAATCCATCCATTGGTCGCTGCCGCAAGTGCCCCTTCTTCTACATGATTCCATTCTTCCCATGTTTCCGGTGCTCTGTCCAAACCCAAAATTCTTTGGTAAAACTCCTCTATTATACAGACCCCTACTCTGCCTTTTCCGGTTTCCATATCTCTTCTGGTAACCCCTTTAAAGGTAATCGGTAACTTATCATACTCGTTCTGCAAAAAACTCCCTATCTGTTCATACGTTTCTTTGGTAACCCACATGCAAAAACCGGGACCAAAATCATGATCTTGTGATATTTCATCATCAAATCCAAAGCATTCCGAGCCTTCTCCTACTTTTCCAATGGCAATTTTATCCACAAATGCAGGAAATTTTTTCTGCAGCATAGGTTCCCCATATTCATAATAAAATTTTTCAAACATCTCCCGCCCAGTCTTCTTTGTTTTCTCGCTTCTCTTTTCCTTTTCCCCAGACTTAGAACTTGCTTTTTCCATTAGCTTCCATGCCTTTTCCACCTGTTCCATATTGTCCAGAGTCCGATAATAATATTCTGTTTTTCCTACATGCTTTTCCAGTTCTTTTAAAGCTTTTTGATAAAAGACATAGGATTCTTTATACTCTGATTTTTGAAATAACAGTTCTCCCATAACCGACAAAGCAGCTCCATAATGAAAATCCTGTTCGCCATCTTCTATAAAAATCTTCAAAGCACGATTTAAATATCCTTCCGCCTCTTTCCTTCTTCCCACCTTAAGTAAAGAAGCTGCCAAATTAGTACAGGTAATGGCAACCTTAATCTCATCCTTATACAATTCTATAATTTGCAGAGCCGTCTTCAAACACTCGGATGCCTTTTCAAACTCTCCCATTTCCTGATAAAGAAGACTAAGATTATTGTAATAGCTTGCAAACAAATCATCCGTTGGCAACAGAAATCTGTCATAAATTTTCTTTACTTTCTGATAGAGTTTTAAAGATTGCTCCAACATCCCCGCTGCGCGATAAGCATTTGCTGCATTTAAACAGGTGGTTGCATAATGAATACTTCCTCCAAACCCTAATTGTTCCATCAGTTCCAGTATCTGTTCACAATAAAAAATCGATTTTTCATATTGACTGGTATCTCTGTAAAACCCTATCAATTCATTTACAATGGTTATCACTGTTGAATATTCTTCCTCTTCCATTGCCTCTTGCAGCACCTGCTGTAAATAAGGTTCCACTTCATCCATCCGTTGCCTTGAAAATAAGCCATCTAAACCTGCAATGATTTCTTCTGCACTTCTCACTCTATCACTCACTCCTTATGGTTTCACTTTTTCTTAAAACTTTTTCAAACGAAACAGTTTCCCAATGATTTTTGTACCAAAAAAGGCCATCATAATTTATGCAATTTCCATTAAGAAATCAATCTTTACAACAGCCTCTTTCCATTCTATATTATTCCTGCTTCTTATAAAAGCACATACAGGAAAACCTTTTACTTGATTTCCTCAAAACGTGTCCATACTTTGTCAGCTCCGCAAACATGCTTCGTTCCATCCGCTTCCATGATGACGTAATCACCTTCCCCAATGAAGGTACGTCCTCTGCGGTTTTTAACATAAGGGCAAACAATATTTCCGTCTTCTTTTGTAATTTTCACAAGAAAATCTGTAACAATCCATCCTTTGGTGATTACATCCGACAAAAGTTCGACTCCGTCTTCGATTCCCTTGCCGGCTTCATACTTTACAATCTCTGCTTCTATTGGTGTTCTTCTGTACTTCATGATAACCTCCTCTTTTTTTATATCTTAATTTTTAAAACTATGAATGGGTGCCGGTATCCTTCCCTTTCTGCCAATAAATGCATCACAGGAAAACTGGTTTACAGGCATTATCGGTGCATATCCCAAAAGTCCGCCAAATTCTACCACCTCTCCTACATTTTTGCCAATTACAGGAATAATACGAACTGCCGTTGTTTTCTGATTAATCATGCCTATGGCAAGTTCATCTGCGATGATACCGGAAATGGTAGTTGCCTTTGTATCTCCGGGAATGGCAATCATATCCAATCCCACAGAGCATACACAAGTCATCGCCTCTAATTTTTCCAGTGTTAAAGCTCCCGCTGTCACAGCCTGAATCATTCCCTGATCCTCACTTACAGGAATAAAAGCTCCGCTTAAACCACCTACATAAGAAGATGCCATAACACCGCCTTTCTTTACCTGATCATTTAAAATGGCAAGTGCTGCTGTGGTACCCGGTGCCCCTGCATATTCTAATCCCATTTCGCACAAAATATCGGCTACAGAATCTCCTACTGCCGGTGTCGGTGCCAATGATAAATCGACAATTCCAAAGGGGATTCCCATTCTTCTGGAAGCCTCTTTTGCAACTAATTGTCCTACTCTGGTTACTTTGAAAGCTGTTTTTTTGATGGTTTCACACATCACCTCAAAGCTTTCTCCCCTGACTTTTTCTAATGCCGTTTTCACAACTCCGGGGCCGCTGACACCTACATTGATTACATAATCTGCTTCTGTGACTCCATGAAATGCCCCTGCCATAAAAGGATTATCATCCGGTGCATTACAAAATACCACCAGCTTCGCACAACCTAAAGAATCCGATTCTTTCGTATATTGGGCCGTTTCTTTTACAATCTCACCCATGAGACGTACCCCATCCATATTTATGCCTGTTTTTGTAGAACCAAGATTTACAGAACTGCACACTCTTTCAGTATGAGCCAATGCCTCCGGTATGGAACGAATCAACAATTCCTCTGCCTTTGTCATCCCTTTAGAAACCAGTGCCGAATAGCCGCCGATAAAATTTACTCCTACTTTTTTTGCCACCTCATCCAAGGTTTTGGCAATCGTTACAAAATCAGCACTTGTCTTACATGCCGCCCCACCAATAAGAGCAATGGGGGTAACAGAAATTCTTTTATTTACAATAGGAATTCCAAATTCTTTTCCAATATCGTCACCGGTCTGTACCAGATTTTTTGCAGCTTCATAAATCTTGTTATAAATCTTTTCGTTTAATTTCTCCAAATCGGAATCAATACAATCCAACAGACTGATACCCAAAGTAATGGTTCTTACATCCAGATTTTCTTTTTCAATCATTTTATTTGTTTCAGCTACTTCTAATATATTTAACATTTTATTATGCCTTTCATTTTTCTCCGACATCCAAGATGCCTTTTTATATTTTACCGACCATATCTTAAATTCTGTGCATACTGTTAAAAATATCTTCCCGCTGGCATTTAATAATGACTCCGATATCTTCCCCTAATTTTTCAAGTTCTTCTGCTGTTTCTTTAAAATGTTTTTTACTTTCTGTTCTGTCAACTATCATCATCATGTTAAAATACCCTTGAACAATGGTCTGTGAAATATCCAGAATATTAATCTGATTTTCTGCCAAGTATACACATACTTTGGCAATGATTCCTACAGTATCTTTTCCTACTACGGTAATAATGGTCTTTTTCATATCCTTTTCCGCCTCACAATCCTTTTACTAAAAAACATATTTTATGCAATCTTAATTAGGGGAGAAACTTCATCCCTCTTTGCCACAGTAATGGGGAACTGATATTCATTGTATATTTCACTTCCCATAGCCAATTCTACTCTAACCGTTTCATATGCCAGTTCCGGAATATTATTCTCCCGGCTTAAATGACCTAAAACCACTCCCTGAAGTTTTTCATGAACCAGATGTTTTAACAATTGTCCTGAAACTACATTGGACAAATGTCCTTTATCCCCCAGAATCCTCTGCTTCAAATGATATGGATAGGGTCCTACCTGTACCATATTCACATCATGATTTGCTTCCAAAAACAATAAATCCATTCCTTTTAAACATTCTACCGTATACTCATTATAAGTACCTAAATCAGTAGCAATCGCAATTTTTTTATTCTCGTATTTCATGCGATATGCCACAGGATCCACGGCATCATGTGATGTATGCATAGGCTCAATGGTAATATCCTTTATTCTGAAACTCTCATCTGCCCGGATAGGAACAAATAAATCCTCGTTTATTTTTCCCAGAGAAGAACATTTCTTTATTGCTGCAATCGTCTTCAAAGTTGCATAAATGGGAATCTGTTCCTTTCTGCTTAACACACCCAAGCCACATATATGATCTGAGTGCTCATGAGTAACCAAAATACCATCAATATTCTTTAATGATTTTCCAATACTTTTAAGTCCATTCTCTGCCTTTTTTCCACTGATTCCTACATCTACCAGCAGATGCGTGGCATCGGTCCCTACATAGATACAGTTCCCACTGCTTCCACTGGCAATACTACATAATTCCATTCATAATTCCTCTTTCTTACCTAAACTGTTTTCCAATATACTTCAATCACATCCCCGTCATGAAGTTCTTCCATAAACTGCGCTTTATTACCATTCAGATTTGTTACAATCGCTCCCTGTGGTTTTGATAAATCAAAATCAATATATTCAAAAATATCTACAAAAATATATCTTGGCTTTCCATGCAAAACTACCGGTTTATGGTTTACCATAACCATCATACGGATATTTTCCTTTGGTATATGGTCTTCATTCTCTGCTTCTTCCTTTTTCTCCGTTTCCAGAATGTCTTCTTTTATTTCTTCTTCCGGGGAGTTGTCGTAAATTTTCGTTTCTTCTTCTACCAGCTCTTCTTTTTTAAATGGTTCTTCTTCCATAAGCTGCGCATAGGAAGTTACCATTTCTGTCTTTGAAATAAGAACTGAAAAATTCTCATATACCTTAGTCTGCAAATCTGCCGGATTATTATTTACATAATATGTATCATAAATATCCCCCGAAAGGTCCATAAACTGCAAAATCTGTTCTATGGTATAGTATTTCAAAAATTCTATGTCATCACCCTCTTGAATTTCATAATACTCAGACTCTAATTTTCCATTTACGGATGCAAATTTGGGTAAGTAGACTTTTTTATGATTGATATCAACAATTAAAGAACCGCCGCTTTCCGGTAACTGTCCAATTTCCATTTTCGCCGAAATCCCCGCTGTTGACTCCTCTACATTAATAATATCTTCTTTATTGATTTTAGTATGAATATTGGCACTTTTGCCATTTACACTAATCTGCGCTCCTTCTCCAACTTCTCCCCGCACAATTTTTTTTATTCCATCCACCGTAAAATTCAATTCCGGTCCCCGTTTGGGGAAAAATCCATCGTTGGGGAAATGCGCCTGTATTGCCGCATCTGTAACAGTCAAATGTTTATTGTCATATAATTTTACTTTTTTCCCATTAAAGGACACAAAAATAAAATTATTATTCTGTTCATAAAAATTAAGACAAATTCCAATAGGAGTAACTAAAAGAGAATCCTTTTCAATAGAGGTATCTAAAAATTCTATTTTCTGCATAACCTCCTTTCCTCTGAGAGCTACTCTTTCTGCCTGGATTCCTAATTTATCGGACAATAAACGTGTATACCCATTTACCTTTCCACCGCCGCCTACTACAAAAACTGCACTGACAGATTTTCCACCATTCAGCTCTATGATTTTATCCGATACCTTCGTTGTCATTTCTTCAAGTACCGGCTCTAAAATCTCATCAATCTCTTTTGTGGTAATGGTTTGTTTTAATCCCATAATATCTTCATAAGTTACAATATCATTTTCTGTGGAATCCTGTTTCATCTGGTCTGCCACATAAAAATCGGTCAGACAATGCATTGCCAATGCTTCTGTAAGACTGTCTCCGGCAATAGGAATCATTCCATAAGCAACAATACTGCCTTCTTTAGTAATGGAAATATCACTGGTACCTGCCCCTACATCCACTAATGCAATGTTTAACAGGCGGAAACGTTCCGGAATTGCTACCTGAATGGCTGCAATGGGTTCCAATGTCATATTCACCACATGAAGGTCAGCCAGTTCCACTGCTTTATTTAAGCCATCTATTACTTCATCCGGAAGAAATGTGGCAATCAATTCTACCGCAATTTTTCTTGCTTTATGATTTTCCAGATTACTGATTTGAAAATCATTTAAAAAATAATTTACTACAGAACTTCCTACACAGTAAAATTTCTGCCCGGATTCATTTTTTTCCATAAAAGAAGAATAGGCTTTTTCAATGGCAAGGGATTTCAGTGCATATATATCTTCTTTGGTAATTGTATGTTCTTCTTCATATTCCACTTCTGCCTGGGAATATGAGGTTTCCAATACACGCCCCGCCGCTGCAATGCAAACATCCGTTAATTTACGTCCAATTTCTCCTTCCAAATATTCTTTTACCTGACGAATGGAATTTCCTACTTTTTCAATATCATGAATCTGACCATCCAACATAGCCCTGGTTTCATGTTCTTTCACCTTTTGAGCTACCACAATGAATTTGTCCTCTTCCTTATATCCTACGGTACCAACAATACTTCTGGTACCGATATCCAATCCAAAAACTAAATGTCCCGCATAATTTTTCACACTGCTATCATAGGTTTTTGCTGTTTCCAAAATAGTTTCCCCCTGTTACAATTTGTGTCCATGTTCCTTCTTTAGTCTCTCCAGATGTTTAATCTGATACATTCTCTTTTTATCTGGTTTACGGTTTTTTCAAACTCATAACTATTATCCAGTTTTACATTCGCATATTTTTCAAACTCTTCTTCCGCAAGCTGTTTTGACATAATCTGCCTGATTTTTTTTTGTGTATACCCTCTGGATTTTCTTAATCGTTCTTCTCTCACATGTCTGTCACTATAAATATACCACAATTCATCCAACAGTGGTATATACCCGGCTTCAATCAAAAGGGCAGCTTCTAAAAAGAAAACTTCCACTTCGTTCTTTTCCTTTTCCATTTCTATTTCTTTTAAAATGTACTCCTTTACAGCCGGATGAATAATTTGATTTACTTCTTCAAGCAGTTGCTTTTCCGAAAAGATTTTTTCTGCCATTTTTAATCTGTTAATGGTAGAATCTTCCTCCAAAATAGTATTTCCCAACAATTTTACAATCTTGTCATAACACTTTTGTCCCGGTTCTTTTACCTTGTTTCCTACTTCATCTGCCAGCACTATCCTGCAATTACAATGTGTCTGCAATACTTGAAGTATCCTTGTTTTTCCTGCACCAACACCACCGGTAATTCCTATTACTAACATTATTTTGCCTCATACCAGTCATTCCCGGAATGAATGTCTACCTCTAAAGACACACGCAGACTGGCCGCCCCTTTCATTTCTTCTTCCAGTATCCTGTTTACCTGCTCTACTTCCTCAGGTGCCGTTTCCATTAGAATTTCATCATGTACCTGCAGAAGCATTTTGGATTTTAAATTTTCTTTCTGTAAACGTTCAAACACACGAATCATAGCCATCTTCATAATATCTGCCGCAGTACCCTGAAGAGGAGAATTCATAGCCACTCTTTCTCCAAAAGAACGCTGCATAAAATTACTGGAGAACAGTTCAGGAATGGGACGTTTTCTTCCAAAAAGAGTTCTCACATATCCCAACTCTTTTCCCTCCTGTACCAGTTTATCCAGATAGGTTTTTACCCCCGGATAGGTCGTAAAATACTGTTCAATATATTGTGCAGCTTCTTTTCTTGATATACTTAAATCCTGACTTAGTCCGAAAGAACTAATGCCATACACAATACCAAAATTTACCGCTTTTGCATTTCTTCTCTGCATATCTGATACTTCATCCAATGGTGTATGAAATACTTTGGATGCTGTAATTCTATGGATATCAGAATCTGTCTGGTATGCTTCAATCAGATTCGCATCTGCTGACATATGTGCTAATAACCTAAGTTCAATCTGAGAATAATCCGCATCCACAAATACATAATCTTCTTTGGGAACAAATACTTTACGAATCTGTCTTCCCAATTCTAAACGCATAGGTATATTCTGTAAATTTGGTTCTGTAGAACTGATTCTTCCGGTTGCCGTAATCGTCTGGTTAAAGGTTGTATGAATCTTTCCGTCTTCTTCAATACAGGTTCCTAAACCGTCTGCATAGGTGGATTTTAACTTTGCTAAAGTACGATATTCCAAAATGTCTGCAATCATCGGATACTGGGGTGCTAATTTTTCTAACACATCCGCTGCTGTGGAATATCCTGTCTTTGTTTTCTTTCCGCCGGGAATCTGTAATTTTTCAAACAAAATTTCTCCCAACTGCTTCGGAGAATTAAGATTAAATTTTACACCTGCCTGTTGAAAAATTGCTTCTTCCAATTTTTCAATCTTAACGGCAAGTGTATCACCATATTCTTTCAAAGCTTCTCTTCTGACACATACCCCTTCTTTTTCCATGCTGTATAGAACAAAAGACAATGGCATCTCGATTTCTTCAAATAAAGATAACATTTCTTCTCTCTCCAGCCTGCTTTTTATTTCCGGCATTGCCAGATAAGCAACATAAGAAAGAAAACCGGCATATTCTTTAAACTCATCTTTCTTTTCCCTCAGGGCATCTGAGTAAGAAAGTTTCCCAAACAGCTGACTTCTGTCCGAAATCATAAGCCCAAGATATTCACTGGCAATATCCCCAATACTATAATCATTTTTTAATGGATTGCACAAATAAGCACCTATCAGAATATCAAAAAAGCCTCTGCCGGATTCTGCATTCAAAAAAGGATACTGTTGCTTAATATCAAAAGTCACCAACTTAGTATAAGCTGCCAAATCCCATAATTTATGACATAAATATTCCTGTGTCATAAAACCTTCCGCCAAAATAATATATACTTCTTCTTTGGACAAACATAAGGACAGTCCTGTAAATTTTTTTTCTTTCTTTTCATACAGTACCATAAAGGAAATATACTCTTTTTCCTTCGTCTGCTCATAGATTTCTTCTGCTTTTGATAAATCCACAACAAATTGGAACTTATCTTTTTCAGGATTCTCATTTACTGCATCCTGCTCAAAACGATTCAAAAGATTTTTAAATTCCAGCTTTTTAAATAAAACATAAGCATCTTTTGTATAAGGATTCTCATATCTCGCCTGTTTCAGGGTATAAGGCAACTGGGCATGAATTTCAATGGTAGCCAGAACCTTGCTTAAATCAGCCAGTTGGCGATGTTCCCTCAGTGTTTCTCTTACACTTTTTTTACTAATGTCTTCCAGATGAGCATAAATATTCTCTAAAGAGCCATAGGTTGTCATCAACTCTGTAGCTGTTTTGGGTCCTACCTTTGGTACTCCCGGAATATTATCTGAAGAATCCCCCATTAATGCTTTTAATTCAATAAACTGTGTTGGCGTTACCTGCATGGTTTCCAGAACATCTTTTCCATAATAATCTTCTACTTCTGTCCTGCCGCCCTTTGTTTTTGGAATCCGAATCTTAATGTGTTCGTCTGCTATCTGTAACAAATCTCTGTCACCGGACACCAAAGAAACTTCCAAACCTTCTTCCTGCGCATTTTTGGCAAAGGTGCCTAAGATATCATCTGCCTCCAAACCTTCTTTTTCCATAATTAAAATGCCCATAGATTTTAAAACTTCTTTCATAACCGGAACCTGTTGACGAAGTTCCTCCGGCATCCCTTTTCTTGTTCCCTTATATTCAGGATAAATCTTATGTCGGAATGTGGGGGCTTTTAAGTCAAAAGCAACTGCCAGATAATCCGGTTTTTCCTCATCTATGATTTTAAACATAATGTTTAAAAATCCATAAATCGCATTTGTATGAAGTCCCTCTGCGTTCGAAAGATCCGGCACTCCGTAAAATGCTCTGTTTAAAATACTGTGTCCGTCTATTAATACTAATTTTTCCTTTTTCATACCCAAATCACCATTACCACAATTATTATCATTACAATTATTGTCAAAATTTCAGCTATATATGACAAAAACATAAATAATTTCCATTTACGAACCATTTTTTTTGCGCTAAACAACAGTTCCTTTAATGCTTTTCTCAAATCAAAACTTTTTCCTTCTTCCAGCAAAGAGGTTCCTATCATTACCAGATATTGTATCGTTAATTCTTCCATACATTCCGAACAATTTTCTACATGAATCAAAAATCGATTCAGTTCACGTATATTTAATTGTTTTGTAAGAAATAAAGGAATCATTTTTTCAGCTTCTTTGCAATTCATGTATCTTTCATTCCAATCTTTTTTATATGTACACTACTGCATACTACATTAGTTTACACCAAAAAAGAGCCGTTGTAAAATACAACAGCTCTTTAAAATATCATTTTTTTATTTTACAAGAGAAAGTGCAGCTTCATCTGCTACAACAGTCACATCTGGATGGAACTGCAAAATGGAAGCAGGTACCTTTGGTGTAACAGGACCAAAGAAAGCATCTTTTACAATCTGCGCCTTGTCCGCACCGCTTACCACTACTAAGATTTTCTTAGCTTTCATAATGGTTCCTATTCCCATAGTATAAGCCTGTTTCGGGACATCATCTGCAGAAGCAAAGAAACGTTTATTCGCTTCAATGGTACTTTCCTGCAAATCTACACAATGAGTCAATTTATCAAATTCACTATTTGGCTCATTAAATCCAATATGTCCGTTATGTCCAAGACCCAATAACTGTAAATCCTGTCCGCCAACAGAATCAATGATTGCTTCATATTCTGTACAAGCTTTATCGCTATCCGGTTCTGTTCCATCCGGTAAGTGTGTGTTGTCAAGATTAATATTTACATGTTTAAAAAGATTATCATGCATAAAATAATAGTAAGACTGATCGTTTTCACGAGGAAGTCCTTTATATTCATCCAAATTCACACTTTTCACTTCTGAAAAATCCAAATCTCCGTTTTCATATGCTGCAACCAGATTTTTATATGTTCCAATTGGTGTAGAACCTGTTGCCAGACCTAACACACAATCAGGTTTGTTTATAATCTGTGCAGCTATAATATTAGCAGCTTTTCTGCTCATATCTTCATAATCTTTTGTTCTGATAATTCTCATGTCTGCCTCCCCTAGAAGTTTTCTTTAAAGAATGCTTCTAATGCTGTTTTTGCTGCTGCTTCATCTTCACCATCGATGGAAACTTCAACAGTATCCCCCTGTTTTGCACCTAAAGACATAACACCCATGATTCTTTTTGCATCTGCGCTTTTTCCTTTGCAGGCAATCGTAATTTTACTCTTGAATTCAGAACATTTTTTTACCAAAACTCCTGCCGGTCTTCCGTGAATACCTAATTCATCCTTTACTACATAAGTAAATTTGCTCATTTTAATTTCCTCCATTCTGATGTTTCTAACATCATAAATATTATTTAATTTTTCAAGCCGTCAGCTTGATTCCTTACCAAAATATTATTCCCTGCGCACTCCAAAAAATGCTGTCTGTGACAATTCTGCCCTTTCCAGAACTTTCATAATATAATTGCCGCCTTAGAATATTAAATCTCTCTTACCTTCTTACGAAGAGGTAACACATAGGTCGGTGATACTGACAATTCATCCACGCCCATGTCCATAAAGGTTTCCGTTAATGTCAAATCACTTGCCAGTTCTCCGCAGATACCTACCCAGATTCCATTTTTATGACCATTTTCTATTGTCATCTGAATCATTTTCAATACTGCAGGATGATGAGCATCATAGAATCTGTTAATGCACTCATTCTGTCTGTCAATGGCTAAAGTATACTGTGTCAAATCATTGGTTCCGATACTGAAAAATTCCACTTCTTTTGCCAGTTCATCAGACATCATAACCGCCGCCGGTGTTTCAATCATGATTCCCAGTTCTACTTCACCAATGGCATAGCCTTCTTCTGTCAGCTCTTTCTTTACAACTTCTACAATCTCTTTGATTTTCTTGATTTCCCATACAGAAATAATCATAGGGAACATAATAGAACATTTTCCAAATGCAGAAGCTCTGTAAATTGCACGAAGCTGTGTCTTAAACACACTCATTCTTTCCAGACAGATACGAATAGCTCGAAGCCCCATAGCCGGATTTTCCTCATGTTCCAAATGGAAGTAATCTGCCTGTTTGTCCGCTCCGATATCCAAAGTACGAATAATAACTTTCTTGCCGCCCATACCTTCTACTACGGCTTTATATGCTTTAAACTGTTCTTCTTCCGTAGGATAATCTTTACTTCCCAAATATACAAATTCACTTCTGAAAAGTCCGATTCCATGAGCATCGCTCTTTAACACTTTTGGTAAATCTTCCACATTTCCAATATTAGCATAGATATTTACTTTTCTTCCGTCAGTGGTAACATTATCCAGACCAATCAATTCATCCAAAGCTGCCAGATCCTCTTTCCATCTCTTAAGATTTGCCTGTGCTTCCTTCATGGTTTCCTCGTCAGGATTTACAATTAATGTATCATGGAAACTGTCAACTACAGCCATTTTTCCGTCAAATTCATCCAAAAGTTCAATATCTGTGTTAATCAGAGAAGGTAAATTCATACTTCTCGCCAAAATTGCCGTATGAGAATTTTTGGAACCAAATCTGGTAACAAATGCCAAAATCTTGGACTTATCCATCTGTACGGTCTCACTTGGTGTCAAATCGTCTGCTACAATAATTACAGGTTCATCAGAATCAATTCCAGCTTCTTTAATTCCTGCCAACACACGCACCACACGTTTCGAAACATCCAGTACATCCGCGCTTCTGGCTTTAAAATACTCATCCTCCATCATAGCAAATGTCTGGGCAAAGCTGTCACCTGTTGTGCTGACTGCATACTCTGCATTTACATTTTCCTCACGAATCATACCTTCAATAGCTTCCAGATAGTCCAGGTCTTCCAGCATTAATTTATGCACTTCAAAGATAGCTGCATGCTCTTCTCCAACCTCTTCTAATGTTTTTTCATAAAGTTTTCCCAACTGTGTTTTTGCTTTCTCACAGGCATCATGCAGTCTGGCAATCTCAGCTTCTGCATCTGCAACATTTTCTTTTACTAATGTGTATTCCTGTTTTTTAAAGATATAAAGTTTACCAATAGCAACACCGGATAATACACTCTTTCCGCTAAACTTTAACATGTTTCCCCTTCCTCTTTTCTTTCAGACAGACTAAAAATCAAACGGCATTTATAAAGACTTGTAAAAAATCCTATCCCATTTGACATTTCTTCCATTTTATTATTCCAAATCATTAAAAGAATATCATTTTACCAGAGGAATGTCAACCAATTCATGCACCTTAGGAAATTTAGGTTTCCTCTTTCAATATTTTCTGGAAACGACTAAAGAACACACTTGTAGTTATGATTGCTGCAATAATATCACTGACCGGTTCTGCTAAAAATACCGCAAATACCTTATTTTCTAATATCAATGGTAATATAAAAATCAAAGGAATCAAAAGAATAATCTTTCTTAAAACTGCTAAAAACAGACTTACCTTAGCTTGTCCCAATGCCATAAAACTCTGCTGACAGGAAATCTGGAATCCGACAGATATTATCCCTGCCATATAAATTCTAAGTGCCCATGATGTATATTCTACCAAAGCTGCATCCGGTGAAAATATTCCGGCAAACACTTGAGGAATCACAAGCAGAACCAACCAGCAGATTGTACTGTATGTTACACATACTTTAAACTGTGTAAAGAAAGCCTGTTTGACTCTATCACTGTTACGGGCACCGAAATTATAACTGATAATCGGCTGTCCTCCCTGACAGATTCCCTGCAGAGGCATCGTAACTAACTGCCCCACACTTGTAATAATCGTCATGGCTCCTACTGCAATATCTCCGCCATACTTAGACAAACTGGAAGTAAAACTAATGGATAATATACTTTCGGTTGCTACCATGACAAAGCTGGAAATTCCCAAAGCAAGACAGGGTAATATAATACTCTTTTCCAATTTCAAATTTTCTTTTTTCAGTCGAAGTGTTGTTTTTTTGCCGGCCAAAAAGCAAAGAATCCAGACTGCTCCTACGGTCTGACTTAAAACAGTGGCAAGAGCGGCACCGGCTACTCCCATATCAAATACAAAAATAAAAATAGGATCCAATACAAGATTTATCACGGCACCTATTACAGTTGTCAGCATACTGATTTTTGCAAATCCCTGGGTAGTTATAAAAGGATTCATTCCCATTACAATAAGTACACAAATACTTCCTAAAATATAAATCCTTGCATATTCCACTGCGTAAGGAAGTGTTACCTTGCTGGCCCCAAACATTACCAGCAGTTTGGGACAAAATATGTAAAATGCAACCGTTAAAATTACAGCCAAAACAAGAAGTAAGGAAAAACAGTTTCCCATAATCTTCTCCGCTGTCTGGGAATCCTTTTTTCCCATGGCTATAGCTGCCCGGGGTGCCCCTCCGGCACCTGCCAGCATGGCAAACGCATTAATAAGCATAAGAATCGGTGCAAACAATCCTACTCCGGTCAATGCGGAGGCACCAATCTCCGGAATATGGCCTATATAAATACGGTCTACTATGTTATATAAAAGATTAATAATCTGTGCAACAACTGCCGGAACCGCAAGTCGGGCTAATAATTTGGGAATACTTTCCGTTCCCATGGCTTGTGTATTAGAACTGTTTTTCATGTTTTACTCCTTTGTGTTTATTTTGTATATTTTTCTACAGTGTATCATTATATTTATACTATAGGAAACGTGTCAATATCCTTAAAGTGAAAGACACGAAAAATATTTTTTTCAAATATTTTCCGTGTCTTTCTAGCTTTTTTCTGTTTTAACTCTAATCTTATTCCTGATTTTCCGTTATCTGAATGCCAAGTTCTTCCAACTGTTTATCATCCACCACATCCGGTGCATTTGTCATAAGGCAGGAAGCATCTTTTACCTTCGGGAAGGCAATCACTTCACGAATGCTGTCTGCTTTTACCAAAAGCATTACCAGACGGTCAAGACCATATGCCAGTCCTGCATGAGGCGGAACCCCATATTTAAAAGCATTTAATAAGAAGCCAAATCTGTCATAGGCATCTTCCTTACTAAATCCTAATACTTCAAACATCTTTTCCTGAACATCACTTTGGAAAATACGCACACTTCCGCCACCCAGTTCCGTACCATTTAATACAATATCATATGCTTTTGCACGTACCTTTCCTGGCTCTGCATCTAACAGGGCAAGGTCTTCTTCCATAGGCATGGTAAACGGATGATGCATTGCTGTGTAACGATTTTCTTCTTCGCTCCACTCAAGCAGCGGGAATTCTGTTACCCACAGGAAATTAAATTTATTTTCATCTATGATTCCCATCTGGGTTGCCACTTCAATACGAAGAGCCCCTAATACATTGTAAACAATTTTGTTTTTATCTGCTGCAAACAGTAACAAATCTCCCGGTTCTGCCTGCATCGCTTCTGCCAAAGCCTTTAACTCTTCTTCTGTCATAAATTTTGCAAAAGAAGATTTGTAGCTGCCATCCGCAAGGACACAAAGATAAGCAAGACCTTTGGCACCATAACCTTTGGCAAATTCTACTAAGGCATCAATTTTCTTACGAGGCATTTCTGCCTGTCCTTTGGCATTAATACCTCGAACAGAACCTCCATTTTCCAAGGCAGAAGTAAACACTCCAAAGCCGCAGTTTCTTACCACTTCTGACACATCTACAAGTTCCATTCCAAATCGGGTATCCGGCTTATCGGAACCAAATCTATCCATTGCTTCCTGCCAGGTCATTCTTGGAATCGGCAATGCTACCTCTAATCCAATAGCTTCTTTACACACGTATTGAAGCAATCTCTCGTTTACTTCAATAACATCTTCCACATCTACAAAGGATAATTCCATATCCACCTGTGTAAATTCCGGTTGGCGGTCAGCTCTTAAATCCTCATCTCTGAAACATTTTGCAATCTGGAAATATCTGTCATAGCCGGAACACATTAACAGCTGTTTGAATAACTGTGGTGACTGGGGCAAAGCATAAAAGCTTCCCGGATGTACACGGCTTGGCACAAGATAATCTCTTGCCCCTTCCGGTGTGGATTTCTGTAAAATAGGGGTTTCGATTTCCAAAAAACCTTCTTCCGTTAAGAAGGAACGAATCTTTGCTGCAATCTTACTTCTCAAAATTAATTTTTCCTGTAAATCAGGACGTCTTAAATCTAAATATCTATATTTTAAACGTAACTCTTCTTTTGTTTTGGAATCTGCTTCAATGGGGAATGGGGGTGTTTCTGCCTCTGATAAAATACGAAGTTCATTTGCACGAATCTCAATATCCCCTGTTTTTAAATTTTCATTTACTGCACCGGAACGCTTTTCTACACGTCCCACTACCGCAATTACAAACTCACTGCGCAGTTTTGCCGCTTTTTCCAGACCTTCTGCCTGAATATCACTTTCTTCAAAAATAATCTGTAACAATCCGGAACGGTCACGTAAATCTACGAAGACAATTCCTCCTTTATTTCTCTGTTTCTGAACCCATCCCATTACGGTAACAACTTCACCGATATTGGCACTGCTAAGTTCCGTACAACGATGTGTTCTTTTTAAACCTTTCATTGACTCTGCCATAATCTCCTCCAATGTATGCCTTTAATCTATTTTAATGGATTTTTATAAAATTCCTTAAATTCCAGATATCCTTCCTTCACCAACTGTTCTTTCTGGAATTTTTTATTTTTGTTCATTCGGGAAACCAATACCTGCTCTCCGCTCTTTCTTGCTTCCTGGGCTTCTTTCATCACTTCACAAAGCCTGTCCACAGGCATTCCTTTTTCTATCAGATAGGCGGTTTTCTTCTTTGCCCCCGGTATTTCATAGCCACTTTCCAAAAGTAAAAGAACAATACGTTCAAATCCAATGGAAAAACCACAGGCTGGTACATCCTGACCGGTAAATTTTCCTATCATTTTATCATAACGGCCGCCGCCACCGCAGCTTCCGCCAAATTCCGGAATGGCAATTTCAAAAATAGTTCCGGTATAATAAGACATTCCACGTACTAATGTAGGGTCAAATACCATTTTAAAATCTGTATTTTTAACAGTTTCCACACTGGTAATGATTTCTGCCAGATTCTCTTTTACCTCTTCTTCCAGATACTCCTTAATTTCTTCTGTCAGCCAAGCAAATCCATCCTTTGCCTGTTCCATTCCCAAAAACAGATGCAGATACTTCTTCACAGACTCTTCATCATATCCGGCTTCTTTAAGTTCTCTTTCTACCCCTTCCAGACCAATTTTGTCCATTTTGTCCAAGGTAATGAATACAGCATCGTAATCTTCTTCACGAAAACCACTATAAGCTGCCATTGCTTTTAAGATTCTTCTTTCATTGATACGGATTTCAAAACCTTTGAACCCTAATTTCCCCAAGGTCGTAGTTGTGGCAAGAATCAGTTCTATTTCTGCCAGATTAGAAGGTTCTCCCAAAATATCAATGTCACATTGATAAAATTGACGATACCTTCCCCTCTGAGGTCTGTCCGCACGCCACACCGGTCCAATCTGCAATGCCTTAAAAGGATTGGGCAGATTCGCTCCATTATTGGAATAGAAACGAACCAGGGGAACTGTCAGATCATAACGAAGTCCGCCATCTACCAAATCGCTCTCTGTCTGTGCCGTTTCCAGATTCAGCTTCTCTCCTCTTTTCAAAATCTTAAAAATCAGTTTTTCATTTTCCCCACCCTGCTTATTACTTAAATTTGCAATATTTTCCACACAAGGTGTCTCTATTCTTGTAAAACCAAATTCTGCATAAGTTTCCTGAATTACATTGATTACGTAATCACGAATCTGCATCTCATTTGGCAGGATATCTTTCATGCCATTTACAGGTTTCTTACTTAATGCCATAGTTTTCCTCCTATTATTCATTCGTACTTTATGAATTTTACACTTTTTTCAGAAAAACTACAACCTTATTTCTTATTGTTTTTTATTTACTTCATCAATTCTTCCGTCAGACGTAAAATTTCAGGCGCAATTTTTTCACGTTCTGTTTTTAAAATATAATGATATACAGGAAAAGCAAGACAAACAAAAACAATTCCCACTATGCCAATAACAATCCCTGCCACCATTCCCGTTCTTTGTGTCATTCCCAATACTTCCCCAATATCCGTCATGGCAAGACTCATTCCGGTTCCTAAAATTAAGGCACCTATAACCCCAAGCATAATGGATAGGGAGGTGGCTTTTTTGGTAACACCGGCATCTAATTTTCTTAAAGCCTCCATTTTATTCTCTTCTTTTGGCTGATATTTCTGTCGGATTTTTTTTAATTCTTCCTGTTCTTTTGCTGAATAAGTATAGGAAAATCCATCCTGTTCTGTTTTCTTCTCTTGTTCTGTCACGTTTTGTGTTTTCATGTTCAACCAGACTCCTTATTCCTCTTATATTCTTTTATTTCTTTTGTAGTTTTGACAATCATATACAATGCCATGGTAACCACAATTACACTAATACCGGCTCCTGTTGCCATTATCATAATTCTTTTTATCCATTCCTCAGTTTCTGCTCCAAACTGCGAAAACATAGCGGTTTCCAAAAATAACATAGAAAACAAAGCAGATGCCAGCTTAATAATTTTTGAAACCGACATTACTGGACTGTGATATTTCCGATATATGATCAAATCCTTTATGGCTGCTATAGTAATATAAAAGGTATACACTGCCATAACATAAATTAAATATCCCTGATACCGAAACCCTCTGTTATGATACACCATCATAAGTACTACCCCTGACAAAGTAAGATTCACCGTCATAAGTATGTATGCACAAACGCGAGAACGCTTTAGTTCTTTTAAGCGATTTTTGGATTCTCCCACCGGATTTTTCGCTACATATAGAACCAATAAAAACCGCATCAAAGCCATAATTCCATAATAAACAGAAAATATAGCAAACCAGTGCGTCTTGTAAATAACTGCTGAAACCGCATTAGTAGCAACATATATCACATTAATGGCTAAAGACCCCCTAAGACTTATCTGTGTTTTAAATGCTGCATCTTTCAGGTATCTGTTTGCATAAGGATTTTTATATACCTTTCCACGGATATTTTTATACCAGCCGGGAAAAGTTTTCCAACAGGCAATACAAAAAACGGTAAGTGTATAAAAAGAAATCACATATATCGGGTAAGCTATGAGAGCTGCCTCCCATCCTTTCAAAAAAACGGCAGTCAAAGATACTGCACTAAAAATTATGAAAATAAAAATCAACCATACGGGAGGAAACAAAATTTTTCTTCTCTTGTTTTTCTTGGTATCCATGCCACTTTTAACTCCGCTTCCTACTTTTTCTTTTGTAAATTTATTTATATGCTGTCTCTTTCCCAGCATAACTTTCTTAGTTACTATCGTGAAAATCTTACGGTAAAAGTGCTTCCCTTCCCGGGACAACTCTCTACACTAATCTCTCCCTTCAGGATATCTACGACTCTCTTTACCAATGCCAGTCCAAGTCCGTTTCCCTGAGTTGCATGAGAAGTATCTCCCTGATAAAACTTTTCAAAAATGTGAGCTCCTACTTCCGGTGACATGCCGCAGCCACTATCCGTCACTTTTACAATCACTGCATCCTCTAATGTTTTCAGAGTTACAAAGACTTTACCTCCCTGAGGTGTAAACTTTAAGGCATTGGAAAACAGATTATTCCAAACCAGTGTTAAAAGTTCTCTGTCTGTATTTACTTTTACGTCATCCTCTATCTGTGTATCAATCTCTATTTCTTTCTTTTCCCATATATTCTCATATCCTAACAGACACTCACAAAGCTGCTCTCCCAGATCATACTCTTCTGTTTTGGGATAAATCTGTTGTTTTTCCAACCGATTTAATTTTAAAATATTGGTCATCATATCTGCCAAACGCCTGGAACCATCGGTTACTCCCTTTGCATATTCTATCCGTGTTTTCTCATCCAACCCCGGTGTCTGCAATAAAGTTCCGTAATTTTGAATTACAGCAAGGGGGGTTTTCATTTCATGGGAAACATTCGCAATAAAGTCAGTGCGAAGTGTCTCTACCCCTGCCAATTCCTCTGCAAGAGTATTAAAACACTCAATGATCTCATTATATTTTTCATCCACACTTAAACGGTTAATGGGGGCAATCCGTACATTAAAATCTCCCTGCACCATTTCTTCCGCCGCCTGTACAATATGTTTTGTTACTCTTGCCGTCGTATACTTCCTGCGAGCAGCATCTATGAAAGTAAATAACGCACTTAGAAAAAAAACATTGGCAAAATTCATCTTTGCAGCTACATTTATGTTTTCTTCCGTAAGTTCCAAATTCAATGTATTGGATAATTCTGTTGCAAATAAAACCGTAGAACAGCTTACCAAAAATGCAACCAGTAAAAAAAACATCAGATAATTATAAATTCCACGAAATGTCTTATGCCAAAATTCTTCCTTTCTCATTTTAATACCGCCTTATACCCTAAACCATGAACTGTTACAATTTGAAAATCCTTACAATTTGCCAATTTTGTACGTAACTTTGTCATATAAACATCTACTGCTCTGGGAGCGGTTTCTGTATCTGCATCCCAGAATTCATCCATCAACTGCGTTCTGGTAAAGGTCTTTTTGGGATAAGACAACAATTTGTACAGAATACTGAATTCCCGATTCGTCAATTGAATTTCCTCATCCTCAAGATAAGCAGTATGTTCATCTGCATCCATCACAAACTTTCCGATTTCTAATTTTCTGTTTGCTGCTATTTTGGCTCTTCGAAGAAGTGCTCCGATTCGCAAAAACAATTCATCCAAATCAATGGGTTTTACCATATAATCATCTACGCCGATACGAAATCCTTTTTGCTTGGAAGCAATATCATCCCTTGCTGTCATAAACAGAATCGGGATATTTTCATTCAATTCCCGCACATTACCTGCAAATTCAAATCCATCAATTCCCGGCATCATAATATCCGAAACGATCAAATCAAATATGCTTTCTTCTAACGCATCATAAGCGGCAGATGCATCTAAGCATCCCACCGCTTCGTATCCGCTATGGTTCAAAAAGGAGCATACTGTTTTATTCAGTTCTTTATCATCTTCCACCACTAAGATTTTAAACATTTTTTTCTCCTGACCTTCTCTTTTTTATTATACGCCCATAATCTTATCACTAAGTTCCATAATCTGTCCTGCATATTTCTTCTGGCGTGAAGAAAGAATACTTTTATAAATAGGATAATTGATAATTACCATAAAAATACCGACAACTCCAATTACAATTCCTGTGGTCATGGTATTCTCCATTCCAAGAACGTTTCCGATATCTGTCATGGTAAGGCTCATACCACTTCCCATAATCAAGGCCCCCAAAACACCAAATACATAAGCAAATATAATTGCCGGGCGTTTTACTTTTGCATCCAGCTCTTTTAAGGCATCCAGTTGTGTATGTTCCTTTTCAGTATACTGGGTACGGATTTTTTGTACAAGAAATTCTTGATCATTTTTGTTCATTTTTTATTCCTCTTTTCTTTTATTATGATGTAAGTACAGGCAAATAAATTTTTTCTTTGTCCTGTGTTATGGATACATTGTAAGTCAATAATGTTTTTGAAATATTTTTGAAATGTTTCTATTTTGTTAAACTTATTATCATCAACCTTAATTTTTTCCATCAGAAAGTCTTTTCTTGGCTTCCTCTACTGTCTCACCTTCTTTTGCAAACAGTTTTTCTATGCATTTGTCGGTTACTTTTGTAAAACCATCCACGGCACCCTGTTCAATTTTTTTATAACCATCTACGGCACCTTTTTCAATTTTCTTGTAACCTCCTACTACACCATCTTCAATTTTCTTATAGCCTTCTACTACCGCTTCTGCAATTTTTTCATTGTTTTTTGTTAATTTAGACATATTAAAAATCTCCTTTTCATCAATTTATAAACTGATGATAAAGGAGATTTATTTCTAAAAGTTTTGAATAATATTTCTATTTTATTAAACTTTGGGAACTTTTCAAAATCATTCTTTTCCCTTTCTTCGTTCTTTTTTTCCTTTATGTATTATGACAGAGAAACCTAAACTGAAACGAAGCTAAAGCAATTATATTCATTTCTATTCCATTTTAAATTTCGCTACAATACCTTCCAAATTGTCAGCACAGCCATAGCATTCTTCCACCATGCCCTTGCTTTCAACCGTCTTAGAAACCATTTCTCCCGTCTTCTGTGCAATATCCGTAACACCTTCCGCTGATTCATTTACAGCATCCTTGATACCATCTAAAGCTTCCGCTGAATTTTGTGTCAAAACAGTAAGGTTTCCAATAGCATCTTTCACCTGACTCATATTGTTTCCATAAGCATCTGCATCTGCCTGATATTGAATACTTACTTCCTTAAATTCCTGATAATCCGTAAGTACAGACTGTTCCAAAAATTCCGTTGTCTCCTGCATACATTCAGTCATATGTTCTACCGCATCATTGACTTCACGTACAATATTCTCAATATCTGAAATGGCCTGGGAAGTTTGTTCTGCCAGACTTCCAATTTCCGTTGCTACTACAGCAAATCCTTTTCCGGCTTCTCCTGCCCTTGCTGCTTCTATACTTGCATTCAAAGCCAAAAGACTGGTTTGAGATGATATCTTAATAATGGTTCCTGATAATTCATTAATTTTATTTACGGCTTTGGAACCCTCAATTGCTTTTTCAGATTTCACTTTTACATTCTGATATAAATCTACGGTTCGCTTACTTGCATTCTCCGTTTTATCTCCTAATCCCTTGGCTCTCTCCATAACCACACCGGATTGCTGCACTCCCTGGTCCGCCATTGTTGCTATGTACTCTGCTTCTTTTTTCATTTCCTGTACATTTTCATTCACATCTATAGTTGCCGCAGCCACTTCTTCCATAGATGCCGCAAGTTCTTCTGAAGTTGCTGAGTTATCCGTACACATAGTATTGATTAAATCTGTTATCTTCTCTAATCCGTCTACATTCTGAGTAATCTGTTTGCTGGATTCATTAATCTCCATCACCATTTTTCGCAAATTTGCTCGCATTTCATGAACCGCTCTGGCCATCATACCTGTTTCATCTTTTCTCTTACATAATTTGCTTCCATCTTCCGTTGATGTAAAATCCAGCCTTGCAGTCTGCCCAACAATACGGGTAACCTTCTGAATCGGTTTACAGATAAACATACTCATTACATATCCTATTACAATAGAAATCAGCAATGTGACTGATGCGATTATAAGCATATAGCTTACCATGTTATTCAAGGGTTCTATTATTTCATGCTTATCTGCAGTCACAACTACAATTTCATGCCGTTCTGTTATGGCATATCCTGCATATTTTGTTTCTCCATTATAATCATATTCCACAACTTCATCTGCCGGAACCTTACCGGAAGCGAACTGACTTACGACCCCTAAAATCACCGAATTTTCCACTGCCTGTCCAATCTTCTCTGCCGTAGGATGATACAGCATAGTTCCATCTTCTGCTACCAGATATGCATATGCAGAAGTGATGCCTTTCATATCTATCTGCTCCATCACTGATGTATAACCCTCTTGATTTAACTTTTCATCCGGCAAATCCGTTATTGTCTCTGCTCCCATCTCTGCCATACTTAAAATATAATTTTCATTGGATTCTTCCACGATACCTTCTGACACTACATAAGCCCCTACAATACTTCCAAGTAAAGTATAGAGTGTAATCCCAATTACAAGTAATATGATACGAAATGAAATTGAATGAATAAATGATACTTTTTCTGTTTTTTGCATAATTTTCTTCCTTCCCATTGCCCTTTTTCCCATTGTAACATATTATTTTCTTTTATGTGTAAATTATCAGAATTTTCCCGCATTTTTTCATGGTTTTCTTTATTTTTGTATGTATTTTTAATATTTATCACTCACAAAAAGAAAAATTACTCATAAGAAAACACACAAACAGATTCACAATATAAATCTGCTTGCGGGTTCTTCACTTCATCATTAAAAATCTTATTTATTTTAGAACAGCTTAAATCGTTTTACCAATTCATCCAAACGTTCAGATTTATCAGAAAGATTTGTACTGATTGCAGTATTCTCTTCTGAAGAAGCTGCTGTATTCTGTACTGCTCCTGAAATATTTTCAATTCCTTCCTCTACCTGACTCAATGCCGTTGCCTGCATTTCTGCATTTTCTCTTGTCTGATGTGCAATATCTGCGAAAGCACGCATATCACCAATAATCTGTTCAAAAGATTCAGATGTAGAAATAGCAATCGCATTTCCCTTTTCAATTTCTACTAATGTCTTATTAATTAATTCTCTTGTATTCACAGCAGACTGTGCACTGTCAGATGCCAGCTTTCCAATCTGGTCTGCTACCACTGCAAATCCTCTGCCTGCATCTCCTGCTCTCGCGGCTTCAATAGACGCATTTAAAGATAACAGATTCGTCTGTGACGCAATATCTTCAATGGCAGTAATAATATTTTCGATTTCCTTGGAAATCTCTGTTATATATTCCATTTCCGCTGTCAATTCAGCCATCTTCTGCTTCTCATTTTCTGCTTTATCTGTAGATGCTTTTACCTGCTCATAGGCATTCTGTGTTGCCTTTGCACTTTCCATTGCCAGATTAGATACTGTATTTACAGTTGCAGTCAACTCCTCAACAGCACTCGCCTGTTCACTGGCTCCCTCAGAAAGTGCCTGTGATGCAGTTGCAATATTCTCTGCATCTGATGCTACAGACTCTGAGGATAACTGAATCTCAGTCAAAGTGCTATTGAAGCGTTTTAAAATGTACAGAAGTGAATCCTTGATGCTTGAAAATTCACCCAAAAAGTTTGTAATCTCATCACCATTCCTTGTCAAATCTCCCTTAGCAATCTTGCTTAATTCATTAGAGATTTCAACAACATATGCAGTTAAATTTATCAAAGCCTCTTTCAGCTTCTTAACAATAACACCCAGCTCATCCTTAGATTCATAGGTAAGGACATCCACTTTAGAGAAATCACCCTCACGCATACTGGTAATTGCTTCTTCAATCTGTGCTACCGGTTCTGTAATCATCTTTCCAATTGATAACCCAATTGCAGTCGCCAACATAATAGCTATAATCGTCAAAGCAACGATACATACAACCATAACTACCGCTACAATAGAAACTACCTGTTTTGCAGAAGTAAGTTCATTATTTTCATATGTCTGTAACTCATCAAATTTTGCATTAAAATCTTTAAATGTATCATAAACTTCAGCAACCATCTTATTTCCGGCTGTTTCTGTCTTTCCGGCACGGCTCAGCACCAAAATTTCTTCGGACTGTTCTTTGTATGTAGCCCACCTTTGCTGAATCTCTTCATATATCTTCTGTTCTTTTTCCGTAGAAATCAGTTTTTGGAAGCTTGCACTTACCTCTTCAATCTGTTTATCTACACCTTCCATCTCTTCTTCGTAAGAGGTCATTGTTGCAGAATCTGTTGCAACCAAGTGAC
>CAZSWC010000012.1:0-42754 GCA_964610665.1 uncultured Lachnospiraceae bacterium
TATCCATGCTTTTTACATACCGGCTCTATAATCTCAAAATGTATGGGGCTCATCTGAGGTGCCAGAATGGTATAACCTTCCTGACGCATCTGTTTTGTAAATTCCGCCCTTCTATAAGGCTGGGCCTCCGTATGCTTTCTGCCTTTCTTTTTACGTATCTCCATAGCGGACAAAAGACTGCGGATTCGGATTCTTGCAGCTCCCAGATTATTTACTTCATCAATCTTTAGAACCGTATATAGTTTATTATGTTCATGTAAAATTTCATACACCTGGTCAGTCGTAACCGCATCCAGACCACAGCCAAAGGAATTCAGCTGTACCAATTCCAGATTGTCATAATGGCAGACATATTCCGCTGCCGTATACAAGCGGGAATGATATACCCACTGATCCGTTACCCGAAGAGGACGTTTCGGGGTAAACTCCTGCGGTATACTGTCCTCTGTAAATACAGTCAAACCATAAGAGGCAATCATTTCCGGAATTCCATGATTAATTTCCGGGTCAATATGATAAGGACGACCTGTAAGAACAATTCCATTCCCACCATTCTTTTGCAGCAGATCAAACAATCGTTTTCCTTCTTCTCTAATATCCTGTTTTGCTTTCAGCTGTTCCTGCCATGCCTCTTTTACTGCTTTTCGCACTTCTTTTTCCGGTATCTGCCACTCTTCATCACACACCTTCACCATACGGTCTGCTACGGTAGCCTCACTGGTAAAGGCAATAAAAGGACGCAGGTATTTCACTTCTTTCTTTGCGACTGCCTCTACGTTATTTTTTAGATTTTCCGAATAAGATACTACAATCGGGCAATTGTAATGATTCTGTGCGCCTTCTACTTCCTGTCTTTCATAGAAAACACAGGGATGAAAAATCGTTTTCACACCCTTTTTAATCAGCCACTCTACATGACCATGGGCCAGTTTTGCAGGATAGCATTCGCTTTCCGAAGGAATGGATTCCATTCCCATTTCATAGATTTTCCGGCTTGAAAAAGGAGACAATTCGACCCGGAAACCTAACTTCTTCCAAAAAACCGCCCAAAAAGGATAATTTTCATAAATATTGAGCACTCGCGGAATACCAATGGTTCCCCGAATGGCTTCTTCCTCTTTCAAAGGTTCGTAACCAAAAATCCGATTTCTCTTATATTCCACCATATTAGGCGCTTTCTTTGTAACTTTTTCTCCCAATCCTTTTTCACAACGATTTCCGCTGATATGACGTCTGTTGCCGGAAAATTTATTGATGGTCAGCATACAGTGATTCTCACAGCCCTGACATCTTACCGTATTGGAAGAATATTCCAATGCCAGCATTTCCTCCAAAGAAAGCATGGTACTTTCCTCTCCATCATAATGTTTTCTGGCTAATAGAGCCGCCCCGAAAGCCCCCATGATACCGGAAATATCCGGACATACCACCGTTACTCCGGTAATTTTTTCAAAGGCACGAAGAACACCATGGTTATGGAAAGTTCCTCCCTGTACCACAATATGTTCTCCCAATTCTTTGGCATTTCCCAGCTTAATTACCTTAAACAGAGCATTTTTAATTACAGAATAGGCAAGGCCTGCCGAAATATCTGCTACTGAAGCCCCTTCCTTCTGTGCCTGTTTTACATTGGAATTCATAAAAACCGTACACCGGGTTCCCAAATCTACAGGATTTCTGGCAAACAGGGATTCTTTGGCAAATTCCGGTGCCGTATAACCTAAAGAAACCGCAAAATTTTCTATAAAAGAGCCACAGCCTGAGGAGCAGGCTTCATTTAACATAATATTATCTACTATTCCATCTTCCAGACGGATACATTTCATATCCTGACCGCCAATATCCAGAACACAGTCTACCTTTGGTTCAAAAAAGGAAGCTGCCTCACAGTGAGCAATAGTTTCTACTTCCCCTTCCTCCAAAGAAAAAGCACTTTTTAATAGATTTTCCCCATATCCGGTAGAGCATCCTCTTACAATAACTGCTTCTGCCGGCATCTGTTCTTTCAGCAGCCGGATTCCGCTTTTGGCTGCTTCTATGGGATTTCCCTGATTGTTCACGTAATAGGAAAACAACAATTCTCCCTGTTCTCCAATCAAAGCCATTTTCGTTGTTGTAGAACCGGCATCAATTCCTAAAAAGCACTTTCCACGATAAGAGCTTAAGGGAGCTCTTTGCACTTTATTTTCTTGGTGTCTTTTGCAAAAGCTTTCATATTCCGATTCATTTTTAAATAATGGCTCCAGTCTTTTTATCTCAAAATGCATGGAAATTCCCTTATCCAGTGTTTCTATCAGACTCTGCAGCTGCATAGGTGCCGCTTCTTCTGCATCCAGCGCTGCTCCCAGTGCTGCAAATAAATGAGAATTTTCAGAATCTACGATATTTTCCGGAGTCAGTTTCAAAGTACGGATAAAGGCATTTTTCAGTTCCGGAAGAAAATGCAATGGTCCTCCCAAAAATGCCACACAACCTCTGATTGGTCTTCCGCAGGCAAGACCGGATATGGTCTGATTCACCACTGCCTGAAAAATGGAAGCCGCCAAATCTGCTTTACTTGCTCCATCATTAATCAAAGGCTGAATGTCAGATTTTGCAAAAACACCGCATCTGGCAGCGATAGGATATATCTGGCTGTAATTTGCGGCTTCCTCATTTAATCCCCTGGCATCGGTCTGTAAAAGCGCTGCCATCTGGTCAATAAAAGAACCGGTACCGCCGGCACAAACACCGTTCATTCTTTCGTCCAATCCGCCTTTAAAATAAATAATCTTGGCATCTTCTCCCCCCAGTTCTATAGCCACATCTGTCTGAGGAGCCTGATGCTTTAAAGCACTTGCCACAGCGGAAACTTCCTGTATAAATTCAATTCCTAAAGCCTTTCCCAGACTCATGGAACCGGAACCGGTAATTTTCAATTTTAAACTGCAGGCTCCTAATTGTTTATAAACCTGCTGCAAAAGTGTGGTAAGAGTTTCCTGTATATGTGCCCCATGACGTATATATTCCCCATACAGCATTTCATCTCTGTCATCAAGAATCACTAACTTAATGGTAGTAGAACCTATGTCTATTCCTGCTCTATATGTATTCATTCTTTCTCCCTTCGTATGTATTCTGCCTATAAAAAAGCATATCTCTTATGTTTTTAATGCTCCATTTTTCCATCAAGCCATCATACACGAGAAATCTAAACTGAAACGAAACTTTTGAGATTTTTCCATAAAAAAATGCAGCCGGAATTTGTCCTCTGACTTCCTGCCACATTTTCCCGGATTCTATTTTTTTAACTCTACAATAAAAGAAACCATTCCGTCTTTACTTTCTACACGAACTCTTCCTTTATGCAATTCTACGATACGTTTTACGATTGCCAGTCCAATACCGTTTCCTTCAATCGAATGTGATTCATCTACCTGATAAAATTTATGGAACAATTTTTCTTGTATTTCCTCTGAAATTTCTTCTCCCGGATTGGATATGGTAACCTGATACCATGTATCCTTTTCGTCTATTTTTACAAGAACCTTTCCTCCCTCAGGAGAAAATTTTACGGCATTATCTATTAAATTAATCCATACTTCTTTTAAAAGCTTTTCCTCTGCTTCTATCTCATATTCTTCAAACTCTAAATCCCATTCCAGATTTTTCTTGCTCCATCTTTCTTCCAAAAGCAGGATGCTGGAACGTATCTGTTCCGACAGATTAAATTTCACAACTTTGGTCAATATCGTCTGATTCTCCACTTTGGTCATATTCAAAACATTATTGGCAAGAGTAGATAAGCGCTTTGCCTCTTCTTCAATAATATCTAGATACTCTTTTTGCTGCTCCCTGGACAGATTTCCTTTTTTTAAGATTTTGGCAAATCCCGCAATGGAAACAATGGGAGTTTTAAATTCATGAGACAGGTTATTAATAAAATCCATCCTTAACATTTCTGTTTTTTCCAGTTCTTCTGCCATGCGGTTAAAACTTTCCGTAATTTCCTTAATGGTAGGATGCATACTGATGGGTTTTCCGTAACTTAAACGTGCTGAATAATCTCCCGAAGCAAGCCGATTCATACGATTAATAATTCGATTTACATAAATCAATGCTTTTCGGCTTAAAAATAAGGCAATCACCACTCCCACACCTACATTAATCAAAAGCATAAACGTCAAAGCCGCCATCTGCCTTGGAAATATGGGAAGATTGGGAAGTTTATCGGGTATTACATTTTTAGAAATAAAATATGCGGAAACTAGAAATGCGATAAAAGTAGCAATCAGCATTACCAGTACAATTCCTGCCGTAACCAGAATCGTCAATGCCAGCCTGCCTTTTTTTTCTTCGTTTTTATTCATACCTTTTTTACCGCCTTATATCCAAGTCCTCTGACAGATTCTATTTCAAACTCATCCCAGTTTTCAAATTTTTTTCTAAGTCTTCCAATATGTACCGTTACCGTTTCCCAGCCCGTTCCACTGTTTACGCCCCAGATTTCGTCCATTAGCTGGATTCTGGTAAATATTTTGCCCGGATAAGACAACAGCTTATATAATAGAAGAAACTCCTTTTGGGGTAATTCCATCACTTCTCCTTTTCTGGATACCGAAAGGGAATCATAATCCAGTACCACATCGCCAATTTCTATTTTATGCTCATTGGCAATCTTAGCCCTTCTTAACAAAGCCTTGATACGCAATGTCATTTCTTCTTCATCAATGGGTTTTTCCATATAGTCATCGGTACCCACTAAAAAACCCTTCTTTTTATCTTCCGGAAGATGCTTGGCAGAGACCATAAGAATGGGCAGATTATTATCGCTCTCTCTTAATGTTTTGGTAAATTCATATCCGTCCATTCCCGGCATCATCACATCTAAAACCACTAAATCTATATGATTTTTATCCATTACCGTCATAGCCTCCAAGCCATTGGCTGCGGTCAGAACCGTGTAATTTTCATTTTCTAAAATTGTCTGAAATAAGAGACGCGTATTTTTATCATCATCCACTACTAAAATCTGAAACATCTGCTCTCTCCACTTATCTGCGTTATTTCGTATCCTTCCGCTTTAAAGGGAACTTTTCTCTTGTCTTTCCACTTTCATACCCCAAAGTTCCAAAACTTATTTTCCGATAGTATCGGTTACCGTTTTTGCAAAATATCCAAAGTATGAGCCCCCGCTCCCAATAAGTCTGCTCTCTCACAGGTTGCCATCTGATATTCTACAAAATATTCAAATTCTTCTTCTGTTAACTGATTTAAAAAAGGACGCATATAATTTGCAGGACCATCAGGAGACAAAAGTTTGATACGGCTGAGCCCTGTTTTTTCCACCAACACATCTATATCTTCTATCCGCATATAATCATACAGATTTTCCTTTGTGGAAAGGGTGTGAAACTCCTTTGTCAATCGTTTTTCCTCAATACATTCCCTTATATGCTTTTCTTTAAATGCATAGGTAAGCACTCCATATTCATTCATACAATAAGCAACCATGATTATGCCGCCCGGTCTGGTTACCCGTTTTGCCTCTTTTAAGGCAGTTGTTTTATCCTCCGTTGTAAACAGATGATACATGGGTCCAAAAAGCAGAGTCATATCAAAAGTATTGTCTTCTATTTTCTTCAGATGCAGGGCATTTCCCTGCATTGCCTTTACCTTACTGTTCTTAGCCTTTAAGATACCAAGATTATATTTTACCAGTTCTATCGCCGTTACATCATACCCTTCTTCAGCCAGTGCTACAGAATATCTTCCGGTTCCGGCACCAATATCCAGTATTTTTATCTGCTCTTTTTGTCTGTCTTTTGGAAGGTATTCATGAATATATTTCATGGATACCCGATATTCCACCTGCCCATGGCGGGAATCCAGACGCTTTTCTTCATTAAATTTATTGTAATACTGAACTAATTCTTTTGTGCCATCCATCCCTTTTCCTTCCCAGTTCCCCAAGTTATCGTTCCTCAATATTGCTGATGATTCTATGATATCCTTTCAAAGTTATCATACCATCAGAATCCTTTACCCGCTTGCCGCTGCAGCGAATCATGACCTCTCCGAATTTCGGATGTATCCACGGATATTGAAGCTGTACGACTTTTTCAGATTCCATCATACGTTTGACATTCCTTTGCACATACTCTCTATAATCCTCCCTAATTCTGTCATACCAATGAACATAGCAGTCCTTCGGTGACACTTTTCGTTCCAGAGCCAGTACCAGTTCCATGGTCTCATCTGCGTGCATTTCATAATTTCCGGTTTCTTCATTTATGCGAATAATCCATAACCCCATTTCTGTCTCTCTTAAAATATCTTTGGGATTAAAATATACAATATTCATTTTCTCTTTATCCTGATATATTGTCTGCACAAATTCTGTATACTTCTTATGCTCCGGCGTTTCCGTACGGATATATGCCTGCTCAAACTCTTCTTTCTTACAGGGTTTTGCAAACAAATACCCCTGTATCATCTCAGGAGATAATCCTTCCAACACCGTAAGTTCCTGCAAGGTCTCGACTCCTTCACAGCAGACACGCAGACCATTACTTTTTGCAAATTCAATCATATTACTGATAAGTCTGTAATTGTAAGTAGCTTCTTCGATGCCCTTTACAAACATTCTGTCAATCTTAATCTCATTAACACTCAGCTGCTTTAAATATGCCATACTTGCATACCCGGTACCAAAATCATCTATGGACAATTCAATCCCGGCTTCCTTCCAGCGACTGAAAACAGAATCAAAGTAAGGAATTTCCTGTAATTGTGATGACTCAGTCAGTTCAATGGTAAGAGCATTGCCCGGCATTCCGGTTTCCTTTAAAACTTCCAATACCATTTCTGCCACATAGCTGTCTCGAAGCTGCTCTGCAGAAAAATTAACACTGATGTGAAAATCTTCCACTAATTTCCGCCATTGTCTGCATTGCAGCAAAGCAGTCTTAAGCACCCAGAGTCCCACCTGATTAATCAGTCCTGATTGTTCCAGTATGGGGATAAACTCGTCAGGATATACTTCTCCCCGTCGTTCAGAATGATATCTGAGCAAAGCTTCTGCTCCATACAACTGATAGTTTCCACTTTTTACCTGAGGCTGATAAAATAAGTAAAATCCGCTGCAATCATTTTTTACACTTTCCTGCATTTCCCCCAATAACTGGATTTCTTTTTTCTTCTCTTCCAAATCCTCCTGAGAAAAGAACATAATACTGCCTATTCCTTTATTTTTGGCTTTCTCCAGAGTTAATTCTGCACAATCATACAGATTATGCACCTCTTTAAACATTTCTTTTTTATTTGGTACCACTCCTGCGGACAATGTGCAGATACTCTGCACCTCTTCTGCTAATCTGTTATAAATCTTTCTTACTTCTTCCTTGGTTTCTACATCCAAATATAAGGCAAAACAATTGTATTCCACATGCCAGATATCGTATAACGACTCCACATTCTCCAACAATTCTGCACATTTTTTGATTACTTCATCTCCATATCGTCTGCCGTACTTTAAATTAATGTCCCCCAGTTTATCGATACTAATCAACATAAGATATCCGGTAGATTTTTCTAACAGTTCTTCCCTAAAATCCTGCAATAATTTTTCCTTATTAAATAATTTTGTCATTGGGTGATATAAAGGACGAAGCTGCTCATCCGATACCCTTCCTAACATTACAAAAGGTCTTCCTTTATCATCATTAATTACAGTTCCTCTGCAATTAATCCATACAATTTCTCCCCAACGATTTATCCAGCGGTAATCCATATTGTGATTCTTTTTCGTACCATCCGAGATTTTTGTCAAATCTTTCTGCAGCATATCCCAATCTGCCGGGTGAACAATCTTTTGTAAATCAGCACTCTTATGAAAAATCTGACCATCATCGTGCAAGGTATATGCTTTATCAATTTCGTCAGAATACCAGAACTCGTCTGCTTCAATGTTCCATAAATAAACATAAGCATTTGTTGTTTTTCCTATAATATTTAATGTATCCAGATATTTTTTTATCTTTTCTTCCCGGTATACAGAAAATTTCTGTTTCATCCGATCTTTCACATCATACATTACAGCATCGCTTCGGTTGAAAAGCTGTTCCATACTCTCATTTGCATCTTCACGAACCGCATAACCACAGGCAATGGAAAGGGGCATAACCCTATGTTCATTTTTTTCTTCTACCCTGTGTTCCACCTCTTCAATTGCCGCTAGAATCCTGCTTTCCTCTGCTTTTGGAATCAAAACACAGAATTCATCCCCGCCAATCCTGTAACAAATACCATGCTCACCAAACACCTCTTTGATACATATAGCGGCCTCTTTAATCATTCTGTCACCTTCCTGATGACCATATCTGTCGTTACATATCTTCAGATTATTGATATCTGCCACAACACACCCTGCATCTTCTTTTTTTTCATATCGGGAAAGTTCTTTGATAAACGCAGCACGATTTCCCATTCCGGTCAAAGCATCCGTGTAAGCAATTTTCTCCAGTTCCAAAATCTCTATTTTCTTTTCTAAAGTCTTCATGGTCATTTTTTCACACTTTCCTGCCAGCTAATTTCCTTTTTCACTGTGCTTTGCTGTACTCTAAATCATCGTTTTTTCTCATGTGTCAGATAATAACAATCCTTATCTGCATACATACGTTTTTCTGCCGTTTTTAATAATGCATCGGGAGTCTGACAATTTTCTTCCCAGGAATCCCCTATAGAGATACTTACCTTTGCCTTTTCCATATCCGCTTTCAAATCCGCAATTTTTTGTTTAAATTCTTCCTGTTCTATTCCTGTTTTCAGAATTACAAACTCATCTCCGCCGATACGATAACAGTTTTTTTCAAAAATGTTTAGTATCACTTTTGCGGCACTCTTAATATAATTATCTCCCGCTTCATGCATCTGGGAATCATTAATTTGTTTTAAACCGTTTAAATCAATATAAGCAATTCCAAACTTTTCCGGTTTCTTCTCTTTCAGAAGATTCCACACCTCTGTATACTTATTTCTGTTATACATGGAAGTCAGCATATCGTGATAGCTAATATTTTTTAACTCTTCTTTCTGCTTTTCAATCTCCTTATTGCTCTTTTCCACTAATCTTACGATTCCAACATTCCACGCATAATATGCGATAAGCAAAACCGCTTCTATCAGTCCCGCAAAACTGAATTCATCCCGAAGGGTCTGAAGATAGGAAAATATCACATCCTCCTGGGCAAAGATACTGACCTGCCAGTCAAACATATCTACCGGTGTATAATACATATAAATCGGTTTTCCTGTTGTTTTTGACTCAAAAGCACTCACTCCGGTTTCCAGATTTTTCAATGCTTCCTGTAAATTATCCTTTTCATATCCTTTCAGTTTTTTTCGTTCTCCCATTTCATAAGCATTTCCCAGTTCTTCATGCCAGCTGTCCATAATATAACTGCCATCTTTGGTATCTATAATACAAATATTTGCCTGTCCGTCATAAATAATAGTGGGAAATATTTTAGAAAGATTCTGTAAATCTACTACCCCAATTAAAACACTGAAAAGTTCTTTCTCCTTAATTACCGGCAGCACATAATAGATACACTCCTTGCCTGTCTGATAATCTTTTCTTCTTGTTGTAAGGTATTCTCCCTTCTCTGCAATTTCTTTGAAATCAATTACTTCCTGTACTTTTCTCTCATTTCCCCCGGACACAAGTGTATTATCAGGATAAAGCACATCAATTCTTGTAAAAATCGTGGAAGACTGCATGATTTCTGAGTGCATAAACTCGCTTTCCTCTATCTGCGGATTCTGCAAAAGAATGGTTTCTATCAAATGTAATTTTACGATTTCATCCTGAAACTTGGTTTTTATTTCCCCTTTTATAAATTGTGCCGTACTGTTTAATTCGTCCCAACACTTCTCTTCTCCCCGCTCCAACACTTCTCCGTACAGCAAAAGTGCAAGCAGCATGGTTACGCATGTAATACAAACTACAGGTAATAAACGTTTTGTTGTTTTCATAAAGAATGGCTCCTTATCTTGATGCATCCCCCACCGGTTCACTGGGTCTTTTTCCTAATCTTTCTTTTCCTACCCAATCATATTCTCTGCATCTCATAATTCTTTCATCCGCTGTTTATTCCTGTACATACACTTGTCTGCTTCATCAAACAACTTACGGAATGTACAGTTCTTATAATCGGTAGATACTGCATAACCGCCTGCATAACTTATGGGAATCTTAGCTTCCGTCTTATTATATTTTTCTACCTCTTCATATAATCTTTGCAGAATATCCTGCACTGTGTTTTCTTCCACTTTGTATATGATGATAATAAATTCATCTCCGCCATATCTTCCTGCAAAATCCTCTTTTCGTACCACACTCTTGATTGCTTTTGCAAAATCCGCAATCAGACAGTCTCCAACCGAATGTCCAAGAGTATCGTTGGTTGCTTTTAAATTATTGATATCAAACATCAGACATGCTGTCGGTTCCTTAATGGTTTTCTTATTATTTAAAAGTTCTTCACAACGGTTCTTATTTTGCAGCCCGGTATGGGTATCTATATATGCTTTTTTAGCTAATAACTGATTCTTCTTATACATTCGCATGGCCGAAAATGTCTGTCCTACAATCATACAAAGCAGCAGACACATGTCAACTGCAGATGCCAGTTCTAATATCTGAATCCTGTCTGCAATTTTCTCTGAATATATTTCCGTAATCGAAACGGTTTCATCTGCCATTTCAAAATAGTTCTCACTCATTTCCACCAGTTCTGCAACATCTTCCGGCAGGCACTCACTTCTTCTGACAATCTCAATCTGCTTTTTCAAGCTGTTCCAATATAAAATCTGCTTGTCCAATCTTTCCTGATAACCTCCGTTATCCAGAGTTACCAATTTATAATCTCCATCGCCATACTTTAAATCACTTAAAACTTCATCCAGATATGTAATTAACTCATCCCTCTGATTTCCTATTATTTCTAGTTTTATCAGTCTTTGCGTTGCTCCACGCACCAATCCTGCATAATTGACCACTCTTGCCGTTCCCTGAAGCCGGTTAATCTGCGCCATCATCAACATTACAAGCACAATCAGCAGACAAATAAGACTGCTTTGAATCACTGCAAATGCCCTCCGAAAACGTTTACTGATATCATTCTTCGCTTCATTTTCTTCCATAATTCCCTCCGTAAAAAAATCCCATTTCAAGGATTCATAAATAGTATATTTTTTTACACTCTTTTCATATTAAAAATAAATAATACTACCTGTTCATTATAATATGAAACCGAAACTATCTCAAGTCCTTCCCCCTCATAAATACATACGATTCCGCAAATTTCATACAAAAAGAAGCAGCAGGTACTAAATTTCATTTATCCGAAAACAAATTCAATTTAGTACCTGTTGCTGCTTTTCTACATTTTAACCTAGTTTTTAATTTATCATCTGTTCATATTCTTTCTGAGGCACCGGTCTTGAAAAATAAAAGCCCTGAATATCATTGCAGTTCATAGTCTGCAAAAATTTCACCTGTGTTTCACTTTCAACCCCTTCAGCCGTAATGTGGAGACCAATCTGCTGTCCCATCCGAATAATATGATACAGCATAGTTTCTCCTTCTTTGGTGCCAATATGGTCGATCAGTGTTTTATCCAGTTTTAAGGTGTCAAAACACTGCATACTTAATGTTGCGAGTGAGGAATAACCGGTTCCGAAATCGTCCATAAGAATTTTAATTCCCATGCCGCGAAACTTATTTAAAAGTTCATAAATATTTTTCTTTTCTTCCATAACCGTTTCCGTTACTTCCAACTGGATATACTCAGGTTCTATCTGGTATTCCTGCATAATGCTCTGATACCGCTTGTGGACATCCAGAAAATACAAAGAAGCACGACTAATATTAATGGAGACCGGATAAACCACTTTTCCTTCTTCCAGCCATTTTTTCTGCTGTCTGCATACTGCCCGGAACATGTACTCATCCAACTTTACAATCATTCCATTATGTTCAAACAATGGAATAAATTCTCCCGGTGAAACCATACTGCCGTCTTCTTTTCTCCAACGTACCAAAGCTTCACTTCCTACAATTTTCCCTTCAGCTGCACTGTATTTTGGCTGATACCACACTTCAAATTCTTCTCTTCAATTGCCTGAGGGAAGCCATCTTCCAATTGTTTCTCGTATTGCATTTTAACGCGGTTCACTTCACTGTAAAAGGCATAATTTGCCCCCAACTTAACCACTGCGTATTCTCTTGCCAGCATCACCTTACTATAGGCATGTTCCAGTGTTTCTTCCTTGGTCATACGATAAATACCATACCTTGCCTGAATACCATAGACTTCAAATTCTCTGGCTTTTTTACATATCTTTTCAGAAATTTGCTGCATTCTGGGAAGTATTTTTTCTTTCTCCCATTCTGTTAAAAACAGCAAAAACATATCGTCCCGGATATGCGCCGCCAATTCTTCCCGCCTTAGCATATCACTGATTATGAGCCAGGTTTCTTTTACCATAATATCACTGGCTGCTTCTCCGGCAACTACGGCAATATTATTAAAATTGGCAATATCCATCACAATCAGACTTCCGTCTGCATTTGATTTTCTTTCCATTTCCAGACGAAATTTGGTATAATTTTCGCCTCCGGTAAGAGGATCTTCATAAGCAAAACTCATAACCTGCCGGTGCTGTTCCCGCATATAAATAATTATTATCCATGCTCCCACAGCCACCAGAACCATTACCGTAAAAGCAGATATAAACTGATTATGCTGTATGGGATCGGTTCTTTCATCCAATACTTCTGATGGAACAATCGTCAGAATATACCATGTCACGGAGCCATCCATTAAATCTACCGGTACAAGATAATAATGGCACGGTTTCGACAGATACATGGTTCCGCTTCCTTCTTCTTTCTGCCTTATCATGTCCTGTAATTTTTCAACTACCTGCTCGTTTCTGACATCCTGTTTTAACCCATCTTCAATGATATTGTGGGACAATTCCAAACCATCACTTCCAATGGCGGACATAATCTCACCCTGTTCATTAATGATGCAGCTGTACCCTTTTCCTTCAAAACTCTCTATCTGTAAAGATTCATTAAATATTTTGGTATCATAGGTAAGACCAAAAACACCGCTTACCTCTCCCTTAGCATCAAATACAGGTATGGTCATAATATTAATCAGGTCATGTTCCGCCAAAAGGGCATCTGATAATACTCCGGTGATGGTACATTTGCCTTCCATTCCCCGCTGATAAAATTCCCGATAAGAAAGATTTGCCGGCTCTCCATCCGTAGAATATGCCATACCTCCCGGCAAACAGATGGCAAATCTTTTCAAATGAAATTCCTCCATATAAATTTGAAATTCTTCTAATTTACCTTCTATATTTTCTTCCGTAATTCCTTCCAGTTCCCGGGATAGAGACAACAGTAATTTATACTGCGCCTGAATCTTGGTTTCCAGAATCGCTGCGTTCTGTCTTGCCACATCTTCCAGATTCTGTACCATCTGCTTTTCAATCTCTTCACTATTTACAAAACCGCTATGTAAAACTACAACCACGATACACACCAACACGGAAAAGACAATAAGCAGTTTCTTTACCGCCAGATTCTTTTCATCTATCTGATTTTTTCTTTTGTCCATTCTCTTTTATCCCCTTAAAATATATCAGTTATCTCCTTCTATACTTTTCAGAGCATTATACCACAATTTGCTTGTTTTAGAAATCGCTTTCTTTCAGTTTTTTAAATTTCTTCATCCACTCTGGCTCCTTTGATGTCCTCTGCCACAAGTTTCATTTCATTCATAATATTTTTAATGTCTCTTTGCACTTCATTCTTTAACTGTCCCATATTTACCATTTCTTCTACAGGCATATTTTCTAAAATCTCGTCGCTGGCATTTTTCTTTTCTTTCTGTTTCTCAATAAGCTCTTCCTTCTTCTTTTGTTCCTCTTCCAGCTTTTCTGCTTTTTCTTTTTCTTCTTCCTGGTTCTTATCAATGGTATCTTTTGCCTCTTCAAAAATCATCCCCAGAATTTCCTTACCGGCAGCATCCAAAATAGAATCCGCCTCCTTAGAAGCTTTTACCATAGGAGCACTTTTCAATCGTTCCAGTTTGGTTCCACGGATAATCGCAGTCTCCTCTAATATTTGTTTTTGATTTTTTTCAATCTCTTTCTGAAAATGATGTTTTTGCGCATCCCATTCCCGCTGCCGCTTCTGATAGTCTGTCAGCCCCTCTTTTTTTAACTGATTTACTGCTTCCTGCTCTTCTTTTGTCAGTGCCTCTCCTTCTCCCCGCTGATATTTTTCCTCTTTCCGAAGCAGTTCCAGCCCCTTTTGTTCTTCACTGTCCTGAAGGATTCCGGATTCTTCCTGAAAAGCTTCCTGCAATTGTTCTATCTCATTTACCTGATGAAGCAGTTCTTGATTGTCTTGGTTCAGGGCTGCAATTTTCTCTCTTCGTTCCTGAATATCGTCATCAATCTTCCTGTCTCCCGCAAAGGCATCAGATACGACCTTCATGGCTTTTTCCTGTGCCTGCTTTTTCTTTTGCAGAAGCCGGTTTTCAAACAAATCCGGATTTAATTCCCTGGCAGCATAATTTTTCTTATGCTCTTCTTCCTTTTTCGTACACTGCTCTTTTTGCAGTTTTTCCCCTATAAAATAACTCTTTGTATTGGAAACCTTCATCCTTTTTCCTCCTTTTGTTATTCCAATTATAAAACACAATATCCAAATCTCAAAAATTGGCAATTACCCTATCGTCATTTTTTCTTATATCATATATCGGTTGTCTTGCATAAATCTTTAGAAAGGAGTATTCTATAGTTCTAAACATAACTGTTTTTATACTCTTGACAGGAGGACATATACATATGAACAATAAGAAGAATTTCACCAAAAAACCCATTTCCGAAGAAATTATCTTCCGCAACATGATGATTGCTGTTTTTGCAGTAGGTTTCGTTTTCTTTTTGAAAAATCTCATTGGGAAAACCTGGAACGGTGCCATTGTTGTGGGTATTTGTCTCGCTTTTTTTGCCCTTGTTATTTTTGCCATGCGCAAAAAAAATGCAGCACAAAAAACACAGCAATTAACTCTTTGTCTCGGCGTCGTTTTTCTGGTTTTTTGTATCTCTCTAAATAGCGGAAACTATTACAGCGATGATTTTCCGCTTTATCTTGCGGTCATTGCCCTCTCCGGTCTTTACCTGACTCCTCAATATACCTTGATTCAGGCAGGACTGATTGATATTCTGTTATTGATTTCTTATTTTGTACATCCAGAAAAGGCCGATCCCTTTTCCCAGTATATGATGTGTCTGTTTATCCTCACAGTTTGTGCTTTCAGTTTCTATATGGTAATCAAACGTGGCCGGGCTTATATAGAAATTGGAGAAAAACGGGCAAAAGATGCCGAAAAACTATTGGCAGAATTAAAAGATGCAGGAGAAAAGCTGCAGGAAAACTGCGAGCATTCTGTAGAACGTATTTCCAAATTGGAAAATGCCAACAACCATTTACAGTCCAGTATTACTGACCTTCGGGATGGTTCTTTAAGTATTACACAGGGTACAGAAATTGTCTCCCGGTCTTTTGACCATATGCAGGAAAAAATGCTGTCAACCCAAAATCAGGTTGCTTCTTTAAATACCGAAGTTCAAAATGTAGAAAATTCTCTGGAAGACAGCAGAAAGAATATGAAAGAAATGAATACCGAAATGGTCGTTTTAAAAAATACCATTGAGGCTACAGATAAAGTATTTACTACCTTACATAATGAAATTAAAGAAATTGTCCAGTTTACGCAACAATTAAATAAAATTGCAAGTAATACCAATACTCTGGCTTTAAATGCCTCCATTGAAGCAGCCCGTGCCGGACAAATGGGGGCCGGTTTTGCGGTGGTAGCTTCTAAAGTACAGGCACTGGCAGAGGACAGTACCCAATGTTCTACACAGATTGCCTCTGTCGTAGGTGCCATGGAAACCTTGATTCAGACCACTGCCAATCAGCTTTCGGAAAGTCATACTGCCATTGACAGTTCCATTGATTCGCTGAATGAATTTCAGGAAAGTTTTAAGCAGCTTACCAGTCAGTTTGAAGCTTTATATCACAATATTGAAGAACAGAATGATAACATTCAAGATATGGAGCACAGCTTTGTTGATTTGAAAGACCGGATTTCTGATATGGCAGCTTCTTCCGAAGAAAACCAGAATTCTGTCACTGCAATTACAGACTCTATTGATATTTACAAACAGGGCATTGACAAAATTGTAGATGATAACCTTACCATCAGTCAATTGTCTGCTTCCCTGCTGGAATCTGCTAATCAGAGTATTGCTGAGGAAGCATAACCAACTGCATGAGATACAAATCCGGCTCCCTGAGTTTCCAAAGGCGCCGGATTTGTATCTCATGCTTTTTTCATTTAAAATGCGTAATTCTTTTCTTATATGAACTACTTCTCTTTCAGTTCTTTTTCATATCGCGCCGCCATATCCAGAATTTCCTCCCGGTACTGGGGATAATCCTCTATGGTCTGCTTAATTTCCTTCTGTGCTTCTGTTACCAGCCGCTTATTATATTCCATCTGTACACGCAGTTTCTGTCTTCTGTCTACCAGACTATGACGGATTTCCACCATCTCTTTGGGGTCTACCAAAGCTGCCGCCTGATGCAGCCAGATATCCGGATCATGAAGCTGATATCTTCGCAAAATGGATATCATGGAACGTTTATGGTAATCCAGTTCTTCCTGATTTAAAATATCTTTATTTCTTTCTTCCTTCTCCTGCTGATATTTCTCCCATCTGGCAAGAAGTTCTTTTCCGCTGTTTACTTTATACTTCAAATACAGATAATCTAATAAATTAATATTATTCACATACCGGATATTTACCGTATTTTTCAACAAGATGATTTTGTTGATTCCCTTCTTGGTTCTTTCCAGCTGTTTTTCATAATCCAGATATTTTACATACAATATCGTTAAGGTTACCGCACCTACGGCAATGGTAAGAATATATCCAAGCCGGGTTTCCATCTCAAATCCATACTGTAAGATTATCAGCATAAAAAGGCATACCACAAAAGCCATACCACAGATAAGCACCATCCCTTTCACGTTTGCAATATCCGTATATAATTCTGCCTTACGATACTGGTACGCATGTTTTTCCCCTTCCAGCTTTGCAAGGTCGCCTTTGATCAGTTCCCGATAATCTTCCGCTGCTTTCATATCGTAATAAGGTTTTGGCATATCCTCTTCATATTTTTCCATAAGAAGAAATTCACTTTCGGTAAGTCTTCCCTTTTTTTCCCGATATTCTTTCGTTGCATTTTCATAAACCTGAATATTTCTGGCACATTCCTTTACACTTTCTGCTTCATGCAGGGGCAAAGCTTCTATCTCTTCTATATCTTTCAGATAGGCTGTGACCATATTATATTCTTCGGAAGTCCTGTCCAGTTCGACGGAAGCATTTTTCATCTGCTCCACACAGCTTCTTACAAACTTCTGGCGTTCAAAACCATCCTTCATCTTTAATAAATTACGGTCATGAACCAACGTATCCCAGTCCCAGTTTTCTATGGATGCACTTTCCCATTCCAACTCCAGGTCTTCTTCTTCATATCCTTTATTGAAGTGTTCTATTAACTTCTTCCACCACTTCATTTTCTTCTCTCCTTATCGTAATTACTGAATCATTTCCCTGTAAGAATCTTTCAGATATTCCACCCGTTTATCAAGCTTGTTTTGATATGCAGAAATTTTTCTTTCTTCTTTTTCCTTACCAATTGTTTTTAACAACCTTCCGCTGTAACTCTCTTCCCACTGTTGCTTTAAATTTTCTAAGGTTTCTTCCATATCCACAGAATCTTCGTATGCTTCCTCATGTTCTTTTAAAAACTCTACATATTCCTTTTGTGTCACTGACAAACGTTTCGTCCATAAATACTGCTGATAACAGGCTATTTTTCCTGTCATACTGTGAGCTTTCAAAAAATACTCTCCTGCCAGTTCAAAATAAAACATATTTGCCAGACATACACCACAGCCATGATAGATTTCTCCTTTTAAAATAGTCTGATTGGGAGGAAGCATTTTTAAAAGACTTCCATATTCTTTACCTGCCAGTCCAAAATGTCCTTTTTTTACCAAAGCATCTGCCCGGGCTTTCTTTTTCTCATATAAAGAAAGATGGCTGTTTTCCACAATAATATTTCCAATTTCTTTCTGTACTTCTTCTGAGAAAAAACAGGCATACTCCAAAATCATTTCCACAAAGCTTTTCAGACTAATCTTCTTTTGAGCAGCCTTCTTTAATTCTTCCCCAAGCTTTGCCAAATCACATTCTTCCGCCAACCAAACTCCTAAATCTTCCTCTACAAAACCATCATCCAACAGGTACGCATGTTCTTTCAGAAATACACACAGTTCTTCCAACGAATATACTTTTATCCCCATATGTTCCGGCTCATATCCTTTTTTGGCATAAGCGCCCATACATAATCTGATGCTCATACTTTGTCACCTCTATAAATCAATGGTCTCTTCCCAATATTGTTTCTCTGACGGATAAAATTCACCAAACCCCATTTCCCGGATTTTTAATTTCATCTGCACCGGTGTCTCCATATATGCCTCTGCATGGATTCTGCAATAGGGAAATTTCTGCAAATTCAGCCCATGCAGAACAATCTGGGTCTGGGTAATATTTTTCCCATCCAAGGGTATTATTTTAATGGTAAAACTATTTTCGTTTTCCAGTATCATATCCCATTCTTTTTTACTTTCATACCAACTGTTTCCCCCATCCAAGATGGCCAGATAGGAAGGCTCGCCATTTCGTAAAAGTTCCATACCCACGTTGGCTTTCAGTTTATCGGTTCCCAGATATACATAAGAACGAGATAACTCAGAACTTTCCATTTTGTCCATAAATCCAAAACAGGCACCCTTACTGTATAGATTATTTCCTAAAAATACTCTCCTCTTGGTACAAAGAAAACGGACAGATTTTCGATACCATTCTCCCAGGAAGCCTTCTCCTATCAAATATACGGTGGAAACGATTTCCCCTTCCATATCTTCTGTCACATCTTCTAAAAACTGCTCATCCCAGAGAGCCTTTTCTGCTTCTGTTTTTTCCCTCTCCCCTATTTTGGGAAACTCCTTGTAATCTTTCTTTTCCACCAGTGTCACAACAGGCTTCGTCTGACGATTCAAAGAAAGACAATAGCTTTTTAGGCTGGTACCCTGCATTTCATAAAGATAAACTTTATTGTTCCACAAAGAAGCATCGGTATGAAGATTATAATAAAAGAAACTTTCTTCTTTTCCCATAAACTGAACCTGCACCTGAGGCATCTGCAAAAATTCCGTCATCTGACGCAGTACGTCAATGGTTTCCCAAACAGGATTTTCCACCACAAACATAATGCCTGCAATTTTTTCCATAGGTACTACAAAAGAAAGATAGGTAAAACTTCTCTTAATAAATAGTGCCAATAACGCCACAGATTTATAATTTTCCAGATTTACCTGTGTGGTTTCCTCCAGGCAGGCATTTTCCAGCAAATCCGTCAGCAGTATTCCGCCATATGCCTGCTGTTTCATAATTGCCTCTTTGCCGATATACCACAGATTATTTTCTTCCTGCTTATACATGGCAAAGGGGATATTGTACTGTTCTTCTCCAGCAACAATGGATACCGTCTGGGGTTCTTTTTCCCCTATTTTCAAATAACTGATCTGTACATACTCTCTGCCCAGTTCATACCCAATAATATATTTTCCAATATTCTTTTTACGAAAACTGTCTTTGCTAAATAGCATGCAATCAATCTCCTCTGATATCTCTATATATGAAATACCTGATTTACGATAAATTCCGTTCTCCAGTATTCCTCTAACATTTGCTCTACAAAATCATAATCCCCGAGATTTTTGGCAATTGCCATTTCATTTATCATCTGATAACGACCGGCTTTCTCATATTCACCATTCTCTTCTCTTTGTAAAATTCCGCTTTCTGTCAACTGCTCCTGATTGTCCTGTTCTTCCGTAATATAATATTGCAGTTCTTCCCCATAAAAAAGTGTAAAATCTTTTACATACACTCCGAAGTACACTTCCGTCATTTCTTCTTTGTGGTAACTTTCCCGTTCTCCATCCGTTTGTTTCTTTACGTAATGAATCACAACTTTTGTTCCCGGATTGGTTTTGTAAGAAACCAGTGTTTTATCTGCCACAGCTTCCATTCCAGGCACATTCCCATATTCCTGAATAAAAGGAAGCAGCATCTTTCGCTCTATTACAAGCTCTTTTAAGAATTGAAAAACAACCTCTTCGTCTGCCTGTGTCCTTTCTTGCGGATTCTGTGCAAAATACCGAAGATAGGCCAGATAATTTACAATCGGAAGCTGATACCCACGACGGTACACCCGACCAATATCCAGAATCAGATAGGGACCTATCACCCGGTCTTCACTCATATATTCTACCGACCGATAAGTCAAAAATGCAGCTTCCACCTCTGTATCCGGTCCGCCCTTTACGTAGGCTTTGAAGATATCCGTTTCATCTCCTATATAAGCTTTGGTTGTCAGTACCTGCATTAACAGTCTCTCGCTTATTTTAAAGGTATCGGCTTCAAATTCTTTTGCAGCCCGGAAAATATCGCGTAATTGTTTACTGGTTCCTTTAAAATTCTCACATAAATACTGCAGCATTATATGATTATATTTTTGTTTTCTAAAAGCACTGTATACAAACCACAGAAGAATCTCTTCTTCTCCTTTTCCTTCTTCCAGCATATACGTGGTAATCCTTACCAAATCTTTTGCTTCCATCTCCTCCGGTCCATAAATTCTTACAAAATCATAAGCTTTTTCATAATAATCCCGAAGTACCATATAATGAATCAAAGTCTTCCTGTCCTGATAAGGCACCGAAGAAGGAATAGCTTCCTCCAGACAGGCATCCAGTTTTTCCATATTATCGGAATCATAATAATATTCCAGCAGCTGTCCGCGAATTTGGGTTCTGTATTCCGAACGTATTTTTTCACATTCTGCCAGGAATCTTAAATGAGGTTCTTTTTCTTTTGTAATATTCTGCCAGTCCAAACTTCCCTCACACAAATACAGAGCCAGTCCCATGTCCTCCTGCACCCAGGCACGAATATACCTAGAGGTTTTCTCTACATTCATATAGGCATATACTTCTGTATCTGACGGCACTATAAACCGATTTCCCTTTGCATCCTGTCTTAAAATAAGATATTCTTTATCGTGCAGACAAATCCGGGTACCGTCATGCCCCGGTCCGTAAACCTCTTCTTCCTTTTTTCTCCCATGCAAAACAATCACTTTATCGGCATCCTTCTGCTTCACCCCAAGTTCATAAGTAAACATGACTTTAACTAAGGCTCTGGCATTATCTGCGGTCATCATTTTAGGAAGGATAACATGTTCATATAAATAACCTAAATCCCGACTGATTTGTCCTTTATACAATTTTTTCAAAAGAAATCTTTCCATATTAGGTGCATAAACAAAATACAAATCTTCCAAAAGTTCCCGATTTTCATAAACATACCGATACAGATATGGAGCATAATCAGAATCAATTTCTGTCTGATAAGAAAAGTACATCAATACCATACGCGGAATATCCGTCTGCTTCTCCGGTTCCAAAGACATCATGTAATATTCATACAATCTTGTAATCTTGATTTCAGAAAGAATTGCTTTTTCATACCATTCCAAATAAGCAGGTCCGGTCTTATTTCCTTTAATCAGCAGACCGCATACTGCCTGTAAAAGTTCCGGATTTTCATTCTCCCTTATCATAGATGTTAAAAGCTGATATAGCGGTGCTGAAAATTCCTTTTCCTTTAAAGAAAGATACTGTACAATCCCCTTTACCTGTTCCGAAAGCATTCCTCTTTTTTGACCAAATCTTAATACTTTTAACTCTGCTTCTTTTAATTCCATTAATAACGTAGGCTGATAATTCAGTAAAAGAACCGCTTCTGTATACATAACAGGACTGGTACAGCCTTTCAAAAAAATTTTCTTTAAAAAATCCCATTTTTTCTGTGCCTGCCCCCGCAGTTCCTTTGACAAATACATCCAAAGCCATGCAATCTGCCATGTATCGTCATATTTATAGTACAATTCTTCTATGGTTTCTTTTACCTCAAGTACATATTCCTTTTGTTCTGTGATTAAGGTGGTCAGATATAAATAATAAGCATAAATCACAGGTGTTTTTTCTTCCTGTATATTTTTAATGGCTCTGTCCAACAGCCACTTGGCCTCATGATATTTTTCCTGAGTAATATATAAATGAGCTCCATATAATTTATGTAATGGATTTCTCTCATCACTTTTTTGCAAAGCTTCCAGAATTTCTTCGCTTTCTTTTTTAAATTTAAGTGCTGCCATCTTCTTACTTCTGAAATCTATGTAGGCATTCGTTAATTTCAAATTCAGCCATTTGGCATTTCTTCTTTTTTCAATTGCAGATGCCATTCTGTGATGCTGAATCTGGGAAACCAGCACCGGTACGGATATTCTGTTATAGAGCGATGAAAGGATAATTTCCCCATAATTTTTTCCCTGATGAAGCTTTTTTACATCTATATAAACCGGCAGTTTATAACTTTGCCCTATAAAGTCCATTTCTGTCAGTTCTTCCTTTTCCACAGATAAAAAATCTCCTTTTACCTCAATGGAAAGATGGGTATACCCCCAGCCTTTTTTCTGAATCTCCAATTCTTCACACTGTACCTCAGAAACATTTTCGACCAACAACTGCTCCACGGATGCCGTATAAACAACAGGAGTTTTTTTATGAATTGCCTGCAGAAACTCTTCCATATATTGTTCCTGCTCTTTCACGGAAAGGGCATAATACAACTCTTTTTGTTCTGCCCCCGCATTTTTTAATACCTCCTTAAACGCCGGAGAAAAATAAAGCCTGTATGCTTCCTGCCAGTTGGATTTTGCAAGATTTGCAAAATGAAATAAATTTTTAATTTCTCCTAGAGAAGAGCTTTGATCCACTTTAGGTCCAAAAAAACTAAAAGGCAACTCATATTCTCCCAAATTCGTAATCAACACAAAAGAACCACTTACCATTTCCTCCGGCTCCATATCTGAGCCATCAAAACAGTAACTGATTTTTACACTTTCACTTAAAAATCCGGTTATGGTACACTCTACTCTGGGATCTGATACAAGAAGTTTTCCTTTGATTCCCTTTTTGGATAAACTATCCAGTGTAAAGGAGCCGGTAATCTTCCCATTTTTTAATTCCTGTTCAATTAAATTACAGGAGAGTACGGCAAGTTCCCTCTTTTCTTCCTGCACTAATTTTTCCATCTCTTCTTTCACATTTGTCCTCACTTTAAAATCTGAAAATCCCTATTTTTCATCCAGTATATCATTTTTCACCTATAGTTTGCAACTTTCAAGATTCATTTACATATAATCATAAAAAGACTTATTATGAGGAAGCTCTCTATGCCAGACAACTATGAAGGTAATCTACAGATTAATGTAACCATCGAAGGACAACTCATTCCCATAGAAAATGCTACTGTCACTATTTATGATACGGGAGAGCCGGAACGCATCATAGAACAAACCACCACCGATTCCTCCGGGCAGACTGCATTTCTTCCCCTTCCTGCTCCTAATCCTGAATATAGCCTTGAGATTACAGATGAACAACCTTATTCCGAATTTAACTGCCGTGTAGAAGCCGATGGATATGAACCATTTTTTGTCTCCGCCATGCAGATTCTCCCGGGCATTAATTCCTTACAAAACGTGCCTCTCAGACCTTTATCTTCCAATCAGCTTCCGGATAATACCGTAATTCCTCCTCATACCCTCTTTGGAGAATATCCGCCCAAAATACCGGAACCGGAAATCAAACCGATAGAGGATGACGGCTCCATTGTATTAAGCCGGGTGGTTACACCGGAATACGTCATTGTTCATGATGGTCCTCCTTCCGACAGCAGAGCAAATAATTATTATGTCACCTACAAAGATTACATTAAAAATGTGGCCAGCTCCGAAATTTATGCTACCTGGCCGGAAAGCACCCTTTATGCCAATATTCTGGCAATTATGTCTTTTACCATGAATCGGGTATTTACAGAGTATTATCGGGGAAGAGGCTATGACTTTACCATTACCTCCAGCACCGCTTATGACCAGAAATGGATGAAAGACCGGAATATCTATGAAAACATAGATTATATCGTAGACAGTATTTTTAATAATTTTTTATCCCGCCCCGGCATACGCCAGCCCATACTTACCAGCTATTGTGATGGCAACCGGGTTACCTGTTCCGGCTTAAGTCAGTGGGGTTCCAAATCTCTTGGAGATGCCGGCTACAGTGCCATTGACATCCTTCATTATTATTATGGAGAAGACTTGTATATCAATACTGCTGAAGCCATCAGCGGAGTACCTTCCTCCTGGCCGGGGGAAACTCTTACCCTTGGTTCTTCCGGCACAAAAGTACGCCAGATGCAGGAACAGCTGAATCGTATTGCCAGAAATTATCCTCTGATTCCCACAATCACTGCCGACGGCATCTATGGCCCTGCCACTGCAGAAAGTGTGCGCGTATTTCAGCAGATCTTTGATTTGCCACAAACCGGAAGTGTGGATTTTGCTACCTGGTATACCATTTCCGATATTTATGTGGGTGTCAGCCGAATAGCAGAACCGGGAGCCTATTAAGCTCCCGGTTCTTTGCTTCAAATTGATTTTTTCCATTTCCAATCCTACACGGATTGGTTTTGTCCGCATTTTTCTTTCTACTTTGTTAACAACATCATGATTTCATTACTTCTTTGGATAAATTTGTTCATGGATTCTGCATCCAATGGTGCATGCTGGATTTTTGCCAAATCATACAACTGTTCACAGATCATCTTGGTATTTTCGTCTTCTTCATGTTCTGTAACATACTGAACCAATGGATGATTTGCATTTAAGACTAACGTCTCTCCTTCTTTTCCTCCAAACATGGAAGCATCCATACCAGGCATTGCATACATCTTCATCATATCCTGCATACGACGGCTTTCTTCTGATAAAGTAATCATGGAAGCAATCTTTTTATTTTTCAATTTTTCCATTTTTATCTGAATACCATCTTTTTTCAGGGCTTTCTTAAAGAGCTTACCTAAGCTTTCTGCCTGTGCTGCTAACTCTTCCTGTACTTTTTTGCTGGTCTTATTCTTAAATACATCTGTCAAATCTGCATCAATACGCATGAATTTCACATTTTCATTCTTAGCTTCCAACTGTGAAATAAATGGCTGGTCAATATTATGGTTTAAAATTACCGCATCCATCTTTGCAGACTTAAACATGTTGATATACTGACTCTGCTGCTGTTCATCTGTGACATAATAAATGATTTTTTCTTTCTTTTCTTCGTTTTCTGCTTCTGCTTCTTCTACCACTTGCGCCTCTACGGTTTCTCCGTTTTCATCCACAGCCGTCTCTGCTTCCACATCCACAGGTTTTACTTCCAGACATTCCGGTAGCGTCATATATTTTCCATCCAGATTCTTAAAAAGAATATAGTCTGTCATTTTTTCACAGAATTTATCATCTTTTAAGCAGCCAAATTTGATAAAAGGACTGATATCATCCCAGTATTTATCATATTCTTCTTTTTCTGTTTTACACATGCCGGACAATTTATCCGCTACTTTTTTGGTAATGTATTCTGAAATCTTCTTTACAAAACCATCATTTTGCAATGCACTTCTGGAAACATTAAGAGGTAAATCAGGACAGTCAATGACCCCTTTTAATAATAACAAAAATTCCGGTATGACTTCTTTGATATTATCTGCAATAAATACCTGATTATTATATAATTTAATGGTTCCTTCAATGGATTCATATTCTGTATTAATCTTAGGGAAATATAAAATTCCTTTCAGGTTAAAAGGATAATCCATATTCAAATGAATCCAGAACAGCGGCTCTTTATAGTCCATAAATACTTTACGATAAAAATCCAGATATTCTTCTTTGGTACATTCATTAGGATGCTTGGTCCAAAGAGGAGTGGTTTCATTTAAAAGTTCAGGACGTTTCTTAATCTTCAGCTTTGCTTCTGTCTCAGTTCCGTCCTCTTTCTTTTCTGCCGGGATGTTTTCCACCACTTCATCCGTATCCAGTTTTTCAGATTCTAAGATAGTCTCTGTTTCCTCTGTATTTGCTTTGGAAAGATAAATTTGGGTAGGCATAAAAGAACAATATTTTTTAATAATTTCTCTTGCTTTGTACTGATTACAAAATTCCAAAACATCTTCATTTACGAACAATGTAATTTTGGTACCTACTTCTGCCTTCTCTCCTTCTGACATGCTGTATTCCGTACCGCCATCACATTCCCAGTGAACCGGTGCTGCCCCTTCTTTATAGGACAGAGTATCAATGTGTACTTCATCCGCTACCATAAAGGCAGAATAAAATCCTAATCCAAAATGTCCGATAATCTGGTCTTCGTTGGTTTTATCTTTATATTTTTCAATAAAATCTGTAGCACCGGAGAAGGCAATCTGGTTAATGTATTCTTCTACTTCGTCCGCGGTCATACCAAGACCATTATCGATAAAAGTCAGAGTTTTTTCTTCCGGATTTACAATAACCTCTATTTTTGCTTTATAATCATCCGGTAATGTATATTCTCCCATCATATCCAGTTTTTTCAATTTGGTGATTGCGTCACACCCGTTAGAAATCAATTCTCTGAAAAAGATATCATGGTCAGAATACAACCATTTTTTAATAATCGGAAAAATATTTTCGCTGTTAATTGATAAGCTTCCCTGTTTGTTTGCCATTTTTTATATTCCTTTCTGTTTTCTTTTTTTCTTTCCGCACACAACAAAATAATTTGCTATGCTTATCTGAATCTCATTTTATATTTCCTTTTTTTAAAAGTCAATACAAAATTAGCACTCATTTTAATTGAGTGCTAATAATCTTCGATATTTCTTTATTTTTCAAGGGTTTCCCAATTTCTTAAATTTTTCTAAAGCCTACTTTTTTGTCTGTTACACTCTTTCCTTGTTCCTCTTTTTTAATTCCACTGAGATGTAAATTGATTTCCCAGATATTTCTGATAGATATCAAAAAACTCTAAAGTATCCACCTCTTCCTCATGAATCAGACTGATTTTTTCCCACAAATCCTCATTGACAGCTTTGGTGAGATTTTCCGCAAAACCGGCATACTGCTGTCCAAACACTTCTTCTCTCTTCTTTTCTACAATTTTAATTTTGTTCGCATCGGTTTCTTCCTGATTAAACGTAGTGATACATTTTATAATGTGATATCCATATTCTGTTTCCACAATATCACTGATTTCCCCTTTTCCAAGATTAAATGCTGCCGTTTCAAATCCTAAATCCATTTCTCCTTTTCGAAAAGAATACTGACTCTGACTGTCTTCATTATAAGTCGCTATTAAAGAATCAAAACTGACGCCTTCCTTTGCCTTCTCCCAGGCTTCCTGTGCTCTCTTATACGCCTCCTGTTTTTGCTTTATATCATATTCGACTTTCTGATTGTTTTCATCCAGAGAATAGGTTTTGATTAAAATATGATCAATGGTAATGGTTCTGGCTTCATCATCACTGACCTCAGGATTAATATCTTTAATAAGATAGTAATACACTTTATTTGCCAGAGCATATTCTTTATACATCTGTACGATCAGATTTTTATCTGCCTTCAACAACTTTTTTTCTTCTGCCGATAACGTTTCATAAAATTCCTCTGCCGCTTTTTTTACTTCTTCCGCTTCCTCACTATCCAATTCTACCCTTTCCTGCTCCGCCATCAGATTCATGGCTTTTATCTGGGACAACTGTGCCAATACCATATCTTTCATATTTTCTTCCAGTGTGATGCCGTTTAAATTGGTTTCCCAGATGCGTTCCCCATACACATTTTCATATCGGTTCTGGGTTGTCGTAAGATACAGCATCATTTCCGGCAGGGTACAACTGCTCTGTTCAATACGAAAAACTTCGTCTTTCGCAAAACCGGTGTGAAGAACTATTTTCGTAACCTTCCCATTACACCCGGAAAGAAAAAACAGCACCATACATATAACGGCTGTTACTATCCATTTTTTTCTCTTCATTTTATTTTTCTGACTTTCCTTTTCCTTCATTCTCAAAACATAAATTACTTTCTTGCTTAACTTTTTACATCCTTAGGATAAATCTACAATTTCGGCCCTGCTGAAGCCATTCTTGGATTTGGTTACCCGAATCTGCTTTAAAATCCGATGTTTCAACTCGTCCACATGGGAAATAATTCCCACCAGTCGTTTCCCCTGAGTACTTAGAGAAACTAATACCTGCAGTGCCTGCGACAGGGATTCCTCATCCAGGGTTCCAAAACCTTCATCCACAAACATAGTATCCAGACGAACACCTCCGGCCGAAGACTGTATTTCATCCGATAACCCTAATGCCAGACAAAGACTTGCTAAAAATGCTTCCCCTCCAGATAAGGTCTTTACATTCCGGACAGAACCATTATAATGGTCAATCACATCCAAGTCCAGCCCGCTCTGACTGCGATTATTTTCTGCTTCTTTTTTCCGAATCAGAGTGTATTGTCCTCCTGTCATTCTTTCCATTCTGACATTGGCATAATCCAGAATCCTCTCAAAATATGCCATTTGAACAAAGGTTTCCAGCATAATCTTACCTTTTTCATTTTGTCTTCCATTGGCAGTATCGTTCAAAGCCTTCATCCATCCATAATCCGCTTCCTTTTCCTCAAGCAGTTTGCTTTTTTCCAAAATCTTTTGGATGGCATTGGTATTTTTTCCAAGACGGGAGGTAATTTCCTCCTTTTCCTCTTGTAAACATACCTTCTTTTCTTTTAATCCTTCCAATTCTCCCAGTGCCTGCGCTAAGTTTCTCTCTTCTTTCTGTCTGTACTGTTCCAAAAGTGTTTTCATTCTTCCCTGCAATGTAGATTTTTCCAGCAAAATGTTCTGATGTCTCTGTTTTGCTGCTTCCACTTCTTTACGAACACTTTCTTTTGCTTGCACATATTGGTCAATTTTTTGAAGAATCTCCTCCTTGCTCTGATATTCTAATCTGCCGGTCAATTCTTTTTCCTTGGCTTTCAGAGATTTCACCACTGCCTCCAAGGCCGATTTTTCTTCTCCATACTGACGAATCTTTTCCCCGCACTTTTTTAATTCCATTTCTTTCCGGGGAATCTTTTTCTTTAACTCCTGCAGCTTGTTTACTTCCTGCTGTAATCTTTTCTGCTGTTTTAAATGTTCCTCTTTTTCGTTTTCTAAAACCTCTCTCTCCTTGCATATGTTTTGGGCAATGTTTGTCCACTGAACCGGAAGTTCTTCCTGTCTTTCCAAAGTTTCCTGCCCCAATGGTTTTGCTTCATATAGTTCCTTATAATTTCGTATTATCTGACTTTGCTTTTCTTCTACCTGTCCCCGCAAACCAGCTGCAACAGCATATTTTTTCTGATATTGGGCTTCTTTATGGATTACTTCTCTTTTTCGTTCTTCTAACTGCTCTTTTGTGGGAACCTCTTTCTGCACTTTGGCAGGGTGGGGATGCACTACAGAGCCACAGACCGGACATGGCTTTTCAGGTTTTAGAGCAGCTGCCAACACTCCGGCCTGACCATCCATATATTCTTTTTCTAACTGCTGACACTGATTTCTTAACGAAAAAACTTCCCTTTGTATTTCTTCATATGCTGTCACTGCTGCTTTGTGGCTATCCTTTAATTGCTCCCACTTCTTGATTTCTTCCAGCATTTGTAACAACTGGCGGTATCTTTTTTCCCCTTCCTGTAATAACAGGCTTTTCTGCTGCAGCATTCCTTCCTTTTCCCACAAATTGTCTGCACACTCTTTTATTTTATTAAGTTCTTCTTCTAATACAGCATACTTCTCATTTTCTGCATCCAATTGTATCTTTATTTCCTTATATTTACAGGTACTTTCCTCCATGTTTTTCTGTAAAACTTCTTTTTCTTCATAGAAAGGTAATTTTTCCTGCAGCCGGGCAATCTGTTTCGTGAAATTCTCGATTTGGGGTTCTTTTTGCAATGCCTGCTGCTCCTCTTCCTTCACCCGAATCTCCTGCTGCCGGTTATGCTCCACGGCTTCTTTCATTTCCTCTATCTTTGCTTCTAATTCCAAGGCTTGCTCTATTTCATGAATAAGGGTAATCTGGGTCTGCATTTTATTTTCTGTTTCTTCCAGATTTTTTTGCAGATTTTCCTTCATTTCTATTTCTTTTTTCTGCATCTTTTCCAGTACCCAGACCGCATCTTTTATCAGAGTCTTCCCCTCTTTTATGTCCAGATACTTTTCATAATATTCACTTTCAGGAAGACAGACAATTTCCTCTATATACTGTTTGATGCTTTTTCTTAAATCTTCACACTCTCCCCATAATTTTCTAAAATCCTCATGGATTTGCTGCTGTAAAATCTCATAATTTCCGGTATTAAAAATCTGCCTGAAAATTTTCATTCGTTCTTCTGTGGATGCTAACAACAGCTTCAAAAAATCTCCCTGTGCTATCATAGCGATTCGTGAAAACTGCTGCTTATCCACCCCCAGTATTTCACATATTTTTTTGGTCACTTCCACCGTTTTGGTATAAATGCTGCCATCCGGCATACACAGCCAGGCATTTTCTGCCTGTTTTGTCATTCCCTCCCCGCGTTCTTTAACTCTTTCATAGCGGGGGGTACGTCGGACTTCATACACCTGTCCCCTGCATTCAAATTTCAGATAGACATACGTTAATGCCTTGGATGAGGCATATTTACTTCGAAACATTTCTGACTTTCTGATTTCTCCGCTGGCTTCCCCATAGAGAGCATACATCACCGCATCAAATATGGTCGTTTTTCCGGCACCGGTATCCCCACAAATCAAATACAAGCCCTGTTTTCCTATTTTTTCAAAATCCAATGTTATCTCATCTGCATAAGGACCAAATGCCGATATGGTTAGTGTTAAAGGTCTCATTTTGCCTCTCCGTTCCAGATATCTTCTATTTTCTTTGTTAAATACTCCCTTTGTATTTCACTTAATGGCTGATTATTCATAGTTTCATATAACAGAGAAAACATTTCCTCAGGTCCCATCTTTTTTTCATTTTTATAAGATTGAAGTTTCCTTTTTTCTCTGGTTCGGATATTATCATATTCCATCCTCATAAGATTGGGATAAACTGTACTAAGCCTTCCAAAAGCCTCTGCTACATCCTGCTCTTCCTGAAGGGTAATATGAAGAAAGCTTTCCCTATCCAGACCAGGGAAATTAAGCGGGTTCATCACTTCCAGAAACGTTCCCTTTATCTTTACCATATCATGCAGGGGAACCAACCGGATTTCTTTGTATTCCACCTCACCTTTTTCTTTCATGTCCACAATCGTCAGACTCTTTCTATCCTTACATTCTGAAAAAGAATACTTTAAAGGAGTACCGCTGTATCGAATCTTTTCACTTCCCATCTTCTGCGGTTTATGAATATGCCCCAATGCCACATAATCAAAATCTTTGAACACACTTGCATCCACATTATCCAATCCCCCTACCGTAACCTCTTCCGAATCGCTCCGCACGGCTCCGGTAACAAACTGGTGTGCCACCAAAACATTTCTCTCCTGCATTTTTAAGTTCAGATGCTTTATGACTGCCTGCATACTTTCCGTATAATTCGTGATGGTCTCCTTAGGAAAAAAATGTCGTACCTGAACAGGTTTTATAAAGGGAAGCAGATATACATTTACTTTGCCATACCCATCCTGCATCTGGATTTTTTCCACCTCACCTTTGTATACGGGAGACAGATAAACTCCTGCTTTTTGGGTCAGTTTTCCCAGAAAAGCAATTCTTTCCGGCGAATCGTGATTCCCGCTGATTACAAAAACCTTAATTTCTTTTTCTGCCATCTTTACCAAAAATGAATCAAATAAAGCAATGGCTTCTGCACTGGGATATCTTTTATCATAGATATCTCCTGCAATCAGAATACCATCCACGGCTTCCTCCAATACAATTTCTGCAATTCTGTCTAAAATATATTTCTGTTCCTCAATCATAGAAAACTGATGTATCCGTTTTCCCAAATGTAGATCTGATATGTGTGCAAATTTCATTCTATTCTCCATTCTTCTGCTTTTTTGTATTTTTTGAAATTTCACGTTCTTCTTTTTCTATCAGACCAAAATATAAAAAAATAGCATATATATAAGTTATCCCACGGATATCACCTAATGCTTTCGGCCGATTTACTGCAATTTTTCCATTTTTGACTTTTTCAAATGCTAATAATACAGAACTGAATGCCAGACTTTTACTCTTCTCCCTTCGGTCAATCCATAATTCCTTTGTATATTCGCCATTTCTTCCTCGCTTTAATTTATATGTAAAAGGCAGACCGGAATACGTCATAAACTCCATTCCCTGACATTTCATAATCGCATCCCATAAATTCTCTTTCGTTGGTTTCTCCTGTAATATTTTTATTGCCTGTTCCATATCCTGTTCCCATCTTTTACTTATATATAATCTCATTATATATTATTTCACTTTAAAATGGTAACTATCCTGCAAAGAATCTTTATTTTCTTTTTGTTCTTTTTTCAGAAAAATGAGAATATACACTAACTCCCAAAATTCCAATCATTAAAACGCCAATCACTGCTCCCCAAATTCGCTTTTGCTTTCTCTCTTTCTGATATCGTTCATACTCTTCCACAAACACTTTGCCTTCATGTCTCTGTGTTTCCATTTGCGCTGCCAGTTCTTCCTGATAAGTCTGGTCCATTTTTTTCTCTGTTACAGTGTCCTCTGCTTCTATCCGGGCAGTCGGTATCGTTGTAACTTCTTCCAACTTTTTAACGTAATACACATTCCCCTGATATACAACTGCATCCCACTCTGCATTGCCCCCTTCTACGATAAGTATTATATCCCCCGGTTCGTATACTTTTAAAACCTCTGCCGTATCGCTTGGTTTTTTTCTTGCTTCTATCCTTTCTTCCGTCTTAAGCATTTCCAAAATCTCCAGATTTTTCTCCTGTGCCATAACCGACTGCGCCATCCCTAAGCACATAATAAATGCAAACACGATTGCTCCAATTCTGATTTTTCTCATTTTTTATTCCTTTCCCAGCTTATATGAAATCCTCATTTTTTGCTTCTTTAACATATTTTCTTTATTAATTTATGTCTTGAAACTTCTGACTTCCTAATGAAATCAAAAGCACAAATAAAAACAATACATTTCCCGGTACTTCCCAGATAAAAATCTCCAACAGGAACACCAGATAAAATATCATATAACAATTTTCTCTTACTTTATCCTGCCCGCATCTTTTAAATAAACGGGTTCCCACTTGATAAAGTACCATTAAAATCAAGAGAACTGGAATTACTCCCAATTCCGCAATCCATTCAAAAATACTGCTGCTCCCTGATGTTATTTCTGCATTTAACGGCAATGCCAGTGCTTTTATAAATCCTTCCAATCCTCTCTCTTCCAAAGTCTGCCATATGCTGCCGCCTGCAACAAAAATAAGAAAATAAAGCATCAAAATCCCAAAAATCATACGAAAATATTGCTGCATTCTTACCATGCTGATTTTTTGCAGTTCGACTCCTTTCGGAAGCCTGTCCCAAAAATGGAGAAAAAGATATCCACCCAATGCCAGAACCAATTCCATGTAAACACTTGTTTCTAAGGTATATTTTGCTTCTATCTCAAACCACTCCGTATAATTAAGAATCAGGCTCATATTTGACCACAAAAATAAGAACAAAAATAAAAGGATTCCTGCTTTCCTGATCATCGATGCCCGGGGTCTGAAAAAAGAAACCACACCCATCAGACAAAATATCATAACCCAATTGCCCATATGGCTTTGGAACAACAATAATACAAACATCTGAAATACCGCAGCAAACAACCACACTATATTTTGTTTCATATCTTCTTTTATAAAAAGCCAGTTTGTCACACTTAATAACGTTACCAACAACAAATAAGAAATAATACCATCGTTTCCTGCTTTTAAAACATTTATCCATGAACTAATTTCCACTCCTTTGATGCAGGATACGAAAATCAGAAAACTTCCCATACTTCCCACTATCACCATAGTTTTCTGCCAGTATGGATTTTCTTCTATTGAAAAATCCGCTAAAAGATATATGCCTGCCGCCGCTAACAAAATAGTATAAAATTCCATATTCATAAGACCTGAGGAAAATAATCCCACAGAAAAACTTACCATTTTCCATAATGCATAAAGCACCAGAAAAAGACAGATACCTTTGTCTAAAGAAAGCATTCCGGTAACGGACTTTTTTTTCCTGCTGTTTAAAATCTGTTTGCAAAGTAAGACCGCCTCTATTGACACCATGAATAAAGGAAATATATTTTCTCCCAATACCACAATCCGCTTCAAGAAAATCAGCGGCAGCAGGGATAGAAAATAATATAAAAAATTTTGAAAAGAAAACTTTGCCACCTTTTTTATCTCCTTTTAGTAAATATATTTATTAAAGTTCTGTAAAAAAGAACTGCCACACTAAATTTTATTTTTACCTTTTGTGCTTTTGTTTCCATAAAAGGAAAAAGTAAACTAAGCAGGTCAAAAGATTCGTTGGCAGAACTTCTTGATACATATTCTATATTGTTTTATGCTTATTTTATTAACGTCTGAAGTTTATTTTTTTCTGTTTTTGATAATTCCAACAATTCTGCTGCCTCATAAAAAGATATCTGCATTTTTTTCATTATCTTTTCAACCGCATATCTTACTCCTTCTTCTCTTCCCTCTTTCTTATAATCCTCAAATGCCTGACACATATCGTATTCCACCTTTCCTGCTTTATCGATTTTCTTAATCTTTTCCAAATCTAAATTTATATTCAATATCCCTAAAATCGCCTTTGCACTTTCTTCATCCACTTGACCATCGGATGTATGTTTCCTCAATACTTCTTTCATTTTTTCTTTATCCTTCTCACAGGTTAACATTTCAAACAACAGACGATTTTCTGTCTTGAACATATTAAAATTTTCGTAATCATGATAGTCAAACAAATTTAGTTTAAAATCATTTACAAATGGCTTTATATCTTCCTCTATTTCCAACAACTCATACAGGCTTCTGGCTCCATCCCATAACTGTTTCCTTCCAAGATACAATACACTGTAATGATGGGGACAAATTTCTGTCCTCTTTTCAACTGACTCAAATATTCATCATCTTTATATTTATATCTGCCTTTTTTATAATAGTACTGCATTAAATACATCTGCGAAACGGCTTTTATCTTCATAGAAGTCACTCTGATACAAATCCTGCTGTCCCATTCTTTTCTCCCTTCCTATTCATTTTCATACAAAGGGGAAGTCAAACTAAGATAGGATAACAGATTCGCTCCAAAGATATGCTGACAGAACCCTTTATGTATGTTATTTCGTTTTATTTTTATAATACTACTTCTAATTTATCGTTTTGTCAACATTTTCTTCGCAAATCCGTCTTTTTTCTCTTTGAATTTTCTTATACCTCGTTATCTTTGCAATAGTTCTTGTTATCAGGAACACTTCTATTATCTGCTATATATAAAGTATTGAAACTATAAATGTCACGAAAAAAAATTCTTTTCTAACATTTGGCATAAAAAATGATAGACAACAATATGATATTCCTGTATCAGATATGTTTCTTTTGCTGGAACACAAATACATACATCAGCTATTTGGGTCAATTCTCCACCACATACACCTGTAAGTCCTATTACATGCATTCCTTTCGCTTTAGCAACGATTGCTGCCAAAAGCACATTTTTTGAATTGCCAGAAGTAGAAATAGCCCAAAAAACATCATTACGTCTTCCATATCCCTGAATCTGTTGAGCAAAAATCATATCTCCATTTACATCATTTAAAATAGCAGTTGTCAAACTATTATGACAACTTAAAGAGATTGCAGGTAATGCTTGTTGCAAATTTTTTTCAAGATATCTTCCCTTATCCTCATCTAGTTTTACTAAAGATTCTTTCTCTTCTTCTTTTAATTCTCGTTTCAAAAGGAACCCTTTCATCAATTCTCCAACAATATGTTCTGCATCCGATGCACTTCCTCCATTACCGGCAATTAAAACTTTTCCATCATTTCTATAGCATTCTTCAAGTAATTGATATGCAGCCTTTATTTCCTTTTCACATATCATGAGCTCCGCATGTTTTTCCACAAATTTGTTAAACATAAGTTTTACCGTTTTCTCCCTCTAAAATATAATCCACACACCTTTCCAAATTGCTGAATTGAACTCCTGCATACTCCTCATCCAACCTACATAAAACAGAATTGCAGCCTGCTCTTTTTCCGGCTTCCATGTCTATCAGAGAATCTCCTATCATCCACGATTTTTCTAAATCAATGTTATACCTTTCAGCAGCCTGTACAAATAATCCCGGTTTGGGTTTTCTGCATTCACATTCTATTTTCAATTCTACTCGCTCGCCTCTAAATCCTCTATCCGGATGATGTGGACAATAAAAGATATCATCTACAAACGCGCCTTCCTGTCCTAACAGAGTTTCTATTTTATTATGTATTTCTTCTAATTCGCCAAAAGTAACCTCACCTCTGGCAATAACAGGCTGATTCGTAATCACAATAGCTAAAAAATCACTATTATTTATTTTTTTTACCGCCCTTGTTACTCCATCCATCAACTGCACCCTATCAATATCCTTTAAAAATCCTACATGTTTATTTATTGTTCCATCTCGATCCATAAATATTGCTCTTTGTTTCTTATTCAAATTTTTAGCAGCCATAAGTCCACTTTTGATATCATTACATACATTAGCTAATCTATCAGGTGTTCCCATATCTTTTACATATTCAGGTGATTGATAAATATACAATTTTTCTTCCTTAAGAAGTTCTTTTAAAATATCTCTGTCCAAATCTTTTTTTTCCAAAACTTTAAACTTATCAAAAATTTCCGGTGAAAAAATATGAATTCCTGCATTAACGCAATTCTTATACCATGTTCTTTTTTCTTCCTTTGTCATCCACTTAATAACTTTGTCATCTTTATCTGCTACAATAATTCCACTGTCATATGGATGACTGTTAGGATGGGTAAAAATAGTCGCTATTCCTTTTTTTAACTTATGATATTGATAAAATTTTTGAAAATCGATATTAAAAATAATGTCACCGTTTATCAACAAGAAATCCTCTCGAATTTCATTTTTCAGAAAATATAGTGCTCCCGCTGTTCCTAAGGGTGTTTTCTCCTTGATATATTCAATGTGAACTCCAAATTTATTTCCATTTTCAAAGTAGTTTTCTATAACTTCCCCTTTGTAACCAATGACTAAAATAATTTCTTTTAAATTCTGCTTTACAAGACACTCTATCTGATATTCCAATATAGGTTTTCCATCTATAAGTATCATAGGTTTAGGTACTTCTGCATTTACACTGGCAATTCTTGTTCCCTTACCTCCTGCCATAATGATTGTTTTCACATTACATTCTCCAATCTTTTACTACATCATTTTATATATTCCATTTACAAAAATCTTTCATCCAGTGTATAATCTTCTGCCTGATAATAAAGAACTTTGGTTCCATTATCTTCAAATTGAAATGGGATATACAATAACTCTTTCAAAGCTTCTCTTATATGCTGTTGATACTCGGGCTGTACATAAAAAAGTAAAAAGCCACCACCTCCCGCTCCTAATAACTTTCCACCTAACGCACCTGCCTGCTTTCCCCTTTCATATAATTCGTCAATTACACCAGTCGACACCTTCGCCCCTGTTTGTCTTTTTAGTTTCCATGTATAATCCAACATTCTTCCAAATTCATCTAAACTACTATACTTATCTATTAAAATCTTTTCTGCTTCTCCCACCATCTGATACATTTCTTGTAACTGTTGTCTTTTATCTATTATTTTCATTTTCTGGTTGTCTGCTTGTATCTCTGCTGAGAATCGGGTAAATCCAGTAAAAAACATCATTAAATTACGATTTAACTCCGCTTTTCTTTCCTTAGGGATAACAACCGGGTACACTTCATATTTATGTCCACTAAATTCGATTCGATTAAATCCCCCAAATGCTGCTGCAATCTGATCCTGCCAACCTCCCGCTTCCTTACAAAGCACTCTCTCCAAATAGATTGCTTCATCTGCCAATTTCTTCTTATCCACATATTTCCCTTTTAATGCATAAAAAGCATTTAGCATCCCCACCGCAAAAGAGCTACTTGTTCCAAGACCTGAGCGTGCCGGTAAATCAGCTTCGTAATTCAAACGAATCTCCCGCATATCCAGCATCTGAATTGCATTTCTAATTAGTGGATGTCTAATGTCCTTATCTTTTACAATTCTTTCAATTTGGGAATACACCAATTCCGTTCTATAATCAAAGAAACGAGGCAAATGCCTTACATTTACATAACAATATTTATCAAACGTTGTTGATAGCACAGCTCCTTTATTCTCTTTAAAATATTCTTCCATATCCGTACCTCCTCCAAAAAAAGACATACGAAATGGGGTTTGAGTAATAATCATTAATTTCTCCCTTTGTACATTTTAGTAAATTTATTTACTATCAACACTACCAGTTTACCTGCTTTTCTACCTTTCAAACAAATAACAAATAAAACTTATATTCAAATCCTATTGTTTATTTGTTTTATCACCCTCTCCCATAAATCTTTTCTAAAATATTTTAAAAATAGTATTGTCAAAAAAATATAGATTCCCACACCACTAAGAAAACATCCCATCAAAGAAATAATAGACATTTTCCAAAACTTTTCAATAAATTTAACAACTATTCCCATAAGCAAAGAATTAATGACAAATCCAATATTTTTTTTCAAATACGAAAAAACAGGCAAATTCTTACCGGCAAAATAAGTTTGTGTTACAGTAATTACGATTTCAGCTGCTACCCAGCCAATGGCTGCACCATATGCTCCATACCTCGGAATTAACAAAATATTAACTATAAAATCGACTAATGCTCCTAAAAAAACTGCCAACGCATATATTTTATCCTTATGATATGGCAAAATATACTGTGTCCGTATCACATTTGTCCAACCAACTAATAAGATAGTCAATGACATTACTTTTACAATTTTAATACATCCAATATAACTCTCACCAAGAAATACCATAATTATCGGTTCTGCTAATACAAACATCCCTACTGTCAACGCACTACCTGCTGCAACAACAAAATCCAGTGATAATGCTGTATACTGCTGTGCTTTTTTTTCTTCATGCCTCGCTAACAAATTGGTAATTCTTGGTAACATAACAGTTCCAAGAGGCGTAACTATTGACGTTATCATCACTATAATTTTTTCTGAATATTCATAAAATCCAGTTTCCATCATACTTGCCATCAGACCTAACATGGTTTTGTCTAAATATACAAATATACTTCTCGACAGAAGCGGAAGCATCAATATTAGACAAGGTGTAAAATGTTGAAAAGAATTTCTTATTTTTAAAGAACTTATTTCAATTTCTTTTCTTAAAAATATCCATAAAACAGCATTGCTTAGAAAAGACGATAAGACCATAATTAAAACATATCTTATTAAATCATCTTTTGTTTTTACAAAAACAAATACACTTATCAACGATACAAATTTTATTATTATATTTCTCGTAACTGTAATTTTAAATTTTTCTATTCCAAAAAAAAACCAGTTTATATCCGCTAATGCCGTTAAAATTGAAATACTTTGAATCTGAAATATTAAGTAGTATTCACTTACACAGATATTTAAGTAAATTAAATATAATACCAAAGAAATGATTCCCATTAAAATTTGAATAAAATATATTTCAAAAAATATTTTTCCTCTTTCAATTTTATCTTTGGCCATTGCAATTGTTCTGCTTCCATAATCTAGTATGCCAAGCCTCGCAATTAAAACAAAGTATTGAACAATGGAATTTGAATATGAATAAATCCCTACATTTTCAGCACCTAGAATCCGGGCCAAATATGGGGTAGTTATTAAAGGTATCAAACTGATTAATATTTGATAAATAAGTGAATACATATAGTTGTTTTTTACACTATTCATCGTCTTCCTTTCTCACTTTCCATAATTTTAGCTTGCCTTTTTCATATACTTTTTCAAATTCTCTCTTTAACATTTCATTGTTATCGTAATTTTTACTTGTTACAACTATTGTATTTTCTCGTTTTATCATCTGCTCTTTATTCATAATATGAACTGTATTATTTTTGAGATAATATTGTAACCTGTCTACTTTCAACACATCATCATCCGCAAAAAAATACAAATCATCTTCATATTCATTTTCTAAAATCCATTTTCCAAGTACCTGGCATTCTTCTGTCTCTTTTACAGACCAATTAAGACTTTTTTCAGAATAAACATAATTACTCAAATTAATTGTCAAAAGGATAATCATTAGACATACCCCCAATGCCCCTGCCCTTTGATTTCCCGCTAGAATCACTTGAAAACCAACATGCAATAACACAACACACAAAGTTGCCAAAATAAAAGTTTCCTGAATGGAATTAGCATGTTCCACCCAATAACAGATAAATATATTATTCATAAAACAATGGGATGTTTTTGCTGTAAATTGCTGAATTGATGCGACAAACAATCCAAATAAAAGAACTAGGCCGTAACTAACAGTGATATATTTATTTTTCATCCAATTATAGATATCACTTCCCTGGATTAAACCAAACAATATTAATATCCCTATTGTAAAGTCATGATATCTGCTATATGTTAGTATATCAAATCTTGATTGTAATGATTTAATCATAAACAAAGCTGATATTGCCATCTCTATGAGGGCAGCTGATAATGTATAAATTAAAATTAAATCCTTTGAATATAATTTTCTTTTGTTTTTTATAGCTGCCATAACCCGGTGACCACACAAAAAAAATGGATATATTGCAAACATATATGAATTAATCATAGTTATATACACTCTGCCTGCAAAGCCTTGAAAAAAGGCACTTACTCCTTCCCATGAAAAAAAGTATTTCATTTTATTAATCTGACCGGATAACGTATTCGCCATTTTTAATTCTGCATATATATCGGGAACAGAACAGCTGCTTCTATATTCTTTTTTTACTGCATTATTTATTAACAAAATTAAAACCATTGCAAGCATTTCAAAAATATATTTCTTTATCCCGTTTTTTCCTTGCTTTATAGATATAAATAATAAAAATAAAACACTAATCAATACTATCCCGATGGTTCTTGAATGTATAGACACCAAAAAAACATTTAATATAATAAATAAAATCTCATATATCCACGAGTTATATATAAGAATTTTCCAAGCAAAGTAAACGATACACCAATAACATAATGTAATAAACACTTCTGCCATTGTATATTGCGTATAATATAGTGTTGATGGCATTATCGCAGCCGCAAAAGCAACTGCTGCATTCACTAATTTATATTTATGACATACTATTTCCTCAGATAATTTCAGAGCGATTATGTATATAGCACAAAGAAAAACACCATTTAAACCAATCGCTATTTTGTAACACAATTCAGAAGATAACGACAAACGCAAAATAAAAGATAGAAATATTCCATATCCCCAGCCATAATAATCATTTAGAGATGTGATTTCATGCCAATCTAAACCAGCAAAATAGGCTCCTGCTGCCCAATATCCATATTCGTCACCAAAGATTTTAGGCAAAGCATTATCTTCGATATGGTACATTGTCAAAAACATTAACAAGAGACATGGCAATATATATATTATTACTTTTCCAATTTTATTCTTCATAAGATTTTATTCTATCTATTAATTTATCCAACGATTCATTTGTATTGAAGCATGTAGAGACATGTTTCTTTCCAGCAATAGATAATTTTCCTCTCAACATTGTATTGTCAGATAATTTTTTTATGGCATCACAATAATCCAGTGCATCTTTACATTCTAAATAATTAATGCCATTGGTTAGTCCTATTCCTTCTGCCCCAATTTCATTTGTCACAATCGGCACCCCCGCAGAAAGTGCTTCCAAAACTTTTATTTTTATACCCGCTCCTATTATTAAAGGTGCTACCAAACATAAGCTTTTTGCAAAATACGGCATTACGTTTTCTACATATCCAGTAATAATTATTCTCTCACTTTTGTATTTTAAAATATTTTTCACTGGTTTTGCGCCAACAATATAAAGCTTATATTTTTCCCCTAACATAGGCATTACGTTTTCAATAAACCAGATTACACTCAAATAATTCTCTTTTCTTGACATAGCTCCATAAAATAGCAAATTATACGGGCATGGTTCATAAATTACCCTATCATAATTTTTATAATATGGACTCAAAGTTATTATTTTTGATTTTCCTATATTATTTTCTATTAAAATATTTTTATCTTTTTCATTCAATACTACAATGTCATTACACATTGATAATGCTTTTAATTCCGCTTTTCTTAAAAATAAATACTTCTTCTTTTTGTACAGTTTCTTAAATCCTTTTGCTATTTCATATTTTCTTAAATATCCT
>CAZSWC010000013.1:0-18463 GCA_964610665.1 uncultured Lachnospiraceae bacterium
ATACTATTTTTTCTTTAAAAATACTACTGATATTTTACAAAATATGATAAGATAACATTTATGAAAACAATAAATTACAATTTTAACACAATAAAAACCGCATATGATTTGTCCCTGTTGACAGAACCTTCAAAAGCTTTATTTGTGGATATAGAAACCACAGGACTTTCCCCAAAAACAGCTTCCATTTATCTGATAGGAGCCTGTTATTACGAAGATTCCGTATGGAAAGGAATACAATGGTTTGCCTCCTCTCCGGAAAAAGAAGGCAGTCTGCTTCATTCCTTTTTTGAATTTGCATCCCATTTTTCCACTTTGATTCATTTTAATGGAAATCAGTTTGACCTGCCTTTTATTTCAAAAAGATGCGAAGCACTAGGACTCTCTTATTCCTTTGACGGATTTGAAGGCATTGATATTTATAAACGAATCAGCTCCTGCAAACATTTTTTACAATTACCCAATTGTAAGCAAAAATCTATTGAAAAGTTTTTGAAGCTGGAATGGGAAGACACCTACAGCGGCGGGGAGCTGATACAGGTATACAAAGATTATGTCTCCAATCCTTCTTCTCAAAAAGAAAAAATTCTTTTATTACATAATAAGGACGACTTACAGGGGATGCTCTTAATTCTCCCCATTTTGTCTTATGCTGATATTTTTAACAAACCGGTAAGAGCCACCAAAGTACAGGCAAACTATTATCGTGATTTGAATGGGAAAAAGCAACAGGAATTACTGATTCGATTAAAGCTGACTTCACCGGTTCCCATTCCGATTTCCTTTCACGCCAATGACTGCTATGTGACCGCTGAGAAGAATCATGCCGTGTTAAGGGTTCCGGTTTATACGGAGGAATTAAAATATTTTTATACCAACTATAAAGAATACTATTATCTGCCCATGGAAGACGTAGCAATGCATAAATCCGTAGCTTCTTTTGTAGACAAAGAGCATCGTGTACCTGCTGCGGCTGCAACCTGCTATACCAGAAAATATTCTTCTTATCTTCCTATGTGGGATTATGTATTAGAACCATTTTTTAAAAGGGAGTATAAATCCTCTCTGCTTTTTATTGAGTTGACCGAAGATTTTAAGACCAACAGAGAGGCTTTTTCCAAGTATGCCAGCCATATTCTGGATATGCTTGGAAAAGCTCATTAAAAAAAGGCTGTCGCATTAAGAAAATTAACTTTTGAAAATCTTAGTGCGACAGCCCCTCTTTTATTCTGCTATGTAGAAGAAGGAATTTAATCTTCCATATCCCATATCTTTATAATTCATAATCTGTTCTGTACTTCCGATAAATAAAATTCCATCTTTCGCAAGTGACTTATTAAACTTGGCAAATACATCATCTTTTGCTTCTTCTGTGAAATAAATCAATACATTACGACATACGATCAGATGGCATCCTGTCGGATAGGCATCTTTTAAAAGATTACTTTCTTTAAACTCTACTCTTGCTTTTATTTCATCCGCAATTCTGTAAGAAGCTCCTACCTGAGTAAAATATTTCTTTTTAAATTCCTCCGGAACACAGGCAATACTTTTACTGTTGTACAGACCCACTTTTGCCTTTGCAATTACCTGTTTATCAATATCTGTAGCATAAATCTTAATATTATTTAATGGCACATGTTTGGAAAGAGCCATAACTAGAGAATATGGCTCGTCACCGGTAGAGCATGCTGCACTCCATATTTTTAAATTTTTACCAAATCTTTTGATTAATCTTGGAAAAACCTCTTTATCCAAAACTTCCCATTGTTCCGGATTTCTATAAAATTCCGAAACATTGATGGTAAGATAATTCACGAAGGCTTCAAAAAGTTCCTTATCTGTTTTTAATGCTTTAACAAAATTATCATATCCACTGATTTTGTGTTTTGCAATCAAAGCATCAATCCTTCTCTTCATCTGAGCTTCTTTATATGCATTTAAATCAATCTTAGTTAAAGAATAAACTTCTTTTTTTAAGTATTCGTAATCATATACTGCCATAATGTCTCCTACTTTCTCCCCTTATTATCATTTCATATTCTTGATACAACAACAGCACCATGCACAAAACAGCTCCACTTTTTCTTGTTTAAAGTCGCTTTATTTTATACATAGTGCTGTTCATTTCTTATGAATTATAAAATCGACAGCCTCTTTATAATCTTCTTTTATTCCTGTTCAGCAATTACTGCATCCACATCTACAGAAACTACATCCGCTTCTTCTTCGCTTTCTTCTGCTTCAGGAGCCAAAAGAGCTTTTACACTAAGACTGATTTTCTTATCTGCTTCATTAAAGTCCACAACCTTAGCAGTTACTTCATCACCAACTTTTAATACATCAGCCGGTTTTTCAATATGTTCTTTGGAAATCTGAGAAACATGAAGTAACGCATCCACACCTGTCTCCAATTCAACAAATGCACCGAAATCAGTCATTCTTGCAACTTTACCGGTTACAACATTTCCAACAGCATATTTCACATCTGCATCTTTCCAAGGATTCGCATCTTCAAATTTTAAACTGAGTGCAATCTTTGTTCCTGAAATTTCTTTAATAAGAACGTTAACTTTATCGCCAACCTTGAATACTTTCTTAGGGTTTTCTACTCTTCCCCAAGACATCTCTGAAATGTGAAGAAGTCCGTCTGCTCCGCCTAAATCGATAAATGCACCGAAATCTGTCACATTCTTAACAGTACCTTCTACTACATCTCCTTCATGGATTCTTTCAAATAATTCCTTCTGTAATTCAGCTCTCTTTGCGGCTACTAAAACCTTGCGGTTACCGATGTATCTTCTTCTCTTTGGATTGTATTCTGTAATTACAAACTCAATATCCTGTCCTGCATATTTGCTTAAATCTTTTTCATAAGTATCAGATACCAGGCTTGCAGGGATGAAAATTCTTACTTCATCAACTACTACACTTAAACCGCCCTCTAATACCTGTGTCACTTTTGCAGTCAGCACTTCCTGATTATTAAATGCTTCTTCGATTCTCTTATTTCCTTTTTCTGCTGCAAGTCTCTTGTAGGTAAGTGTTACCTGACCTTCTCCATCGTTCACCTTTAATACCTTAACTTCCATGGTATCGCCCGGTTTTACAACAGTAGTCAAATCTACATTTGGTTCATTGGTATATTCGCTTCTTGTAAGGATACCATCTGCTTTAAAACCAATGTTGATGATAACTTCGTCTGGTTTAACATCAATAACTGTACCTTCAACTACCTCTCCCGAATGGATTGTTTTGCATGATTCTTCTAACATTTGTTCAAAAGTTAATTCTGACATAATTTTGAACCTCCTCAATAATATTATTTGGGGTTGATGCCCCTGCAGTAATACCCACCAGTCGGACAGATTTAGGTAGCTCTAAATTCAAGTCATCTAGTGTCTGTATAAAATGAGTATTCTCACACTCATCCTTACATATCTCGTATAATTTACGAGTATTGGAACTTTTCGTTCCGCCTATTACTATCATCACGTCAGCTTTTGCTGCAATATCCCCTGCCTCAGTCTGACGTTCTTCTGTTGCATTACATATCGTATTCACAACACTTATATCATAACCTCTTTTTTCAAAAATTTCAACTAATTCTTTAAATTTATTGTAGTTAAATGTCGTTTGGGAAACAATGCACAGCTTTTCTCCCTCATTGCAGGAAAATTTTAATGCTTCTTCTTTCTTTTCAATGACACTTGCAGGAGTAAAACTCCAGCCTTTGATTCCCTCTACTTCCGGATGACCGTCATTTCCGATAATCACGATTTTTTTTCCTGCAGCGCTCTCTTTTTCTACAATCTTATGAATCCTCTTTACAAAGGGACAGGTAGCATCCACACATTGGATTCCATTTTCTTCCATGATATGATAGATGTCTTTGCTGACACCATGGGAACGGATAATCACAATACCGGACTTTAAGGCTTGCAATTCTTCCCTGGTCTCTATCACTTCCACTCCTTTTCCCTTTAGTTCCTTCACCACCTCTTCATTATGAATCAAAGGGCCAAAGGTATATATTTGCTTTCCTGATTTTTTTTCAATCTGTTCATACACGGTTTCCATGGCTTTTTTTACCCCGAAACAAAAGCCGGCACTTTTTGCAGTTATTACTTCCATACTACTATTCTTCCTTTTATTTTCAGCAATTCTTACTAAGACTCCACCCGGATTCCTATGATTTCCTGTTTTCCATAATCAGTTCTATTATCCTTTCCACAACTTCTTCAATTGTCATATAAGAAGTATCCAGTAAAATAGCATCTTCTGCCTGCTTCAAAGGACTAATCTGGCGGTGCATATCGCGAAAATCCCGTTTCCGAATATCTTCCTCTATCTTTGCAATATCACACACCTCTCCTTTGGCAGTTAACTCATCAAATCTTCGCTTTGCACGTACGGATGCCTCTGCTGTCAGATATATTTTTACATCTGCCTTGGGAAGTACCACGGTTCCTATGTCTCTTCCATCCATAATCACCTGAGAACTGGCTGCCAGCTCCTGCTGCAGGGCTACCAGTTTTTTTCTCACTTCTTTGTTGGCGGAAGAAACCGATGCCATATTTCCCACTTCTTCCGTACGTATCAGGCCGTTTACATTTTCACCATCCAGTAATACAACCTGCTCTCCCTGTCTGTATTCAATGGTAATCTTTGCTTTTTCACAAATCGCCTCGATTTGTGCCCTATCAGATGCCTCTACATGATTTCGAAGCAAAAACAATGCCATGGCACGATACATAGCACCGGTATCCACATAAATAAAATTCATCTTTTTTGCAATTTTTTTTGCAATGGTACTTTTTCCTGCTCCTGCAGGTCCATCAATGGCAACACTGTATCCCATATTTTTCTCTCCTTTTTATCTCCTTCCCTTTCCTTTACCCAATACTGCTTCCTGCCAGATATCCGGTAGACCAGGCAAGCTGCAGATTAAAGCCTCCGGTCAGAGCATCAACGTCTAACATTTCTCCTGCCAGATATAGTCCTGGTATTATTTTGGACTCCATGGTAGAGGGATTTACCTGTTTTACTGTTACACCACCCTGCGTAATAATGGCCTCTCGAAACCCTCTGGTTCCTGTAATTGTCATTTCCCAGTTCTTGATCAGATTTACCAGCTGTTTTCTTTCTTCTTTCGTAATTTCATTTACTTTCTTTTCCGGGTCAATTCCGCTTAATTCCACCATCACAGGAACTAACTTTGCAGGAAATAATTTATCCAGAGCATTTTTAAACTGCTTATTTTTACTTTCCTCAAATTCCCTTAAAATTCTCTTATCTAATTGCTCCGCTGTTAAAGCAGGTTTCAAATCAATCTGGCATTTTACTTCTTTTCCATACATCTGTTTTGCATAATAGCTGCTGGCACTGATAACAAGCGGTCCACTGATACCAAAATGGGTAAACAACATCTCTCCAAATCCATCATATACCTTTTTCTTCCCGTTTTTTATGGAAAAATTAACATTTTTCAAAGAAAGACCCTGAAGTCTTGCACCAAAATTTTCTTTTAATTCAAAAGGCACTAAAGCAGGATGAGGTTCGGCTATGGAATGTCCATATTTTTTTAAAATTCTGATTCCGCTTCCGTCAGAACCTGTGGCTTCATAGGACAGTCCTCCGGTTGCAAAAATAACCCTGTCTGCGATCTTTTTCTCCTTTTTCGCCGTAATAACACCGCCTATGGAACCATCCTCTTTTATTATCAGGTCCTCCACCCTGCAATGAAGAATTACTTTCACGCCCAAAACCTTCATTTTATCTGCCAGTGCTTTGGTAACATCTGAAGCATGGTCTGAAACCGGAAATACCCGGTTGCCTCTCTCTACTTTAAGAGGACAGCCATTGGATTCAAAAAAATCCATCACTGCCTGATTATCATATTGATATATACTACTATATAAAAATTTTTCATTACTGACAACATTTTGAAAAAACTCATCCAAATCACAGGCATTCGTTACATTGCATCTGCCTTTTCCGGTAATATATATTTTCTTTCCTAACTTTTCATTCTGTTCCAATAATTCTACCTGATGACTTTTTCCTGCCGCTTCTATGGCTGCCATCATTCCGGCTGCGCCGCCGCCTACCACAATTACTTTCATTTGCTGCTCCATCATTTTTACTTTTTTAAAGAATACTCTACCACCGGTGCCTGATCTATAAAATTAATTTCATCATTTAAATACACCTGATAATTATTCCATGCATGTTCCAGATTGGATAAATTCTGTTTTACTTCATTCGGACATTTCATACAGATAGCCACCACCAGAGCATTTATCAAACTCAAGGGTGCTACCAGTGAATCTACTATGGAAACCATATCACTTCTGGCAAACAGGTTGCAGGAAGAATACAGATTCATCGGAGAATGTATTGAATCCGTAATTGCAATAACCTTGGCATTTCTGTCATTGGCAAATTCCATTGCTTTTAAGGTTCTCATGGAATATCTGGGGAAACTGATACCTACCATAACATCCTTTTCATCAATTCTTATCATCTGCTCAAACATTTCACTGGCACTTGATGTTCTAAGCACCACTACATTTCCACGAATCATGTTCAAATAAAACCCCAAAAATTCTGCCAAAGGCTCACAGGTACGCAATCCTGCAATATAAATGGTTTTTGCCTGTATCAAAGAATCTACTGCGACTTCAAAAGCATGGGAATCCACCTGTTCCATCGTATCTGATATTTTTTCAATATCGGCCTGCAAAACAGACAAAAGAATCTCTGATTGTGTGCTTTGTCCATATTTGGCTCCCATTTTAGATACCGTATTTAGCTTATTCTTTACCCAGTCTGCCAATACTCTTTGAAAATCCGGGAATCCGTCAAATCCCAGACCGGAGGCAAACCGAACTACTGTAGATTCACTTATTTCCAGATATTCTCCTATTTTTGCAGCAGTCATAAAAACGGCCTGATCATAATGTTCTTTAATAAAACAGGCTATTTTTTTATGACTTTTGCTCATCTTTAAATATTTTTCATCTATCAATTCTATTATATCTTTCTCATAGATATCACTCATGTCAAGGCTTACTCCTTATCCTGCAAATCCTCTATATACATTTCTTAACAACTGAACGGTATCTTCCAGTCCCAGATCATAATCTCCTGTAATGGACATACAGGCACTTCCATGAATAAAAATCCACATCTTGGTAAATAAATCTCCCGGATCCTGACATCCTTCATTTTTGGCTTTTATAAATTCTTTTCCTACCGCTCCTGTTTTTCCATTTAATATCTCATATAAACTCTTTCCATATCTATTATCTGTCAAAAATAATAATTGAAACAAATGTTTTTCTTCTGCGGCAAATTGTATATAAATAATTCCCAGATTAACAAAAGGAGTAAAATCATAAAGTTTTGCTTTATTATAATACTCTTCAAAATAGACTGCGGCTCTTTCAAATAATTCCTGCCATAATTCATCCATATTACTATATAAACGAAAAATAGGCTGGGTGGAACAACCTGCCCGGGCTGCCAGTTTCCTGGCAGTAATATTTTCAATTCCTTCCTGCCTTAACATTTCAAATGCTGTCTCAAACAAAAACTCTCTGGTTATTTTTTCTTTTCTTGCCATAATCCACCATCTTTTCTTCTATACCACGTCACTGATAACATATGTTATGTTACAGCATATCCCTTCCTCCTGTCAAGTATATCCAAAATGGAACTGCTTATAAGATTCCTTTTCAAAAAGAAACCTTTCTTATCCTATAAAATAAAAAAGGACTACAGACAAAATCCGTAATCCTTTTTCCATGTTTATTTATACAGGATATGCTCCATTTTTAGTATCTGCCTGAGTCATATCAACCTGTTCCTGCTGTGCCTGACGATATTTGAAGAAATCAGTAGCAACCTGTGGGAACAAAGCATAGGATAAAATATCTTCATCCTGCTGTTTCCATTCTTTCATTTCTGCTTCTAATTTATCCATTTCGTTTTCAATCAAGTCAGCCGGACGACAGGTAATTCTTTCTTCTCCCGGAATAACTTTTGCGATAACTTCTTCGCTCATTGGTTTTACAGTCTGACCATATTTACCGCGAAGCATATCTTTTGTCTGGTCTGTTGCCATTTTATATCTTTCGCCCATAAGAACGTTAAATACAGCCTGTGTACCAACAATCTGGGAAGAAGGAGTTACCAACGGCGGTTCTCCAAGATCTTTACGAACTTCCGGAATTTCTTTCAATACATCATAGTATTTATCTTCCGCATTCTGTTCTTTCAACTGGCTTACCATGTTGGAAAGCATTCCGCCCGGTACCTGATATAATAATGTCTTAATATCAACACCCATAACCTTAGGATTTAATAATCCGTTTGCAAGACATTCATCTCTGTATGGTCTGAAGTAGTCAGCAATCTCTGCTAATAAGTTCTGGTCAAAACCGGTATCATAAGGAGTTCCCTTGAAGGTTTCTACCATAACTTCTGTTGCAGGCTGGCTGGTTCCTAATGCAAATGGAGACATTGCACAGTCAATTACATCTACTCCTGCTTCTACGGCTTTCAAATATGTCATACTTGCAACGCCGGAAGTATAGTGTGTATGTAACTGAATAGGAAGTTTTGTTACACTCTTCATGGCGGTAATCAATTCTGTTGCCTTATAAGGAACTAATAAACCTGCCATATCTTTGATACAGATAGAATCTGCACCCATTTCTTCAATCTGTTTTGCCATGTTCATCCAGTATTCCATGGTATAAGCATCGCCTAAGGTATAAGAAAGAGCAATCTGTGCATGACCTCTTCCTTCCATTTTCTTAATATTGTTGGTTGCATCTACCGCTGCCTGTAAGTTACGAAGGTCATTTAAACAGTCGAAGATTCTGATGATATCAATACCATTTGCAACAGATTTCTGAACAAAGTTATGTACAACATCATCTGCGTATGGACGATAACCTAAAATGTTCTGTCCTCTGAAAAGCATCTGTGTTTTTGTATTTTTAAGACCATCTTTAATTTTTCTTAAACGATCCCATGGATCTTCTTTTAAGAAACGAAGAGAGGCATCAAAGGTAGCGCCGCCCCAGCATTCGATTGAATGATATCCGACTTTATCCATTTTGTCCAAAATAGGAAGCATTAAATCGGTAGGCATTCTGGTTGCAATCAAAGACTGGTGAGCGTCACGTAATATAGTTTCTGTAATACCAATTGGTTTTTTTACGATTTCTGACATTTCCGATTCTCCTTGTCTTATATTCTCTTTCCGGATCTTTTGTAATGTTTTGCTTTTGACCAAACATTCTCTTCTAAAAAACCCGGAAAGCTTTCATTTTTAATTCGTTCTTTAGAATACTCCAAAAATAGCCATAAAGGTTCCTGCAGCAACTGCAGTACCGATAACTCCGGCTACGTTTGGTCCCATTGCATGCATCAGAAGGAAGTTTGTAGGGTCTGCTTCCGCACCAACCTTCTGAGATACTCTGGCAGCCATTGGAACTGCAGATACTCCGGCAGATCCAATCAATGGATTTACCTTGCCCTTGGTTGCCCAGCACATTAACTTACCAAACAATACTCCGGCAGCTGTACCAAATACGAAGGCAATCAGACCTAAAACTACGATTTTAATCGTGCTCATATTCAGGAATGCTTCTGCACTTGTGGTAGCACCTACGGAAGTACCCAGTAAAATAACTACAATATACATCATTGCATTGGAAGCTGTTTCTGTTAACTGTCTTACTACACCAGATTCTTTAAATAAGTTACCAAGCATCAGCATACCTACCAATGGTGCTGTTGTAGGAAGAATCAGACATACAACAATCGTAACAATGATTGGGAACAGAATTTTTTCCAATTTGGAAACCGGACGTAACTGTTCCATTTTAATCTTACGTTCTTCTTCTGTAGTTAACAGCTTCATAACCGGCGGCTGAATGATTGGCACCAAGGACATATAAGAATATGCTGCCACCGCAATCGGTCCAAGCAAAGATGTCTGTCCTAACTTACTTGCCAGGAAGATAGAGGTAGGACCATCTGCTCCACCGATAATGGAGATTGCTGCTGCTGCTTTGTCATTAAAGCCCAGTGCAATGGCTCCAAAATATGCCATAAAAATACCGAATTGGGCAGAAGCTCCCAAAAGAAAACTCTTCGGGTTTGCAATCAACGGTCCAAAGTCCGTCATAGCTCCTACTCCCATGAAAATCAGGGAAGGCAGGATTGCCCATTCATCTAATACATAAAAATAATACAATAAACCACCGATTCCATTTGCAGAATCTTCCGGATGAAGCATAATATCCGGATAAATGTTAACCAGCAGCATACCGAAAGCTATCGGAATTAATAAAAGAGGTTCATACTCTTTTCTGATAGCCAGATAAAGGAAAACACAAGCTACTGCAATCATAATGTAGTTTCCAACCGTAAGGTTAAAAAACGCAGTCTGATGCACTAGATTGGTTAAAGTGCTTGATATGTATTCCATTTACGTTGACCTCCTATGGATTTTATTCGTCATTATGACAAATACCTAATTTAATGTTGCAAGTAAGGAACCTGCTTCGATTGCATCACCTACTGCCACATCAATACTAGCTACAGTACCATCTTCGGGAGCAACAACCGGAATTTCCATTTTCATTGCTTCAATAATTACTACAGCATCACCACGTTTTACTGCAGTACCTACAGGTGCTTCAATTTTAAATACTTTACCTGCTGCTCCTGCTTCTACACGAATGCTTCCTGCACCGCCTGCTGCTTTAGGTGCTGCCGGAGCTGCCTTTGGTGCTGCTACCGGTGTAGGAGCAGCTGCTCTTTTTACTACTGGTGCTCCTGTGGATGCGCCTTCTTCTACAACTACATCATATACGTTTCCATTTACGGTAATGGTATAATTTTTCATATTTTATTCCTCCTATGGATTCTTATAAATTAATTTTTCTATCTTCTTTTCAGACTTCTTACTACATAGCCGTCTGCGGATGCGCTGCCTTCATAAGCTGCAATTGCTGCTGCAATAACAGCAACTAATTCTGCATCATTAGTTAAATCTTCTCCGGAAACGGTTTCTTCACTTTTTATAATCTGTTCAACAACTCTTTCTGTTGTATCCTTTTCTTCCTTCTTTCCTGAAAATGCTGCCTGAATCTTAGGAATGAAAGAAAAAGCGGAAATTAAAATAATGATAATGATTAATACCGCAAATACAGTTCCCATACCCATTAAAGTATTCAATGCAGCCTTGATCATCATCTCACCAAAGGTATAAGTAACATTGGTAGAAATACTGGTAAGTGCTAACTCTTCATCCAGCATGATTTCTACATTTGCAGGTCTTAAGGCACCTTGAATCGTAATATTCATCAAAATACCGTCATCATAAATAATTTCGTGGTCTGTAACAGACTGATAATCACCCATATCGGAAAGAGCATTGGCATAACTTTCCAATGCTGCATAAATCACATCATCGGACTTATACTGCTCTTGCTGTCCGGCAAGAACGATCTGATTCATGGTTTCAATCAGACCATCCGCATATTCAAATGCCTGTTCTTGTGTGATACCATAGTTATCTACCTCTTCTACAGTACCCCCGCAGGCTGTCAGACCGAACATACAGGTGATCATACCTAATACTAATAAAAGTTTTTTCATATTAAGTATCATCCTTTCTATACTGTGCCGTGTTTTTTCGTTGGGCGTTCTTCACTCTTTGTAAATAACATTTCAAATGCACCAATCACATACTTTCTGGTATCTTTTGCTTCGATAATGGTATCTACATAACCTCTCTTAGCTGCACTTACCACGTTGTTCTGTAATGCAGCATATTCTTTTGTGCATTCCTCAATCTTATCAGCACCCTGTCCTTCGCAAATGATTTTTGCTGCAAGGTGTGCGTCCATGGTTCCAATCTGGGCATTTTCCCATGCGAATACCATATCTGCTCCAAGTGCTTTAGAGTTCATGGCAACATAAGCAGTTCCATATGCTTTTCCAATGACTACATTTACCTTCGGAACGGTTGCATTTGCAAATGCATATGTAAGACGTGCAGCTTCTTTGGCAATGTTCTTTTCTGCACAGGTGGTTGCTTCAAATCCCTTTACATTAGTAAGTGTTAACACAGGAATTTCAAAAGCATCACAGAACTGAACAAAATCTGCAGCTTTTCTGGCACCTCTGACAGTCAGTACCGGTTCGTATTTTTCTGTCACTTCGCCTTCTTCATTATAAACTTCTGTACGATTTGCTGCCACACCAACGGTTACACCATTTAAACGGATGAAACCGGTTACCATTTCTTTTGCATAGTTTCTTTTTGTTTCAAAGAAATAATTGTCATCTGCAATATTAGAAATCAAAAGAGCCGTATCTGCTGCACAGTTTTCAAGTTCTGCACATACTCTGTTTAAATCATCATTGCATTCTTCATAAAAATCTGTATCCTCATTGTTGGATGGCAACAGACTGACTAACTCTCTGATCTGTGCAAAAATTTCTGCTTCTTCTGCCACAACATCAACCAGTCCTGCTTTTTCACTCTGGAAATCAGCAGCAGAGGTATCACATTTAGAGATTTCGTTACCTGCCAGTGCATTCGGAGCATTTACAAATAATTTTGCTTTTTTGCTTTCCATGAAAGTAAAATCAGATAATGCCGGAACTAAAGAAAGTCCGCCGCCGCAGTTTCCGAAAACTGCAGTAATCTGAGGAACCATTCCTGAACAAAGAGTCTGCTTCATATACAGTTCTCCGAAAGCATTTAAAGCATCCGTAGCTTCCTGTAATCTGAGTCCCGCAGAATCAATCAGTCCGATAATCGGAGCTCCCATTTTCATTGCAAGATCATAAAGTTTTGCAATTTTCTTTGCATGCATTTCTCCCATACTGCCGCCTAAAACGGAAGCATCCTGGCTGTAAACATACACAAGTCTGCCTTCAATTACTCCATAACCGGTGATAACACCATCCGATGGAGTGTCTGTTTGTTTCAGGTTAAAATCTGTTGCTCTTGCTGTTACAAGTGCGCCAATTTCAACGAAACTGTTCTCATCGAGCAAAGAAGCGATTCTTTGACCCGCAAGTGTAGTATTGCTCATCTTCAAGCCCTCCATTTATATTAATTATAAAAATAACTTTTCTTGCGAAAAAAGCCCAAATACCCTTTTATCGCACCTTGCTAGTATAACATACAAAACCCCAAATAGAAAGACAAACTTCTCATTTTTTTCACAAAAATTTAGAAGATTCTTTGGGCATTTTTCATAGTTTTCAAACATTCTTACCTTCCCATACAAAAAGACAGAACCTGATATCTGAATACCTGCTTTTAAAAAGCAGGACTCTTCTTTTGATACAAAGTTCTGTCTGTTTTCTTTTTAATCCTCTATTCTTCCTGCTGTTATTTCAGCAGTTCCCACTGGGATATATTTAAATCATAATAGTAATAATGATTCGGAAATACCATTTCAGGAATCCATAAATTCTTTGCATTGTAGACAATATACTGTGGAATAATCACCAATGGAATTTTTAACATCTGTGCTGCTTCCATATCCTGTATCTCTTCATACAATTTCTGTCTTTCATAAGCCCATTTTGTATTATCCAAAGCTGTAATGTGACTGTCAAAAACTGTCCGGTTATCTAAAACCACAGACCACATTTGATTTTCACTGGAGTATTCAAAATACCATTCACTATAATCTACTGCTGCTAAATTTTTTAGTCCCACATCATACCAGTCGGTATCTATCCATAATTTATTTGTTTCATTCACTTCAATCGGCCAAATCTTTGTTTTGATTCCTAAAGTCTTCCAGTCAGAGGCGATTTCCTCCAACAGCTGTATCGACAACTCATCCTGATTGTACCTTGTTAAGACCAGTGTTTTTGAAAAATCGAATCCTTCCTGCTGCAGAATTTCTTTCGCCTTCACAGGGTTATACTTCCATTTTTCCTTATTACCGTCATGGTACCAGTCATCTGTTTCAGGGATTCCCCCATTTATAACCTCTGCTGTGCCTCCATAAAGCTTTTGTGCAATTCTTTCACGATCAATTCCCATTGCCAAAGCCTGTCTGATTTTGTTATTGTTTAATACCCCTTCATTTTCACCATTTCTGCCATCCAGATTAAAATACAAATACCGATAGTACAGATTTTCGGTTTTTACAACAGCATAATCTGACAAATTTTGATACTTTTTAATTTTTTCCGGTGTAGAGGTAATGGCAAAATCAAAATAATCCGTTTCCGGATTTTCCAACACCTTATAGCGAATCTGCTGAATTTTTGGCAGTGTTCCCGAATACTTCCTATTCAACACCAAAACTGCTTCTTTATTGTCCTGATTGGAAACTACTTTATAAGGACCGCTTCCTATGGGCATTTTCCAAAAATCACAACTCTCAAATTTTTCCGGTTCCACATCTTCCAGGCAATGCTTTGGCAAAATGGGTAATTGTGCAATTCTTCCTAAGAACCGATTATCCTGCTGTTCAATCATAATTGTAATGCTGTTATCATCAATAGTGATACCTTCAATATAATTTTTTTCACCACTTTCGTACAAATCAGCACCTACAATTTCCTGCATGCCTTTTTTCATATAGCCATTGACCTGAGATGCCAAAATACAGGTTTCAATACTAAACACAACATCCTCTACCGTCAGTTTTTCACCATCATGCCAGTAGACATCATCCTTTAAAACAAATACATACTTTTTTCCGTCAGCGGAAATTGTATATTCTTCACACAAGTCTTTTTCCACGTGATTAATATCTTCATCTGCAATAAGCAATCCCTGAAAAACAAGACTGCCCCAGAACTTGCTTCTGTTCAGAAGTACACTGGCAAAGGGAAGTTCCTCCTCAGGAGAATCTATGTTTACAGCCACCACCATCTCTTTCGTTTCCTCTGACAGCACAACTTCTTCCCCGGTCGTGGTTTCCAAAACACTTTCATTTTTCTTCTGACAGCCGGAAAGAATGGCTGCTATGACAAGGAAAGATAGCAGGAACCATAAACTCTTCTTTTTCTTCATCTTATCTTCCTCCCTCCCGGTCATGGAACAGGGCATCTTCAAATTCACCTACCGGCATCGGACGACCATAGTAATACCCCTGAACAATATCCACTCCTATCATTTCCAGGAAATCACTTTGTATTAAAGTTTCTACCCCTTCTACTATAATTTGAAGTTCCAGATGTTTTCCCATGCTGACTACATCTCGGATTACAATTTCATCTCGGATATTCATGTCAATATCAATGTCCAGAAAACTTTTGTCAATTTTCAAAATATCAATAGGCATCTTTTTCAACAGATGGAGAGAAGAATATCCTGAGCCAAAGTCATCTACTGCTATTTTAAATCCATACTCTCTCAATCGCTGCATACGTTCCAAAATTACAGCTTCCTCATCCGAATAGATGCTCTCTGTCAATTCCAGTTTGACCCATTTTGTATCCAGCTGATATCTTTCCATTAACCCAATCAGGTTTTCTACAACATCATCCTGTTCCATGTCCGTACGTGATAAATTAATGGCAATGGGAACCATGCATCTGCCTTCCTGTTTCCATCTGGCAAGAATCTTCACAACCTCTTCCCATACGAAATAGTCCAGTTTGGATATAAAACCATTTTTTTCAAATACCGGAATAAACTTAACCGGCGCAATGATTCCTCTCTCAGGATGTTTCCAGCGTACAAGAGCTTCCGCACTTACAATTTTTTTACTGTCCAAATCAATCTGCGGCTGCAGATACACTTCAAACTGTCTTTCTTCCAAAGCCGCATCCATCTCATTTTCCAATCTTTTTTCTTCAATTGCAGCCTGCCGCATCTTGTCATCATAAAAGACGTAAGTACTATGGTGCATTTTTCGTATCTGTTTCTTTGCCATGGATGCTTTATCTATAATGCTGGAAATATTATCGTCCTCCGGACTAATCTGATAAATTCCCACCTTTAACATCATGCGATAATTGGTCTTTTCTATATTCAGCCGCTCATTAATCTTTGTAAATACATCCTCCAGATACACAGACACTTCTTCGTCATTCTCTGCCCGCTTCAGTATATTAAATTTATCTGCTGTACTTCTGGTAATATAGTCACCATTTTTCAATCCGTCTTTTAAAATCTTTGCCACAAAGGCAATCGTTTCATCCCCTTTTCCATAGCCGTACAAAGTATTTATCACCTTAAATTTATCAATATCCGCCACAATAAGATAATACTCGGTTTTAAATTCACTTTTTAAAATAGGTTCTGCATCAATTCTGAATTTTACCATACTGCTGACATTGGCTATCCTGTCGCGATATGCTTTTTCTTTGTCCGCAGCTTCCCTTTTATATCTTAAATACAATGAGATTGACGCAATAAAAACAACCACCCCAATGCAGCCTGCGATAATATACCACTTGTAGATTACCAACAAATCTTTTACAGACATAGAATGCATTGCCACATGCTGCATGTTATTATTTTCAATGGAAGAAATTGAGGCTTCTGAAATACTTCGGATTGCTTTATTCAATATGCTGATCAACAGTTCGTCTTCCGTATTTACCCAAAAACTTGCAACATAATTTCCGGGAACATACTTAAGGTTCTGTAAGGATTTATATTTCTCATACATGGTAATTTCGTTGATTTTTAAATCCGGTTGAATTGCCAGGTCAACTTCTTTGCTTAAAACTGCCTCAAAACAATCGTTATCACTTTCATACACTACAAAATTGTAGACCTCATAATTTTCCTGAAGCAATTCCAGCCCTCTTTCCATATAAGCCGGAATTGCTACCGTGGTTGCATCCTCTACATTTGTATTCTGTATTCCTACAAATGCCAGAGCAATATCATAGAACGCATCTGTATACCTCATGTGCTCCTGGTTTTTTTCTTCTCTTACTGCCATGGAAGAACTTAGAGTCTCAATATTCTGACTGTTAAGTACGATTCCGCCTAAAATATCTGCCTCTTTTTTTTGTAAAATTTCCTCTGCCTTGGCGTAGGAATCCACATAAATAATATCAAATTTTATTTCTGTCTGATTTTCTATTTTTGCCAGAACATCCTGCGTAATTCCCCGATATTCTTTTCCCTCATTGCCAAGGTAAGAAAGAGGATACTGATCCAGACTTAAAACTACTTTGTAGTTGTGATGTATCTTTAAAAATTCTTTTTCTTCTACCGTATATTCCAGTTTCTTTTGAGAACCTTCCCCAAAATATTTTTCTTTCAACTCTGTGGAAAAATTCGGATTTTCCAGTTTAATATGCTCCAAGGCATAATTTAACTGGTCAAGTACATATTCTTTCGATGCGGCAAAGGTAACCCGATTATTGGAAAACTCCCCTATCACTTTCATATTATCCAGCTTCGCATAAGAATCCGTTACGAAGGCATCAATTTTGCCATTCGATAAAGCCAGACGCAAATCATCCAAAGATTCATACGCGATCACATCATAAAAAACGATTCCCTTTTCTTCACAATATCTCTTCAGATTTTCCAAAAGACCGCTTTTTTTCTCAATTCCTAAAGTCACTTTTGCAAAATCCTCTTTATCTTCAAAATTTAAATAATAATTGTTAGCCACTTTATAAATGTACCCATAATCTTCACCGATTACTTCCCGGGCTACCTGTGCATTTTCAAATTCCGTTCCCACACCAACAGGAGACATAATATCTGCAAGCCCGGCTTCCAGATAATCAATACACTGTTCTCTGGTTCCCTGCATAAATTCATATTGCCATCCCGTATATTCTGCTATGGCATTCAGATAATCCATTCCAAATCCATACAGGTTTCCTTCCATATCTTTTTCAAAATATCCCGGTTTTTCATACCATGCCACATGAATCGTCTTTTTATATACATTTTCCGAATATGCTGTTTTTTCATTATAATCTTTTCCATCTACAATACTATGAATAATGGTTTCCTCGTCCACCACATCCGTTCTTTGTTCCTGTTCTTCGTCCACATCTGCCGTTTTTGCGGCAGACACCGTCAGTCCGCTCATACATAATATAATCAACATAAAAACGATGGAAATTATCCTTTTGTTCCTCATAAAGCATACCCTGCCCTTTTACTATACTGCTACTAATTATACCCCCTTTTATCCAAAAAATCATCCGTTTTTTATAATTTTCTAACTTTTCCTGCTCCTTTTTAAAGTTTTTTCCATAACTTTTTCAAAACACCACTTAAAATCAATTTTTTCCACTGTATTTTTACAGTACAGCTTTTCTTCTCTCCATTTTTTATTTTGAATATAATACGTAATTTTCCCTGCAATCTGCCATTTTTCCACCGGAGCTTCCAACTTTATTTTTTGTATCTTTACCCTTACCACTTAAAATCAATTTTTTCCACTGTATTTTTACAGTACAGCTTTTCTTCTCT
>CAZSWC010000013.1:18563-41512 GCA_964610665.1 uncultured Lachnospiraceae bacterium
CTGCCATTTTTCCACCGGAGCTTCCAACTTTATTTTTTGTATCTTTACCCTTACCTGCTCCCCTTTTTTTAATAATACACTTTTAATATCTGATTTTTCTTTCAGCAGCCCGATTACCTGCTTGCTGTCAATGTTATCTCTTTTGGCATTTTCCACCTGCTCCCACATTTCATTTTCATATGTCTTTTCTAAAGTCTCTAAAGGAAATAATTCATACTGCTTTAGACCATATTCCATTAATTTTTTACAATCCTGCCATTTATAGGTCCGGTTTCCCGGCCATCCGCATGCCAGCAGTGCCACTATGTAGGTTTTTCCTTCTCTTTGAAGAGCTCCCACATAACAATAACCGGCCTTTGCCGTAAAACCGGTTTTTCCGCTAAGTGCGCCTTCCATCATATTTAAAAACGAATTGTGATTTCGACATACAAAACTTCTCTTTTGATTTACATCCCCAAAAGAATGGGCAGGGGTTGAAGTTATCTTTATAAAATGGTCCTTTCCAGGCGAGAGCCGGATACAATATCGCATAATAAGCGCCAAATCCTTTGCCGTAGTACCATGTTCTCTCCATACCTCTTTTCCTTCTTCCGTTCCCCTTCTTTGTTTCGCATCCAGACCATTAGGCGTTAAAAAAAAAGAGTTTTCACATCCGATTTCCTTTGCTTTTTTATTCATAAGGAGGGAAAAATTTTCGCAGCTTCCTGCAATATGCTCTGCAATTGCCACTGCCGTATCATTGTGAGATTCCAGCATTAAAGAATATAACAAATCTTCCAGCCGGTACTGCTCCCCTTCTTTTATATATAGTTTCACAGCAGGCATAGATGCCGCATATGCAGAAACCGTTATCACTTCCTCCAGTGAGCAATTTTCCAGAGCAAGAATACAGGTTAGAATTTTGGTGGTACTTGCATTAGATAGAAATTCTTCTCCATTTTTCTCATATAACACTCTGCCGGACTCTCCATCCATCAGCACTGCGCTTTTCGAAAACAGACTTCCCACTTCTTCAATTTCCTGTGCATGAACCCCTATTTTATTTCCCAGAAAAAAAAGCATAAGAAATATCCAAAAATTTTTTTTCATAAACATCCTTTTTCTTTCACCCTATGCTTTTTTTAGAAAAAATATGAGGGTGCAGCATTAAGATTCTGACCATTGGTCAGCTTAATGCCGCAGCCCTCTTTAATGGCTGAAATATAAATTGTAGTAAAATCCTTTTCTCCTAAGCAGTTCTTCATGATTTCCCTGCTCTATAATATTCCCATCTTTCATAACAAGTATGACGTCTGCATCCCGAATGGTAGACAGTCTGTGGGCTACAAGGAAGCTGACTCTTCCCTCCATGAGCTTTCCAAATGCCTCCTGAATTTTCATTTCCGTTCTGGTATCTATGGAAGAAGTTGCTTCATCCAAAATCAGCATAGGCGGCAGTACCAGCATAATTCTTGCAATACAGATCAATTGTTTCTGCCCCTGAGACAAGCTTCCTCCATCTTCCGTTAAATAGGTCTCATAGCCTTGGGGCAAACGTTTGATAAAACTATGGGCATGAGCCTTTTTCGCTGCCTCCTGCACTTCTTCCATGGAAGAAGTTGCTTCATCCAAAATCAGCATAGGCGGCAGTACCAGCATAATTCTTGCAATACAGATCAATTGTTTCTGCCCCTGAGACAAGCTTCCTCCATCTTCCGTTAAATAGGTCTCATAGCCTTGGGGCAAACGTTTGATAAAACTATGGGCATGAGCCTTTTTCGCTGCCTCCTGCACTTCTTCCATGGAAGCCTCAGGCTTTCCCATAGCAATATTTTCAAATACAGTTCCCTCTTTCAGCCATGTTTCCTGCAAAACCATTCCGTAATTTTTTCTAAGACTTTTACGGGTCATCTGACGAATATCCGTTCCATCTACACAGATAGCTCCTCCGGTCACATCATAAAAGCGCATAAGCAAATTTATCAAAGTTGTTTTTCCGCATCCTGTAGGTCCCACAATCGCAATTTTTTGTCCCGGTTTTACCTCTAAATTCAGATTCTGAATTAATTTCTGCTCCGGAGTATAAGAAAAACTTACATTTTGAAAACTGACATTTCCCTGTGCCCGTTCCAAACTTAAAGCCCCCTCCGGTTCCGGCACCTGTGTTTCCTGCTCTAACAATTCAAAAATTCTTCCTGCACAGGCTATGGAGTTTTGTAATTCTGTAACTACACCGGATATTTCATTAAAGGGCTTGGTATACTGTTTGGCATAGCTTAAAAAACAAGACAAACCACCGATTGTAAGTCCTCCCGTATTGATTACCGTAATGGCTCCGCTTAATGCCACACCTGCATACACCAGACTGTTAATAAATCTGGTCGAAGGATTTGTCAGGGAAGAAAAGAAAATTGCCTTTAAAGAACATTTTTCCAATCTTTCATTGGTCTCATCAAAAATTTCCAGTGAAATATTTTCTCTGCCAAATGCCTGCACTATTTTTTGATTTCCTATCATTTCATCAATAAATGCCGTCTGTTCCCCTCTGGTAACAGATTGCTGTTTAAACAAAGAAAAGGTACTTTTTGCAATATAATTTGCTACTACCAAAGATAACGGTGTCAGACACACTACCACTAAAGTAATTCCGGGATGGATGGACAGCATAAACAGCAAAGTTCCTAAAATCGTTACCACTCCGCTAAACAATTGACTAAACCCCATTAACAGCCCATCTGCAAACTGGTCTGCATCCGCAATCACTCTGCTGACAATCTCTCCGCTCTGATGTCCGTCCATATATTTTAATGGTAAAATCTGTAACCGTGCAAACACATCTCTTCGAATATCTTCTATTACCTGATATGTTATGGTGTTATTTATCAGATTCATCCCCCACTGCAGGAATGCCGTAAAAAGCGCAATCACCACACTCTTTACAAGAATATCAAAGATAATTTCAAACTCCACCTGTCCCGGCTCAATTATATGGTCTATGGCTTCTCCTATGAGAATCGGCAGATATAAAGTCAGTGCTACCACAATTCCGGCAAAAAAAATAGAACAGCACACCAGAAAACGATATTTTTTTATATAATTCCATACCATTTTTAACGTCTGCCCTTGTGTTTTTTTCTTACTCATGAATCTGCCACCTCCTTTTTAAACTGAGAAGCATAAATTTCCTGATATGTTTCACAGGACTTTAATAATTCTTCATGCCTTCCCATTCCTACCATTTCTCCATCCTCTAAAACGATAATCAAATCTGCATGCTGTATTGATGCAGTTCTCTGAGAAACAATAAAAATCGTTGGTTTTTCTTCCATATTCTGCAATGCTTTTCTTAAAGCCGCATCCGTTGCATAATCTAACGCAGACGCACTGTCATCCAGAATCAGAATTTCCGGTTTCCTAACCAGGGCTCTGGCTATGGTAAGTCTCTGTCTTTGTCCTCCTGAAAGATTCCTTCCATTTTGAGAGATTTCAAAATCCAGTCTTTCCTTTTTCTGCTCTACAATTTCTTTTGCCTGAGCAATTTCCACAGCTTTCATCATTTCTTCGTCACTGGCATTCGGTTTTCCCCAGCACAGGTTGCTCCGTATGGTACCTTTAAACAATACCGCTTTCTGAGGCACTACGCCTATCCTGTCCCTTAATTCCTCTTTACTATATTGTGTCACCTCTATCCCATCAATCCATATTTTTCCCTTGGTTGCATCATAGAATCTGGGAATCAGATTCACCAGAGAAGTTTTTCCCGAACCGGTGCCTCCGATAACGCCTATCACCTGTCCTTTTTCTGCCTGAAAACTGATATTCTTTAAGGATTCTTCCCCTGCTCCGTCATACTTTAAACTGACTTTATCAAACACAATCTGAGGTAATTCTTTTCGCTCTTTGGTGTTTGTATTTTCAGGAAAACTTTGTGATGATTTCATTTCCAGAACACTTTGCACCCGGTTTCCGCTGGCAACCATTTTTGTCAGCAATACAATGGTATTTGCAAGTTTTACTAATTCTTCCAATATCTGTGCCATATAATTATATAATGCCACTACCGCTCCCTGGGTCAAAAGTCCATGCTCTACCTGAATTGCCCCTTTCCAGATAAGAACCGCAATTCCCATGTTAATAACAATATAAGTCATAGGATTCATCAGCGCAGATATGCTTCCTGCCTTCTTTTGTCCTTTGGTCAAATCTCTGTGTTTCAAGAAAAATTTGTTTTTCTCTTCTTCTTCCAGTCCGAAAGCACGTATCACACGAACCCCCATAAGATTCTCTCTGGTTGCTGCTAAAACTTTGTCTAGCTTCTGCTGTACCTTTCGATAAAGAGGAATGGTAATCAGCATGATTCCATAAACAATTATGGTAAGCACCAATATGGTGAGACCAAATATTTTTGCCATCTGTCCATCAATCGTCCATGCCATGATAAAAGCCCCTGCCACTACAAAAGGAGAACGAAGCAATAAACGAAGCGCCATATTCATTCCCGACTGTAACTGGTTCATATCACTGGTCATACGATTTACCATTGCCGACGTTCCCAGTTTATCGATTTCTGTATAAGATAATTGTTCCATGTGCTCAAACAAAACATGCTTGATTTTTTTTACAAAACCAACCGATGCTTTTGCAGCAAAATATTGCGCTGTCAATGAAAATGCCAGCCCTACACTTCCCAGAAGTACCAGAAATATAAACATACTGATTACATAATTTTTATCCTGGTTCAATATTCCCACATCAATCAAAGAAGCCACTGCAAGAGGAACAAACAATTCCAGAGTGGCTTCCATCAATTTAAACAAAGGTCCTAATATACTTTCTTTTTCATATCCCTTTAAATATTTCAGTAATTTTTTCATTTTTATACTCCAAGCTGTAATTCTACTTCCTGTAATGCCTGCTGTTTAAATTCCTCTACCTGCATAGGATTCATTTCCGGTAATGCTTCCAGAGAATGAATACCAAATCTCCTTAAAAATTCTTCTGTGGTTCCAAACAACAATGGTCTTCCCGGTGCATCCAGCCTGCCAAGTTCTGTCACAAGATTAAATTCAATCAGACGGTTAATGGCATGGTCACAGTTGACTCCTCGTACTTTTTCTACATCAGAACGGGTTACAGGCTGTTTATATGCAATAATAGAAAGGGTTTCCAAAACACTGTCTGTCAATACATATTTTCTTGGACTTTTTGCAATCTTAATCAGATATTCATACATATCTGTTTTGGTACACATTTGAAAAGAATCTTCTAATTCTACAATATCAATTCCACGGTTTGAAGCCTGCAGCTTTTCCTTCATTTCATATACTATCTTTTTCGTGGTTGCTTTATTTTCTCCAATCAACTCTGCAAGTTTGGAAATTTCCACACTCTCTCCCATGGTAAAAAGCACAGCTTCTATAATTGCTTCCTGTTTTTCTCTTTCCATTCTTTCTCTCCATTTTCTTTATTGCATTTCCTGTCCTTTTCAGGCTGCTTCTGTTTCCCTTCTTTGTCTTTCTGACAAAAAATGGCTGCATCATGCTTCCGCTTCTTTAGAGGTAATCATAATATCACCGAACAGGCTGTCCTGCTGAATGGTAATCTGCCCCATCTTCATCATTTCCAGAATGGTCAAAAAGGTAATTACGATTTCCATCTTATTATGACTTTTCTCTAAAAGTTTACGAAAACTGAATTCTTTATGGCTTCTTATATATTCCTGGATATACACCAGTTTTTCATCCATATTAATTTCATCTTTTTCAATTTTACCAAACTGACTTCGAATCGGGTCAATCTTATCTTCCTGCCTTTTCAGGATTCCCTGAAAAATTTCCTGCAGTCTGCTTAGGTCAATATCCGCAAACAGAGAATCATAATCTATGGGCGGCTGATATGCCGCTACTTCCTCTGGAATGGTAGCTTCTTTGTAATAATTTTTGCTGGCATCCATCTGCCTGTCTTTTAATTCAAAAGACATATATTTATACATTTTATATTCCAAAAGCTTTTGAACCAGTTCTTCTCTCGGATCCTGTTCCTCGCCCTCTTCGTTTACCTCTTTTGGCAGCAGCATTTTACATTTAATATCCAGCAAAGTAGATGCCATAAGCAGAAATTCACTCATAACATTCATGTCTTCCGTTTCCAGCTGCTTGATATATTCCAGATACTGCTCTGTAATCTCCACAATGGGAATGTCATAAATATCTATTTTATTTTTATCGATCAGATGAAGCAGCAGGTCCAAAGGACCTTCAAACACTTCCAGTTTTACGGCTAAAGCCATCACAACCTCCGTTTACGGCAGGGGAATCTTCTCCCCATATTTCACATACTTGGCTATTTTACTAATTTTCCAATTATTTGGCAAGTCAAAACATCTATTCGCCCATGGGCGAAATTTTTAAAAAGACCAGTTCCCCCGGATTAAAAATACGCACTGGAATCGTATGCATACCCAACCCTCTGCTTAAAATCATAACTGAATTTCCCCTCCGAAACATTCCCCCATCATATTTGGGAAACAGTTTACATGAAGGGGAGACCACTCCTCCTAAAAAGGGCAGCCTGACCATTCCGCCGTGAACATGTCCGGAAAGTACAAGATCCGCCCCCCAATCAGCATATTCTTCAAAATAATCCGGGTTATGTGCCAAAAGAATCTCATATTTTTCCGGATTCGCACTCCCTAAGGTACGTTTCAGATACTCTGTCTCCATCGAATTTTTTTGGAATCTTTTATAATATTTTCTATCTAATTCCAGCCCTGTCACCCGGATATTATCTTCCGCTCCTCTGCTTTCATTTCTAAGGAGCTCCACTCCTGCCTTCTGCAGATTTCTTTCATACAGCTTTCCCATCTCTCCATAAACCTCCGGGTACAGAAAAAGTCTGGTTTCATGATTTCCCATTCCATAATAAATCGGATATTTTAAAGCCAGCTTTTCTATCAGTCTGCTTGCTGTCTCACAACTTTTTTTCGGCTTTGCCGTCAAAATATCTCCGGCAATCAGGATTCCCTCCGGCTGTAATTTCTCAATCGCATCCATCAGTTTCTGATTTTCTCTTCCATAACTTTTATTATGAAGGTCCGACAACACCACATATTTATGTGTCTTCTTTACCTTCCCACTATACACTTCATATTCTGCCACCCGAAAGCGATTTCCATCTACTATCATGACGATAAAAAAAACAAAAACAGCACCTACTATCAAGGCTGATAACATTAGCATCCCCTGTGACATTTTTTCCCTCTCATTTCTTTTTGTACAGACTCCACTTTATCAGATATTGCCTTACATAATATTTTTTTATATTATCTTTTTATATTATCATAAATTTTCCTGTCCTAAAAGCCATTTTATAAAACCATACTTTAAATAATCTGCTACTCCTGCTTTGACCAAATCCTGATTTACAACCAGTGCAACCTCTCCAATTTCTTTTTCTCCCAGGTAGTATTTCACACTGCCAATTTGCTCTCCCTTATTTAATGGGGCATCTATCACATCCGGTATCTGTTCTTTTTTGGTAATCTGACTTACGTCATTTCCCTCCAAATCTAAATACACAAATTCTTTTTCATAGCTGATGGATGCTTGTTTATCAACACCACCCCTCACAGATACCAATGCCAGATTTTCCAGCTTTTGGTCCTGATAGAAATGTGCCTTGGCAAACCCATAATTTAAAAGAGTTTTTCCATCCTCAAAACGCACTTTATAATCCGGTGCCGCCATCACCACTGCAATTAACTGAACCCCGTCTTTCAGGGCAGTTGCAGACAAACAATACTTTGCCTTATCCGTAGAACCGGTTTTTAAACCATTGGCAAAAGGATATTGTTTCAATAATTTATTGGTAGAAGACAAGGTAAAGGTACTTTCCCCTTTTTGAGTTACGTGGGTAATATCTTCCATCCAGATGGTCGTATAATCAAAAACCTGAGGATATCTGGTAATCAATTCTCGTGACATAATTGCCACATCTCTTGCAGAAATATGATGTTCTTCCGAATTACTAAGTCCGCAGCAATCCATAAAATGGGTATTTTCCATTCCCAGTTCTTTTGCCTTCTGATTCATCCGATTCACAAATTCACCTTCTGTACCGCTGATATGCTCTGCCATACACACACTGGCATCATTTCCGCTGGCTACTGCAATACATTTTATTAAAGTATCTACCGTCTGCCTCTCTCCTTCTTCCAAAAACACTTGGGAACCTCCCATGGATTTGGCATAGGCACTGGTTATCACTTCATCTTCCAAATGTATTTTTCCCTCTTCTATGGCTTCAAAGGTTAATAATAATGTCATTATTTTCGTAATGCTTGCCGGACTCCTTACTTCATCTGCATTCTTTTCATAAATTACGGCACCGGTTTTAGCCTCCACTAAAACAGCAGACGGAGCCTGTATTTCTATTTCCGCGGCTCTGGCTGTCACCCCACAGCACGTAAATATGCCAAAAGAAAGGCATATAGACAAAAAAAGAGAACAAAATCTTTTCATATAAATATCCTTTATATTCTGCTTATTTCTATCTTATGCTTTCTTTGCGTCCCTAGAACAAAAATAAATCCCTGATATCACTATCAGGGATTTATAGAAAATTTTAATTAGTTGTATTTACGTTTTCTTGCTGCTTCAGATTTTTTCTTACGTCTTACGCTTGGTTTTTCGTAATGTTCTCTCTTACGAATTTCCTGCTGAATACCAGCTTTTGCGCAACTTCTCTTAAAACGACGTAAAGCACTATCTAAAGTTTCGTTTTCTTTTACGATTACGTTTGACATTCTACACCCTAACCTCCCTTCAGTCCCTTCCTATCAACTTGACTGATTTGGGTTTATTTACATGTTTATCCACATGCACAAATCATATTATACCAAATAACCACTTCTCGTCAACTACTTTTTTACATTTTTTCTAAAAAAATGCATTTTTTTCCACTATAATTGTGCTTCCAACACTTCTTCTGCCTTGTGGATTGCTTCCGGAATGCCTGCGGGATTCTTTCCGCCAGCCTGTGCCATGTTGGGACGACCGCCGCCGCCACCGCCTACCAGTGCTGCAATTCCTTTAATTAAGTTACCGGCATGTGCCCCTTTCTTCATGGCATCCTCTGTTGCCATGGCAATTAGATTCACTTTACCATCCTGCTCAGATGCAAGCACAATCACACCTTCCTGCAATTTTTCCTTTAACTGGTCACCCAATTCACGAAGGCCATTCATATCCACGCCCTGTACACTGACTGCCAATAATTTTACACCCTTAACTTCTTTTACCTGATCCATAACATCCCCAAGGGCTTCTTTTGCCAGTTTGGATTTCATGGATTCATTCTCGCTCTGAAGAGTCTTCATTTCTGCAAGAACATGCTCTATCTTTTCTGCCACTTTATCAGGATTTGCTTTCAACAGTTTTGCCGCATTTTGGAGTTCTTCTTCCATTTCCTTGTAATACTCCATTACTTTGTTTCCGGTGAAAGCTTCAATACGACGTACTCCTGCTGCTACACCACTTTCGGAAATAATCTTGAAAGAACCGATTGCTCCGGTATTTTTTACATGAGTACCACCACAAAGTTCTGTGGAAAAATCTCCCATGGAGACTACTCTTACCGTTTCTCCGTATTTTTCACCAAAAAGAGCCATGGCACCAGACTTTTTCGCATCTTCTATAGACATTTCCTTTGTCACTACCGCCAAATCTTCTTCTATCTTCGCATTTACTATCTGCTCTGCCCGCTCCAGTTCTTCCTTTGTCATAGCAGAAAAATGACTGAAGTCAAAACGAAGTCTTCCTGCATCTACAAAGGAGCCAGCCTGTTCTACATGGGTTCCCAACACTTCTCTTAAAGCCTTCTGTAAAAGATGGGTTGCACTGTGATTTTTACAGGTATCTTTACGGTTGGCAGCATCTACTTTTAACGTTACCGCATCCCCTGCTTTTATCATACCTTTTATTACCTGTCCGATATGACCGATTTTTCCACCCAGTAATTTTACGGTATCTTTAACTTCAAATTCTCCTTCCGGACCCACAATCACACCAATGTCTGCATTCTGTCCACCCATGGTAGCATAAAAAGGTGTCTCATCTACAATGATCGTACCTACTTCTCCATCAGACAAAGCTTCTACCACTTCTGTTTCCGTGGTTAACACACTTACTTTCGATTCATGAGTCAACGCCTCGTAACCTACAAATTCAGAGGTAACGGATGGATCGATGGATTCATACACGGTTACGTCTGCTCCCATATAGTTGGTTACCTTACGCGCTTTTCTTGCCTTCTCTTTCTGTTCCTGCATAGCCGCCTGAAAACCTGCTTCGTCCAGACTCATGCCGCTTTCACTTAAAATCTCTTCTGTTAAATCTAATGGGAATCCATAAGTATCATACAATTTGAAAGCATCTGCTCCCTCTAATACCGTCTTTCCTTCTGTTTTCATAGCTTCTACCATATCTCCGAGAATGGCAAGCCCCTGGTCGATGGTTTTATCAAACTTACTTTCTTCCTGCGTCAATACATTCAAAATAAATGCTTTCTTTTCTTCCAGTTCCGGATAACCATCCTTAGATTCTGCAATCACGGTCTGGCTTAAGTTTGCAAGGAACTGTTCTTTAATTCCTAAAAGTCTTCCATGTCTTGCAGCACGGCGAATCAAACGTCTTAATACATACCCTCTTCCTTCATTGGATGGCATAACACCATCAGAGATTAAAAATGTAGAGGAACGGATATGATCCGTAATCAGACGAATGGACACATCCTGTACTTCGTCTGTCTGATAAGTCACACCTGCGATTTCACAGATTCTGTCTCGAATTGCTTTCATGGTATCAATGTCAAAAACAGAATTTACATCCTGCACAACTACTGCCAGACGTTCCAATCCCATACCGGTATCAATATTTTTATTCGTTAATTCTTCATAATTTCCTTTTCCGTCGCCATTGTACTGTGTAAACACATTGTTCCATACTTCCATGAAACGGTCACACTCACATCCTACCTTACAATCCGGTTTTCCGCAGCCATATTTCTCACCACGGTCATAATAAATTTCGGAACAAGGACCGCAGGGACCTGCGCCATGTTCCCAGAAATTATCGCATTTTCCATCTTCATCACGATAAAATCTTGTAATCTTCTCTGCCGGAACTCCTACTACCTTATTCCAGATTTCAAAAGCTTCATCATCTTCAAAATAGATGGAAGGATATAATCTTTCCGGATCCATTCCAATCACTTTGGTTAAAAATTCCCAACTCCAGAGAATAGCCTCTTTCTTGAAATAATCTCCAAAAGAGAAGTTTCCAAGCATCTCAAAAAAGGTCAAATGTCTTGCTGTCTTTCCTACATTTTCAATATCTCCGGTTCTGACACATTTCTGACAAGTTGTGACTCTGTTTCTTGGGGGAATCTCCTGCCCTGTAAAATAAGGTTTTAAAGGTGCCATTCCGGCATTAATTAATAAAAGAGAGTTATCGTTGTGTGGTACCAAAGAAAAACTCTTCATTGCCAGATGATCTTTGGATTCAAAAAATTCCAGATACATTCTGCGTAACTCATTTACTCCATATGCTTTCACTGTTATTTCCTCCGATTTTAATTCTGTTTTTTCAATTTCATTTCCGGCATCCGCTTCTTACCTGCCATACTGCCGTTTACTTATTTTTCAATGTGTCTTTATGCATCCAATATAAAGGAAGTGCCACACAAAGCATTCCGCCTACAATATTTCCTAAGGTTACCGGAATCAAATTGGTAACAAAAAAATTACCAAGATTAAGGCTTCCTAACTGCTCCGCTGTATAACCATAAAGCTCCATGGCTTTGGCTGCATAAGTTTCATTTGCCGCCGCCATAATTCCTGCCGGAATATAGTACATATTTGCCACGCAGTGTTCATATCCGCCGATTACAAATGCAAAAATCGGAAATACAATAGCAAAAATTTTACCAGTCATATCCTTTGCTGCCATGGACATCAATACTGCAACACAAACCAGAATATTACATAAAATTCCGGAAAAGAATGCTTTTGCAAAGCTAATGGTTGCCTTTCCGTAAGCTACTTTAATCGTATATGCACCCAGTGCTCCTGCGGAATAATCAAGCTGTCCGCAATGTGTCACTAAAAATGCAATAAAGACTGCTCCGACCATATTACTGAAAAACACACAAATAAGAGTTTTTACAACAGCCCCATAAGAATATTTTTTATTCCAGGCTCCCATAATCATCATGGTATCTCCGGTAAACAACTCTCCACCGATAAAAACAATCATCATCAGCCCGATAGGAAATACAATTCCTGCCAAAGCCTTTGATACACCAACATTTTCTACCGCATGACATGCGGCACTGGAACTGGAACCGCCAATGGCAATGAAGGCTCCTGCCATAACTCCTAAAATCAGAAGTTTAGGCAATGCAAGATTTACTTTATTGATACCTGCCTGTATATAACTGCCCACAAGTTCTGAGGGACTCTTTGGTGACATATTTTCCATACCTTTTTCCTTTCATTCTTCCATTCAAATTTAACCTTGAATATTTTAACAAAGAATTCCCCAATTTTCAATCAATTTCACGGATTTCTTTTTTAAAGGCAACTGTTTTCTCCCTCACCTTGTGTAAATTGTAATTTCGAATCTTTATATTCTTGCCAGCAGGTACACTAACACCGCCAATAATCCTAACAGACTCATAATCAGACCAAAGGAAAGGCTTCTTCCAATAATGGTATTATTTTCTGAAATAATATGATATAACACCACCAGCTTGTGTTCTTTATTTTCTTCCATCTTATGGTCAATCCAGATGGTTTCATTCATCATATGAATGGCAGCATCGGCACTGTGTCCCAACGCATGGGTAATTGTATTTCCCTCTGCAAGTTCCTGAGGAATCGGACTGTCTTTATACATGGTTTTCCGAAGAAATACGATAATATTATCCACAAGACGGTCTAGGAAACGGCAAATCACGGTTCCTGCCAAAGGAAGGATGGTCAAAAGCAGAGGACGATAAACACTGTTTTCCAAATCCATCCACTTTGGCCATACATCCACATATCTTCCATCCCGAATCAGGAATTTACGAACTATCAATCCATAAATCAGGATTCCGGCAATAAGAGAAATCCCGGCGCCTTTTAAATTTGTCAGAGAAAAATAGGCAATTTCTTCTGCTTCATGATGATTTCCCAAAAATGACTGCGACATTTCTGCCAAGGGCTGCATTACTTTTTGCGGAAAGCATCCCATTATCGGAAGAATCACGGCACTTAAGGTTAAAACAAAAGCACTGAAAGGACTCATATAGGCACCTTTACCATTGTACTGCTCCTGCTTTTTCTCCTCTTTGTTGTCCTCTACAAAAATACAGACAAACAGTTTTAACATATAAGCTACGGTCAATCCACCGCTAAGTAAGAAAATCCATTCAATGACAGTCATGGCTGTCACTCCATAATATGTGGTTCCCGACAGGCTGCCTGCGGTTAACAAAACCCGGTATTCCACAATGGCTTCGTGCAGTAAGGTTTTACTGACGTAGCCGTTCCACAGCGGAACTCCGGCAATTCCCAAAGCTCCCATAACAAAAATGAATTTTAACAATGGCTTCTTTTTCCCAAAGCCTTGGATTTCATTTAAGTCTAACTTATGAAGATTAAGATATACCACTCCGGCTGCCATAAATAAAGCAAGCTTAATCAGGGAATGATTTACCATATGAAGTACGCTGCCCCATACTGCCAGAAGATTGTGCTCTGCTAAAAGACTCTGCATTCCGATTCCCACCAAAATAAAACCTATCTGGGACATGGAAGAACAGGCAAGGGTTCTTTTGAAATCCACACTGCACAATGCCAGAATGGCACCTCCTGCCATGGTAATCACACCTAAGGTAAGTATCAGGGTTCCCCAAAGTACATCCCCTGCAAAAATTCTGGCTGTAAGAACTAAAATTCCAAAAACACCGGCTTTTGTCAAAACACCGGACAAAAGAGCAGATGCCGGCGCCGGTGCCACCGGATGAGCTTTCGGAAGCCAGATATGCAAAGGAAACATACCCGCTTTGGCACCAAAGCCAAATAACATGCAAAATCCGGCTGCATATAGTCTGTTTTTGGTCACTTCTGACAGGAAAAGCCCACCTTCTGAAATGACTCCGGCAAGTTCATCAAACCGTAACGTACCGGTAATACTGTATAATAGAAATAAGCCCATCAGCATAACCATTCCGCCAATCACCGCGACTGCCAGATAGGTTGCCGCTGCCTTTAATGACTCCGGCTTTTCATCCTGTGCTACCCATACGTAGGAAGTAAAGGACATGATTTCAAAAAAGATAAACGTGGTATAAAAATCTGCAGATAAAAACACGCCCATGGTCGCCGCATAAGTCAGTACCGTAAATAGATAATATCTTCCTTTCTTTTTTCCATGTTTCATATATTCTATGGAAAAAAGTAAAGTTTCTACCCACATGAACGTAGTAATAACCGCATATAAAACCTGAAAACCATCCAATTGAAAGGATAAACCCATACCACAAATATCAGGAATATTTATTATCTGATTCATACTTTTTCTCCTTTCAACCTAATACATTCCATTTGCTACATTGGTAAAAAAGTTCATAACCGGACCGGAATACAGACCAAAACCGACAATCACTACTGCAAATACTCCTAAAGGAAGCAGCATCATCCAGTTGGGGTCCTTGTATTCCTCCATATCTCCGGTCTCCGATTCCACACTTGGGAAAAAGGCACGCATAGAAATCGTCAACATATAGATGGCAGTCAATAATGCTGAAATCAGCAATGCTCCGATTCCCACATAAGCCAGCACATTTTCACTTTCAACGGCTGCCGTTGCCAGATTCCACTTACTGATAAATCCTGCCATTCCCGGAACCCCCATCAGAGCCATGCCGGAAAGTGTGAAAATCCCAAATACCACAGGCATTTTTCTTCCTATTCCATCCAACTGATGGATATAACTTTTCTTGGTCTGATGCATGATTGCTCCTGCACAGAAGAAAGAACAAATTTTCATAAACGCATGAAAAACCATATGGCTCAATGCCGCTGCCAGACCTAATGGTGTCATAATTACAGCTCCGAATAAAATATAGGACAGATTACTGATGGTAGAATATGCCAGCCTTCTTTTAATATGCGTTTCCTTTACTGCTCTGGAACATCCATAAACTATGGTAAAAATTACAATGCACATCACCACGTTCTGCGCCCATGTTCCCTGCAAAAATTCTGTTCCAAAACTATAATAAGTAATTCTCAAAATGGCAAATGCACCTGCCTTTACCACTGCCACAGCATGAAGCAATGCAGTTACGGGAGTGGGAGCAACACCGGCATCCGGAAGCCATGAGTTAAACGGACAAACTGCTGCTTTCACACCAAAGCCCATAAATGCCATCACATAGATTAGCAAAAGAATATTTCCACGTTCCCCAATCTTTGCAGGATCTAATACTCCTCCTAAGGTAAAATCTACTGTCGAACCATACATGATTACAAATACCAGTCCGATAAAGGCAAAGGCGGCTCCTCCCAAGGAATAATACAGATATTTCCGGCTTGCTAAAATAGCTTCCCGGCTTAAAGTATGAAGCACCAACGGGAAAGTTACCAAAGTTAACAATTCATAAAAGAAATACATGGTAAGCAAATCCTCAGAAAATGCAATTCCCAAAGTTACCCCATAGGTGATGGTATAAAACATAAAAAAGACTTCTTCATGTCCTTCTTCTTTCATATATTCAAAGGCATATAAAGTTGCCAGAGGCCACAAAAAAGCTACCAGCCCTCCAAAAACCATGCTCATCCCATCGATTTTTAAAGATAAGGACAGATTATTTACAAAATTTACAATTTCAAATCTGCCTTCCGGTCTGTTCATTAAAAGATATCCCACTAACAGACTGTTTACTAACACTACAGATTCTATATAAATACATTTCCATTTCCTGTTTTTAAAAGGAAGAACCGGAATCAGTACTCCCCCGATGACAGGAATTAAAATAACTATAAGCATAAATAATTCACTCATTTTTCTCCTGCCTTTCTAAAAAATACTCGTTGCAATTCGGCCGATTTCATCCACAAGTGCATTCGGCAATATACCGATTCCCACTGCCAGACATGTCAGAATTGCAATACTTGTCCACATAAGAGCAGATGGTTCCTTTTTCTTTTTTCTGCCAAACTCTGCTCCGGGTAAAAATCCGTTTATGGTAATCGGCAATAAATACCCTGCCGTTAACAACGCACTTACTAACAACACTACCGGACACAGCCAGTCAAAAATTTTCATTCCGCCCTTCAAAGAGCCCATTGCAAGATACCATTTACTTAAGAATCCACCGGTAGGAGGAATTCCGATCAAAGCCAGAGATGCGAAGGTATAACACCATATGGTAATGGGCATCTCCTTTCCGATTCCCCGAAGTTCTTCCACCTGTTTTTTCCCGGTTTCAAAAATAATTGCACCTGCACATAAGAACAATGCTGATTTAATAAAGGCATGACAAATTACATGCAGCATAGCTCCTGTAAATGCCACTTCATTTCCTATGGCAAGCCCCAACAGAATATAGGACACCTGACTGACCGTAGAATATGCCAGACGCTTTTTCAATTCTTTTTCCCAATATGCCAGCATGGAACCCATAAAAATAGTAATCAAGGCTAACACCATCCACGCGGTCTGAACCCAGGTTCCGCGAATAAATGCTGCTCCAAACAGGTAATATACTACCCTGATAATTCCCAATACTCCCATTTTTACAATAATTCCAGACAAAACAGCTGATGCCGGTGCCGGTGCTACCGGATGGGCTACCGGTAACCATGCGTGCAGAGGAAACATACCTGCCTTTACGGAAAAACCTAAAATCATAAAGAAAGCAGCCAACAGCAAAATTCCTTCATTTCCGGCTGCCAGAGACGTATCCAATACCCCTCCCGCAGTAAAAGTAAGTGTAGTTCCATATTTGGAAAGAAAATAGATTCCAAACAATACCATATAAGCACCGCAGAAGGAATAAAACATATATTTTAATCCTGCCATAATAGAAGCCTTTGTCTGCGTGTGAAACACTAAAGGCGCTGAGAGAATGGTCATCAGCTCATAAAAGAAATAAAAGGTAATCATATTTCCTGAAAAAACCAAGGAATTTAAAATCCCGAACACAAGCAGATAAAATCCATAATATCTCTTATTCTTATGTTCATGTTTCATATAAACAAAACTAAAAATTCCCCCTAACACCCATACAATGGCAACGATACCTGCAAAAATCCTTCCTATGCCATCCATATGATAGTAAATGGGCAGATTCTTTGTCAGATAAAAGAGTGTAACTTCCACATCCCCTAAAGTCAGTACATAGAATACACTGGCAGCCGTTGCTGCCAGACCTGCTCCACTGACCAGAAGCAGAGTACTTCTCTTCTTCGGTTCTTTTCCTATTAAAATTCCTAATCCTATTATCATAGGAAGCAAAATAGGAAGTAAAATCATTGTATTCATTTCCATTTTTCCCTCCTATACAAAATTTTCCAAGCCGGTTTGAATCAGATTTACAATGGGCTGTGACATCATTCCCAATACAACATTTAATATAATAAACAAACAGATGGTAAAAGCATATAACTTTTCATCTTTCATGGTAATAACATCACACTGGATCACCTCATCCTCTACCGCTAACTGCATCTTATCATTGAGACGTACCGGTGTGTAAATACGAATCACCGTTTTCATAAAATAAATGGCATTCAAAATCGTACTGATTCCCAAAACAATCAACGTAGGCAGCATTTTATTGTGATTGTAAACTGCCGCCTGAGCAAACAATAATTTACTCACAAATCCCGAAAAAATCGGAATACCTACCATAGACAGAGCACCCACACTGAATCCGATTCCTGCGATTTTATGACGATATCCTGAACCGGTCAAATAGATAAAGGGTCTTTTTCCATCCGATACATCCGTTAACCCAATGGCAGAAATAAACAGTAAGGATTTGGTGGCTGCATGTGACAGAATATGGAAGATACTGGCAATGGTTCCTACCTCAGTTCCCAATCCCAGTCCCATATATATGTATCCAATCTGGGCAATAGAAGAAAAAGAAATCATCCTTCGGATGTCATTTTCCTTAATAGCGCTTAAGGAACCAAAAATCATGCCTGCAAGTCCAAACAGGAATAAAATATTAATGATTCTGCTGTTGCAAATTACATCAAAACCTATAACACGATAAAAGATTTTAATCAGCAAAAAGATATATCCTTTGGAAACCAGACTGGATAACATTGCCGCACTGGAAACCGTGGAATATCCATAAGCATCCGGCAGCCATGAATGAAAAGGAAACAATGCCGACTTAATGGCGAGTCCTACGCTGATCAATGCAATGGTAACCAAAAGCGGTACTTTATAGGTTCCATCTGCCATCAGTAAAACCACAGATTCATGAATATTACTCATTAACAAATGTCCGGTAATATCATAAAGCATACAGATTCCCATCAACAGCAAACCAGAACCCAACTGACTCATAATCATATAACGAATGGCAGCTTCAATGGTACGACCATTCTGACGAATCATAATCAGTCCGCAGGCTGCAATGGTATTAATCTCAATGAACACATATGCAGTAAATAAGTCATTTGTATATACCAATGCCAACAGGGAACTTAACAATAAATTGGTTAGGATGTAGTATAAGTTATGTTTGCTTTCCTCCACTTCTCCTACCAGCTTCTTTCTTCCGCCTAAAATGGAAAGCAGCATAATAATGGCAAAAAACATTGCCATAAATGCCTCTAATACCCCTGCCCGGATTTCATTTCCCCAAGGTGCCGGGAAATGTCCCATCATATAAGTATAACTGCCGCCATAAGCCATCAGATGCACAAGCAATATGGCAGATAGGATTACCACCAGACTCATAACAAAGGTGTTCAGCCATTTTGCCGCATTTTTCTTCAGTACGGAACTTACCGTTCCGCTAAACATAGAAATCATGATACAGAAAAAAGGAATATTCTGCCAAAACTCAATATGCGTTTCCATTATAATCCCTCCTTCTTAAGTCTTGTGGATATTTCGTCTAAATCCAGAGTATGATATCTCTTATATAAACGGATCGTAAGAGACAGCATAAGTGCTGTTACAGACACACTGACAACAATTCCCGTTAACACCAGTCCTGACGGCACCGGATTAATATAAGCTTCCACTTCCTGTATTCCATCTACTACAATGGGGGCTACCCTTCCGCTTACATATCCTTTTTCCGCCAGAAATAAATACACCGCTGTATCCATAATATTTAAGCCAATGATTTTCTTAATCAGATTTTTTTGCATCAAAAGATTGGTAAAGCCAATTCCAAATAAGATTACGGAAACTGCTTCTCCATAATTTGCCAGTAAATTTGGTCCCATTTTAAAAACCTCCTTTTCTGAAAACAACATAAAAAGTGTACATGGTACATGCTACCACAAGCCCAACACAAATGTTTAAAGGCAAAATCAATCCGCTGCTGATAATATCTCCTGCGGTTCCCAATGGGATATGGCTTTCCAAATGATTTGCCCCTGTAAAGAAGGAATAGCTTTTAGCAAGACAATAAAAACTAAGTGCAAAAAAGCAGACCCATTTATGTGTTTTCTCCGTAAAAAATCTTCCTGTTTTTTCAAATCCAAATGCATTCAGATGTAAAATCAATCCTGCACCGATAATGGCTCCTCCGGAAAATCCTCCTCCCGGTGAAATATGACCATTTAAAATAACGTAAATTCCAAAAAGTATAATTACCGGCACCAAAAAACCTGCCGCTTTTTGTAATATCACATCATTTGCCGGCTCATGAATCTGATCATTTGCAGCTTCGCTTTCCTTCTTTTCTTTCTTATCCACACGAAGCAAAATCAGCACCGTAATGGTAGCAATAAACAATACATTGGATTCCCCAAAGGTATCAAATGCACGATAATCCAAAATCATTCCTGTAACAATATTTACGGCTCCGGTTTCCTGCAAACCATTCTCTATATATCTTGCCGCCACTTCATTATTATCCGGTTTATCTGCTTCTCCTGTGGGCGGCAGATAAGATACCGTAATCATTAACAGGCTGATTAATACCACACAGCAAATCACACACAAAATTTTATAGATATTTTCAAACAATCTTAATTCCCGGTTCTGCTCTGTGTCATAAATGATTTCTCGTATTTTCTTTTCTTCCAGAAGCCGTTCTTCCTTTACCTCTTTACTTTCCTCTTTTCTGACCTGAGGTTTCATTTCTACCACACCAAGAAATGGGTCCTTTTCTCCATCCAGCCATTTCTTAAATCGGAAATTTTCCCCTTTATTTCGTAATTCCGGTCTTAACTTACTCACTTTCTTCATCTCCCCTCATAGCATGGATTTTCTTCAATGTCACAAAGAAAAGCAAACTGGTCACTCCAGCTCCCACTGCCGCTTCTGTAATGGCAAGGTCAGGAGATTCCAGTAAAATCCATATAATGGACATAATCAGACTGTACGACATAAATATTAAAATCGAATTTAACAGATTTTTAGAAAAACTGACAGCAATGGCACACACAATTAAAAATGCCATTAAAATATACATAAATATCTGCATTTTAATTATCCTCCCTTACTTCTTCTCTTATATCTTCTTCCGGCATTTCACAAAATTCACCAATGCGGTCATTGGTCGTAACCTCAAATCTTGCAATCAGATGAGAGGATACCGGAGATGCCACCCATAAGAATACAATCACCAGCAATATCTTTACCGTGGTAAAATTAAAGCCCGAAAATATCATAAAGCCTATCATACACACCCCTATTCCCAAGGTATCACCAATGGCTGCTGCATGCATACGGTTCAACACAAAATCAAACTTATAAGAACCAAAAACTTCAATCGCAAAAAGAAACAAACCAAACAATACAAAGGCTGCTCCCAAAAGGAAACGAATCCACGCCAATATCATCTTATTTTTCCTCCTTTTTCTCCCTCATTTTTAACTGTCTTTCTTTATAAATTCCCATATAAACTTTTGTCAAAACAACCACCGCAAGGAAACTTATCATAGCATAGATAATACAGATGTCTACCAGATATCCCTCGTTTAATATCAAGGAAAGCACTACGATGATTACCATAACCATAGTTCCCATCATATTTACCGCAACAATTCTGTCTGCAATCTTTGGTCCTTTAATGGAACGAATGAGACATAAAATCAGCATAACCGCCAAAAAACATAATGCAAAAATATAAAGTCCCTTATATGCATATTCCAATAACATCATATTTTTTTCTCCTCCATTTCTTCCAACTGTCGAAGCATTTTTACGAATACACTGTTATCCAGTCCCTCACTGAAATCCTTATCCAGACAATGCACCACAAATTCATTTTCTTTTAAAGACACCGTAATCGTTCCCGGAGTCAGGGTAATGGAATTGGCAAGCAGTACATTTGCCATTTCTGTTTTTAAATCCGATTTAAATTTTACCACTACCGGTTCTGCTATGTATCTTCGTGAAAGAATCAATTTCATGGTATCCACATTTGCTTTTACAATCTCCCAGATTAAAACCGCAAAGTATTTAAGAAAAAAAACAATTCTTTTTACCATATAAATATCTTTTTTCACACTGTAGTCCATAAATTTACAGATAAAAGCATATACCACTGCTGAAATAACAGCTCCCATCCATAAAATTTCAAACGTAATCCTTCCATTAAAAATAATCCATAACGCAAAAAAAACAATATACATTTTCTTTTTCCGGCTTCTGCCGTTACTCCTTTCCATTTTTCTAAAAAAAAAGCCACTTCACAGTTGTAAGGTGAAGTGACATAATTTGTCTTAACACATAATTGAATTTCAATTTCTTAGCCGGCTTAATAAAAAAGCATGCTACGCAATCGAAACTTCGCCTATGTTTATAATTGAAATAAATAGAATACTAAAATTCTATGACAGACTCCACCTTTTATTTCAACCTCAGTTACTATAGTCCTATTTTTCTCTAATGTCAACCATTTTAAAAAAAGAGGTTTATGAAACCTCTAAAACTGTTTCATAAACCTCCCTTATCCGCTTTCTATCCTAATGCTTTCCTAAGAGCTTCCGCAACCCGCTCTTTCTGAAATGGCTTTACAATAAAATCTTTTGCACCGCTTTGAATCGCATCTACCACCATTGCCTGCTGACCCATGGCAGAACACATGATTACTTTTGCGGAAGAATCGATTTGTCTAATCGCTTTCAATGCTGCAATCCCATCCATTTCCGGCATTGTAATATCCATTGTTACCAAATCCGGTTTCAATGCACTATACTTTTCTACTCCGTCTGCTCCATTTACGGCTTCCCCTATAACTTCATAGCCTTCCTTCACCAGAATGTCCTTAAGCATCATTCTCATAAATGCTGCATCATCACAGATTAAAATTGATTTCCCCATAGCTTCGGCACTCTCCTTATCTTTAATATATATTAAAATGTAAATTTATCTGCAAAATAAGCATCTAAATCTGCAATTTTAATTCTTTCCTGTTCCATACTGTCTCGGAAACGAATGGTTACACTTTCATCCTCTTCGGATTCAAAATCATAGGTAATACAGAATGGTGTTCCGATTTCATCCTGTCTGCGATATCTCTTACCAATATTACCCCTGTCATCAAATTCACAGTTGTACTTTTTGCTAAGTTCCATAAAGATTTTTTCTGCACCTTCGCTTAATTTCTTAGATAATGGTAGCACACCAATTTTTACCGGTGCCAGTGCCGGATGGAAGTGAAGTACGGTACGCACATCTCCTTCTCCGATTTCTTCTTCATCATATGCTGCACAAAGG
>CAZSWC010000014.1:0-36063 GCA_964610665.1 uncultured Lachnospiraceae bacterium
AACAGAAAATCATGGTTTATGACTTAGGCGGCGGTACATTCGACGTATCTATCATTGAAATTGGTGATGGCGTTATTGAAGTATTATCTACTAGTGGAGATAACAGATTAGGTGGAGACGATTTTGACCAGAAAATTACAGATTATATGTTGGCAGAGTTCAAGAGAACAGAAGGGGTAGACCTTTCTAATGACAAGATGGCTCTTCAGAGATTAAGAGAAGCAGCTGAAAAAGCAAAGAAAGAACTTTCTTCTGCAACGACAACAAATATTAATCTTCCATTTATTACAGCAACAGCAGAAGGTCCAAAACATTTTGATATGAACCTTACTCGTGCAAAATTTGATGAATTAACGCATGACTTGGTAGAAAGAACTGCAATCCCGGTTCAGAACGCTTTAAAAGATGCAGGATTGAATGCTTCTGAACTTAGCAAAGTATTATTAGTTGGTGGTTCTACAAGAATCCCTGCAGTTCAGGATAAAGTAAAAATGTTAACTGGTCATGAACCGAACAAATCCTTAAATCCTGATGAATGTGTAGCATTAGGTGCTTCCATTCAGGGTGGTAAATTAGCAGGAGATGCAGGTGCAGGCGAAATCCTTCTTCTGGACGTTACTCCATTGTCTTTATCTATTGAGACCATGGGTGGTATTGCTACCAGACTGATTGAAAGAAATACCACAATTCCTACCAAGAAGAGTCAGGTATTCTCTACAGCAGCAGACAATCAGACAGCAGTAGATATCAACGTAGTACAGGGAGAAAGACAGTTTGCAAAAGATAATAAATCCTTAGGTCAGTTCCGTCTGGATGGTATTCCGCCGGCAATGCGCGGTGTTCCACAGATTGAAGTTACCTTTGATATTGATGCAAATGGTATTGTTAATGTATCTGCCAAAGACCTTGGTACAGGAAAAGAACAGCATATTACCATTACAGCAGGTTCTTCCATGTCAGATGATGAAATCGACAGAGCAGTAAAAGAAGCAGCAGAATATGAAGCTCAGGATAAAGCAAGAAAAGAGGCAATTGATGCCAGAAATGAAGCAGATTCCTTTGTATTCCAGACAGAAAAAGCTTTAAATGAAGCTGGTGACAAGATTGATGCAGGTGAAAAAGCAAATGTAGAGGCTGATTTGAATGCATTAAAAGAACTGTTGGAGAAAACAAAAGATCAGGATATGACACCGGAGCAGGTAGCAGAAATGAAAGCCGCTCAGGAAAAACTTATGACAGGTGCTCAGAGTTTATTTGCAAAGATGTATGAACAGGCTCAGGGAGCAGCACAGGCAGGTCCTGATATGTCTAATATGGGAGGCGCTTCTCAGTCTACAGATACAGCAGAAGATGATATCATTGACGGTGATTTCAGAGAAGTATAGGATATAAACGAATTTCTATAGGCTGTTACGGTTTCCCGTAGCAGCCAATTCGTGTTTATGCTATCATAAACAGGAATGTGTTTTTGGATAGAAGTAATGGATGCAAGAAAAATGAAGAATGGCGGTTGCAAGCACAGTTTGTAATCGGATGAAAAAACGGATATTTATATATTTTCGTGGAGGAAAGTATGGCAGAGCAAAAAAGAGATTATTATGAAGTCTTAGGTGTAGATAAAAATGCAGATGATGCTGCTTTAAAAAAAGCTTACAGGGTACTGGCTAAGAAGTATCATCCGGATATGAATCCGGGGGATGCAGAAGCAGAGAAGAAATTTAAAGAAGCATCAGAAGCTTATGCTGTGTTAAGTGATGCTGAAAAGTGTCGCCAGTATGATCAGTTTGGTCATGCAGCATTTGAGGGAGGAGCAGGCGGTGCCGGCGGTTTCGGAGGTTTTGATTTCAGCGGCACTGATTTTAGCGATATTTTTGGAGATATTTTTGGAGACTTCTTTGGCGGCAGCAGAGGAAGAAGCGGCGGAAGAACAAACAATGGTCCTATGAAAGGAAGCAATATTCGAACCAGTGTAAGAATTACCTTTGAAGAAGCTGTTTTTGGCTGTGAAAAAGAAATTGAATTAAATACAAAGGATGAATGTAAAACCTGTCATGGAACAGGAGCGAAACCGGGAACCAGTCCGGAAACCTGTACAAAGTGCGGTGGAAAAGGTCAGGTGGTATTTACCCAGCAGTCTTTCTTTGGAATGGTACGTAATGTACAGGCGTGTCCGGATTGTCAGGGAACCGGAAAGGTAATCAGAGAAAAATGTCCGGATTGTCATGGATCCGGTTACATTCCTATGAGGAAACGGTTTGCGGTAGATATTCCGGCAGGTATTGATAATGGACAATGCAAACGTCTCACCGGTCAGGGAGAGCCGGGTATTAACGGCGGACCAAGAGGGGATGTTTTAGTAGAAGTGATTGTAGGTCGTCATCCGATTTTCCAGAGACAGGAATATAACATATATTCTACCGTTCCGGTATCTTTTGCTGTAGCAGCATTAGGCGGAGAAGTGGTAATTGATACGGTAGACGGAAAAGTAATTTATGATGTAAAAGCGGGAACACAGACCGATACTAGAGTAAGATTAAAAGGAAAAGGTGTACCTTCTCTTCGTAACAAAGATGTAAGGGGTGACCATTACGTAACCTTAGTGGTACAGGTACCGGATAAATTATCTCATGAGGCAAAAGAGTTGCTTCGCAAGTTCGATGAAGAAAGCGGAGACAGTTTAAATGCAGCAAAACGTTTAAACGGCGGCGAAGAAAAAAGTCATACCAAAAAGAAAAAAGGAATTTTTAAGTAATCAATATAAGAAATGAGCAGCACTTTGTACAAAAGAAGCTTTATTGAACTTATGTTCAAAGCTGTTTTGTTTTGTACCGGGGCTGCTCTTTTTTATTTTAAAACAGGTTTCTTAAGAGGGATAAGGATGGATACATTTTATAAAGAAGCAGTTAAAAAAGGACAAAAAGAGAAAAAAAATTGTTTAAGCGAAGGCAAAGATCCCTATCTTCCGGCATTGGAGAATCTTGTTTCTCCTGAAAAAATGCTGGCAGGAATCAATCTGGGGGTTCAGCAGGTGCCGACAGAATTTATTGTAGGAACGAAAAGTGCTTCCAGAGCCAATGCATTTGCCAGAAATTTTATGCCTTTGTTGGAGGAAAATTCTGAGTTTGGAATTAAGTGGAAGAGTCTGTGCGATGCACATCTGGAAGAAGGAATACATGACAGTATTAAAGCTTATGAATATAGGAATCGTTATTATGTACAGGAAGGAAACAAAAGAGTCAGTGTTTTAAAATTTTTCGATGCGGTATCGATTCCCACAGAAGTTATCCGTGTCATGCCTGTCAGGGATGGAAGCAAGGAAGTAGAGATATATTATGAAATGGTAGATTTTTTTAAGTGTACCGGAATTAATTATCTGGAATTTTCAGAAACAGGCTGTTATAAGCAGATACAGAAATTAATGGGAAAAGCGCCGGATGAAGTATGGACGGAAGATGACAGGTCTCATTTTAAGACAGCTTTTTATAATTTAAAAAAAGCATTTCAGGAAATAAGTGAAGAGAAGGAACATATTACAGCGGCAGATGCCATGTTAACATATTGTAAAATTTATGGGTACTCTGATTTGCTTTCCAAGAGTAATGAACAGATTAAAAAATCCCTGTTAAAAATCTGGGAAGAGTTGTCTTTATTGGAAGAGAAGGAGACTATAGATTTAAAAGAAAATCCGGAAGAAAGACAGAAGAGAAGATTCTGGAAAAAGATTTTTGGAGAATCGGGAGAAAAACAGGAACAGGTTGCTTTTGTGTATGACAAAAATCCCATTACTTCCGGCTGGGTTTATGGTCACGAATTGGGAAGACTGCATACCCAGAAAGTATTTGATGGAAGTGTACTTACAAGAGCATATGATGATGCTATGGATAAAGACCCGAAAGAGGTATTGGAGCAGGTAATTCGTGATGGAAATAAAATTATTTTTACCACCTCTGCCAAATTATTGCCTGCCAGTCTGGCAGTCGCCATTGAGCATCCTGAGGTGACGATTTTTAATTGTTCTTTGAATAAATCTCATAGATATATTTGTACTTATTATGCAAGAATGTATGAAGCAAAATTTTTAATCGGAGCCATTGCCGGAGCTATGGCAGAGGAAGGCAAAGTGGGATATTTATGTGATTATCCTATTTATGGTCAGATTGCGGGAATCAATGCATTTGCTTTAGGAGTGCAGATGGTGAATCCTAAGGCAAAAGTGTATCTGGAGTGGTCCTGCATAGATGGTGCCCAATCGGCAGAAAAACGTCTGCGGGAGAAAGGAATACGGATTATTTCGGCACAGGATTTGAAAAGTCCCACCAGTGAGGAAAGAAGCACCTTTGGGCTATATGAATATAAGGATGAAAAAAGAGTGAATCTTGCCATGCCTTTGTGGCACTGGGGTGTTTATTATGAAAAACTGATTCGGAATATGAGAAATCAGACTTTCAAAATGGAATATGAATCCAGCAGAAAAGCTTTAAATTATTATTGGGGAATGTCTGCCGGAGTCATTGATTTGATTTGCTCCAATCATTTGCCCCAAAGTGTGAAAAAACTGGTAAATGTATTGCAGGATGCTATCTGTAAAGGAAGTTTCAGTCCCTTTGGAGGGGTCATGATGACACAAAATGGAGAATGTCTGGAAGGTAAGGATGGAACATTGACACTTCAGCAGATTATCGGAATTGACTGGCTGCTGGAAAATGTGGCAGGTGAAATCCCAAAATATGAAATGTTAAGTGAGGATGGAAAAGCAACTGTAAAAAGTGCCGGGGCACCGAATGCACAGTATGAGGAGATGGAAAATGAAAATATTGGCAATTTCAGATGAAGAAGTGCCCGGATTTTATGAACACTATACTCCCGGAGTCTTTCAGGATTATGATTTGATTCTGGCATGTGGAGATTTGAAAAAAAGCTATCTGGAATTTATTGTGACCTTAGCTCCATGTCCTGTACTGTATGTCAGGGGAAATCATGATGAAAGCTATGATTACAGTCCGCCGGAAGGCTGTATTTGTATTGAAGACCAGATATATGTTTATAAAGGAATCCGCATTATGGGACTGGGTGGATGTTATCGTTATAAAGACGGAACAAATTTTTACACGGAAAAGGAAATGCAGAAACGGCTTCATAAATTAAGATTTCAATTATGGAAGAAGAAAGGGATAGATATTCTTTTGACCCATGCTCCGGCATATCAGTTAAACGATATGGAACATATTACCCACAGAGGGTTTCAATGTTTTCGGGATATTATGGAAGCATATCATCCAAGGTATTTTATTCATGGTCATGTACATCGCAATTATGGACGAAATATTCCTCAAAGATGTACCTATCAGGACACAGAGGTCATTAATGCCTGTGGTCACTGTGTCATAGAAATAGAAGAAAATCAGGCGGAAGGGGAAAAATGGTGCCTAAAGTAAGTATTATTGTTCCGGTTTATAATGCAGAGAAAAATCTGGAAAGATGTATTGAAAGTGTATTAAAACAGGATTATGAGGATTTTGAATTAATATTAATGGATGATGGAAGCAGGGACAGTTCCGGAAATATTTGCGATGACTATGCCATGAAAGATACAAGAATCCGGGTGGTTCATAAGGAAAACAGTGGGGTGTCAGATACCCGTAATCTGGCAATGGAAATGGCACAGGGAGAGTATCTGCAGTTTCTTGACAGTGATGACTGGGTAACACCGGATGCCACCGGGCTGATGGTGCGTATGGCAGAGGAAAATCAGTGTGAAATGGTAATTACGGATTTTTATCGGGTCATAGGGGAACGTCTTGCTCATAAAGGGGATATCCGGGAAGACGGGCTTTTGAACCGGGAAGAATTTGCCCTTTACATGATGGAAAATCCTGCGGATTTTTATTATGGGGTTTTATGGAATAAATTATATCGGCGGGATATTATCATGGAATATGGGCTTCGCATGGATAAGAACATCAGTTGGTGTGAGGATTTTATTTTCAACATGGAGTATATCCGTCATGTAAAGTATGTATATGCTCTTCATGTACCAATTTACTATTATGTAAAAACGCCCGGTTCTCTGGTATCTCAGGGAACAAGCATTACCAAAACCATACAGATGAAACGGACGGTTTTTCAATGCTATAATGAATTTTATAAGGATATCTTCAAAGAAGAAGATTATGAAAAACGGCGGATTCAGGTATATCGCTTTTTGGTGGCAGCAGCGGGTGACGGAAGTGTCATGCCATCCATTATGCCAAGGGCCATGAAGTTGGGGAATGAGAGAGTCTCTGTCAGTGGCAGGATATCTAAGGCGGAAGGTATTTTTTTGGATATTTATCGGGAAGGAAAGCTTTTGGAGCGATATTTGCAGACTGTAGCCTTAAGACATGATTTGCGTCTTAGCGATGTAAAGCTCCTTTTATATTTCAGTCAGACGCAGGAAAGCGGAAATCTGAAAGAGATTGCAGCAATTACCCATTTAAAGAAGACCAAGGTACTGCTTTCCTTACAGAAATTGATGAACAGAGAAATTTTAAAAATTAAGGAAAATCCAAAAAACAGTGCATACGAACCGGATAAAATCGAAGTGGAATTTTTAGAAAAGGCAGAGGATATTTTACAGGACATCTTATTGGCACAGGATATGTTTTATGAAGTAAAATATGCCGGACTTTCCGAGGAAGAAATAGAACAGTACGAGGCGATTTCAGAAAGAATCAAAGAAAATGTACAGAAATCTTTGAAGTGAAAAATAGTAATTATGAGTATTGTGTAGTTTTAATAACTGAAATGAAATTATAAAAAGAAACTAAAAACTATTTGTTAATTTGTCTGTTTGTGCTATACTCAGTAATTAGAAACGTGGTTTTAGAAAAAACAGAGTAAGCGGAGAATAGAATGAAAACAAGGATTGTGACCTTGGAAAAAGAAAATCAGGAAGTCTTAGAAGCTGCCGGGCAGATTATCTGCCAAGGCGGCTTAGTGGCGTTTCCCACAGAAACGGTATATGGTCTGGGGGGAGATGCCTTAAATAAAGAATCTGCTAAAAAGATATATGAAGCTAAGGGAAGACCTTCAGATAATCCCTTGATTGTGCATATCTGCCGGATGGAAGATTTGGTACCCATAGTGGAAGAAATTCCGAAAGCGGCATATAAATTGGCAGAAAAGTTCTGGCCGGGACCTTTGACCATGATATTTAAGAAATCAGATTTAGTACCAAGGGAAACCACAGGAGGATTAGATACGGTAGCGGTGCGGATGCCATCCCATCCAATGGCAGCAAGGTTTATCGAATATGCGGGAGGGTATGTAGCAGCTCCCAGTGCGAATCTGTCAGGAAGACCCAGTCCTACAAAAGCGAAATACGTGATTGAGGATATGGATGGAAGAATTGATATGATTCTGGATGGGGACAGCAGTGAAATCGGTCTGGAATCTACGATTGTAGATGTAACCGGAGAAACTCCAATGATATTAAGACCAGGCTATATTACGGAAAAGATGCTGACAGAGGTGTTGGGAGAGGTTGATACGGATAAGACAATCTTGGATGTAAACTGTAAGGAACCCCCAAAAGCGCCGGGAATGCGGTATCGCCATTATGCACCAAAAGGAGTGCTTACCATAGTGGAAGGCGAGGCAAAAAAAACCATAGATACCATTAATGCCTTAGCAAAAGAGGCTAAAGCAAAAGGGGAAAAGGTAGGTATTATAGGCACTGAGGAAACCCAAGGTAAGTATTTGGGAGACAGTGTAAAAAGTGTAGGGAAAAGAACCGATGAGGTTTCCATTGCAAGAACTCTGTATACAATTTTAAGAGAATTTGACGACGAGGAAGTTACGGTAATTTATTCAGAGTCTTTTTCAGAATGTGGTATGGGACAGGCAATTATGAACCGCCTTTTAAAGGCAGCAGGACATCAGATAGTTTATGTATAAATTATAAAATTAAAAGGAGATAAAGTATGATAGCATTAGGATGTGACCATGGTGGATTTGATATGAAGCAAATCGTAATTGAATATTTGGAAGAAAAGGGAATTGCATATAAAGATTTTGGCTGTTATGACAAAACTTCCTGCGATTATCCTATTTATGGCAGAGCAGCAGCAGAAGCAGTAGCAAGCGGAGAATGTGAAAAAGGAATTGTGGTATGTACTACCGGTATCGGGATTTCCATGGTAGCAAATAAAGTAAAGGGCGTAAGAGCTGCTCTTTGCAACGATCCTTTTGCGGCAAAGATGACAAGACTTCACAACGATGCCAATGTATTGGCTCTTGGAGGCGGTATGGTAGGAAAAAATATGGCATTGGATATAGTGGAGACTTTCTTAAATACTGAGTTTTCTGAAGGAGAAAACCATATTAGAAGAATCGGACTGATAGAATAGATAGGGGAAGGTTGTTTTAGGGGAGGATTTTTAGGTGAAGCGAAAAGACTATATCAGCTGGGATGAATATTTTATGGGAGTGTCTTTCCTTTCCGGAATGCGTTCCAAGGACCCTAATACACAGGTTGGAGCCTGCATTGTAAGCGAAGATAATAAAATTTTATCCATGGGATATAATGGATTTCCTATAGGCTGTTCCGATGAAGAGTTTCCTTGGGAGAGAGAAGGGGACATGGGAGAGACAAAATATGCGTATGTTACCCATAGTGAACTGAATGCAATTTTAAATTATCGGGGTGGCAGTTTAAAAGGTGCCAAATTATACGTTTCTCTTTTCCCTTGTAATGAGTGTGCAAAGGCAATTATCCAAAGCGGAATCAAAACTGTAATTTACGCAGATGATAAGTATGCCAATACTACGTCGAATATATGCTCCAGAAAAATGTTCGATGCGGCGGGAGTGAAATATCGGAAATATGAGCATACAGGTCGTACTATTAAAATGCAAGTTTAGTTAGAAAGGTAGATTTATATGAGAGCAGCAGAAAGGCGCAGGCTACTGTTGGGATTGGCGGTGATTATAGCATTACTGAGTATACCCACAGGATTTGTATACGCCACTTCTACGCAGGAAAAATTAAATCAGGCACAGGAAGAGAAAAATCAGACCCAGTCTCAGTTAAATGAAACAAAAGAAAATCTGGAAAACCTGAAGGAAGAAAAGAATAATCTTGAGGGTAAGCTGGCTGAATTGAATGATAAACTTACAGCAGTAAGTAATAATCTGAATGATTTAGAAGAACAGATTGAAGATAAAATGAAGGAAATTGAAACTACCCGGGAAGAATTGGAAGAGGCAAAAGAAACGGAAGAATTACAATATGAAAGTATGAAAACAAGAATCCGTTTTATGTATGAAAGAAGTGATTATGCCCTAATAGAAACTCTGCTTGGTTCCGGGTCTTTGGCAGAAGCTTTGAATAAAGCGGAATATGTAGAACAGATAGCTGCCTATGACAGACGTAAATTAGAGGAATACGAAGTAATCCGTATCAAAATACAGGAAGAAGAAGCAAAATTAAAAAAAGAAAAAGAAGAACTGGATGCCTTGCATGAGCAGGTGAAAACAGAAAAGAAAAAAGTAAGTTCCTATGTAAATCAGACTTCTTCTGAGATTAGTATGACTTCCGGTCAGATTTCAGATGCGGAAGCCCAGGCTCTGGCATATGAAGCCCAGATTAAAGAGCAGGAAGCCAATATTGAATATCTGAAAAAGAAGCTGGCAGAAGAACAGGCATTGTCAAAGCTTGCAGCGCAGTCCAAATGGCGGGATATCTCAGAGGTTGCCTTTGAAGAAGGAGACCGATACTTGTTAGCCAATCTTATTTACTGTGAAGCAGGCGGGGAATCCTATGCCGGACAGTTGGCAGTGGGAGCTGTGGTAATTAATCGTGTTCTTAGCAGTGTTTATCCGAATACGGTAGCTGGGGTGATTTATCAGGCATCTCAGTTTTCACCCGTAGCCAGTGGAAGACTGGCACTTGCCATGTCACAGTCAAAAGCTACGGCATCCTGTTATAAAGCAGCAGACGAGGCTATGTCGGGACAGACAAATGTAGGCAGTTGTGTTTATTTTAGAACTCCGATTCCAGGCTTAACAGGAATCCAGATAGGGGGACACATTTTTTATTAAAACAGAATCAGAACAGTAAATAAGGAGAGAAATATGTGAAAGAGAATCAGAATATCATAAAATCTTTTAGTATGGTAACCCAGTTTACCATTCACATATTGGTTCCTGTATGCATATGTTCTTATATGGGATATCAGCTGGATGAAAAATTCGGTACCAGCTTTTGGTTCATAATTTTATTTTTTGCAGGAGCTTTGGCAGGGGGGAGAAATGTGTATATTCTTGCACAGAAAATAGCGGATGGAAAAGACAAAATGCCTTCCCGGTTGTATGCCTCCAATCAACGAAAAAAGAAGCAAAAGGAAAGTATGAATGAAAAAAAGTATAAATGAAACTTTAAAAGAATTGTTAATAGGGATTGTAGTTTATGGTATACTAATAGAAGCAGTGGGTATTTGGTTTGTAAAAGAAAAGATGTATTTTACTTATGGGTTATGGATTGGAGTTTTTCTGGCAGTTGTGGCTGCACTTCATATGTGGAAAAGTCTGAATGTTGGAGTGGATTTAGGGGATAGTGCCAGTAAATATATTATAGCCCAGAATCTGGTTCGTTACGGTGTAATTGTAATTGCTTTTGGCGTTTTGTGCATTTTGGATTTTGGAAATCCCATTGCGGCTTTTGCCGGGATTATGGGGTTAAAAGCAGGCGCCTATTTACAGCCGTTTACGCATAAATTGAGGATAAAATTACAAAGGAGGTGAATGTATGGAACAAGGAGTTTTGTTATCCGCAGAAGCTGATATTGACTTTATGATACATGGGGTATTTTCCTATGAATTGTTTGGTCAGACACTTTGGATAACAACGACGCATATTTGTGTGCTGATTGTAATGCTTGTGTTGGCAGTCTTTTCTATTTTGGCAGGGAGAACCATGAAAAAAGCTGAGGAAGTACCTAAGGGCTTTCAGAATGTGGTGGAACTGATTGTAGAAATGCTGGACAATATGGTGGGAAATACGATGGGCAAAAATGCACCGGGATTTTTAAATTATATCGGAACCATTTTTATCTTTATTCTGATAAGTAACATATCCGGTTTATTTGGTCTCAGACCTCCCACGGCAGATTATGGTGTGACATTGCCTTTGGGGTTAATGACATTTACACTGATTCATTTTAATAAATTTAAATATCAGAAGGTAAGTGGTGTAATCAAAGGTCTTTGCGATCCATGGCCAATCTGGGCACCGATTAATGTAATCGGGGATATTGCAGTACCAATCTCATTATCCTTACGTCTGTTCGCTAACATTTTGTCAGGAACAGTTATTATGGCATTAATTTATGGATTATTGTCCAAGATTGCATTTTTCTGGCCGGCAGCATTACATGTATATTTTGACTTGTTCTCAGGAGCAATTCAGACATATGTATTCTGTATGTTAACCATGACATACATTTCAGATGCAATGACAACTGAATAAAAGCGACAATCCGGGGCTTTAAAAGCAGAACAGGATTGTGATAAAAAACAATATTTTTAGGAGGAAAAAAAGATGGAATTTAATGAAAACTTTATTTTAGGATGTTCAGCAATTGGTGCAGGTTTAGCACTTATCGCAGGTATCGGACCTGGTGTAGGTCAGGGAATTGCAGCCGGTTATGCAGCTCAGGCAGTAGGACGTAATCCGGGGGCAAAAGGGGATATCACATCTACCATGTTACTTGGACAGGCTGTTGCAGAAACAACAGGTTTGTACGGACTTTTAGTTGGTATGCTCTTATTATTCGTAAAACCATTATTACCATAAGCCTTCTTGTAGGAAAAAATAACGAAAGGAGGCAAAAACTTGAACATGTATTTAAGTGCAGCAGGGATATTGGCAACAGCCGGTATGGAACCCAGATTGTTTGATCTGGATTTTCAGTTGCTGGCGGATTCTTCTCTTACGATTATTGCAGTCATTACTTTATTTTTTGTAATGTCCTATAATCTGTTTAATCCTGCAAGAGAATTTTTGCAGAAAAGACAGAATAAAATCAGAGAAGAACTGGAAGATGCAAAGAATAATCAGGAAGATGCCAGAATCTTAAAAGAAGAATATGAAAGCAAGCTTTCCAATATTGATAAAGAAGCAGAAAGTATTTTAGCAGATGCCAGAAAACGTGCTCTTGCCAATGAAAATCGAATTGTTGCAGCAGCAAAAGAAGAAGCTGCAGCTATCGTAGAAAGAGCAAGAAAAGAAGCTGTTTTAGAAAAACAAAAAATGGCAGATGATGTGAAAAAAGAGATTGTTGCAGTAGCTGCTCTGATGGCTGGAAAAGTAGTGGCATCGAATATGGATGTGACCATTCAGGACAGCCTGATTGAGGAAACTTTAAAGGAAATAGGTGACAGTACATGGCTAAGCTAATATCTAAGACATATGGTGAGGCTTTGTTTGAACTGGCCGTAGAAGAAGAAAAGACAGATGTCATGCTGGAAGAGATTGCCGGTATCAGACAGGTTTTTGAAGAAAATCCGGAGTATCTGAAATTTTTAACCCATCCCAGAATTTCCGTTCAGGAAAAAGTAAAGACAACGGAAGAAATCTTTACCGGGAAAATAGACAGGCAGTTGTTGGGATTTTTGGGAATCATCATTTCCAAAGGCAGATGTGACAGTATGTTGGAAATTTTAGAATATTTTCTGGACAGGGTAAAAGAATTTAAAGGGATAGGGGTAGCTTATGTGACAACTCCCTTTGAATTAAATGAAGACAGAAAAGATGCTGTCTGTAAAAAATTACTGGCTACCACCTCATATAAACAGATGGAAATGCATTATAGCATAAATGCAGACCTGCTTGGGGGAATGCAGATTCGCATTGGTGACAGAGTGGTAGACAGCAGTATTCAGACAAAACTAAACCAGTTACAAAGAGATTTGTTAAAAGTACAAGTCTGACAAGAATAAAAAAGAAAGGTGCGTAAGATCCATGAATTTAAGACCAGAAGAGATTAGTTCAGTCATTAAGGATCAGATTAAGAGATACGCTGCGGATATGGAAGTATCTGATGTAGGTACCGTTATCCAGGTAGCAGATGGTATCGCTCGTGTGCACGGACTTGAAAATGCAATGCAGGGAGAATTGTTAGAGTTCCCCGGAGAAGTATATGGAATGGTATTGAACCTGGAAGAAGATAATGTAGGTGCGGTTTTACTTGGAAACCACAAAAACATTAACGAAGGAGATACTGTAAAGACTACAGGACGAGTAGTGGAAGTTCCTGTAGGGGATGCATTGTTAGGACGTGTGGTAAACTCATTAGGACAGCCTATAGATGGAAAAGGTCCTATTAATACAGATAAATATCGTCAGATTGAAAGAGTAGCTAGCGGGGTTATTACCAGAAAATCCGTAGATACTCCATTACAGACAGGTATTAAAGCAATTGACTCCATGGTGCCTATCGGAAGAGGCCAGCGTGAGTTGATTATCGGTGACAGACAGACCGGGAAAACGGCCATTGCCATTGACACTATTATTAATCAGAAAGGCCAGAACGTAAAATGTATTTATGTTGCCATTGGCCAGAAAGCATCTACCGTTGCTAATATTGTAAAGACATTGGAAGAGTTTGGAGCTATGTCTTATACTACAGTGGTAGTATCTACCGCAAGTGAACTTGCACCGTTACAGTATATTGCACCATATTCCGGCTGTGCCATTGGTGAAGAGTGGATGGAAAATGGGGAAGACGTGTTAGTTATTTATGATGACCTGAGTAAGCATGCAGTTGCTTATCGTACTCTCTCCCTCCTGTTAAAGAGACCACCAGGACGTGAAGCTTATCCTGGAGATGTTTTCTATCTTCATTCCAGATTGTTGGAAAGAGCAGCAAGAATGAGCGATGAATACGGCGGAGGTTCTTTGACGGCACTTCCCATTATAGAAACACAGGCAGGAGACGTATCTGCGTATATCCCTACCAATGTTATTTCCATTACAGATGGACAGATTTATCTGGAAACAGAAATGTTTAATGCAGGATTCCGCCCGGCGGTAAATGCAGGTCTTTCCGTTTCCCGAGTTGGTGGCGCGGCACAGATTAAGGCTATGAAAAAAATTGCAGCACCGATTCGTGTGGAATTAGCACAGTATCGTGAATTAGCAGCATTTGCCCAGTTTGGCTCCGATTTGGATGCAGATACCAAAGAAAAGCTGGCACAGGGAGAAAGAATTAAGGAAATTTTAAAACAACCTCAGTACAAGCCAATGCCGGTACAGTATCAGGTTATGATCATCTATGCTGCAACCAATAAATATCTTTTGGATATAGCAGTAGAGGATATTATCAGATTTGAAGAAGAATTCTTTGCTTTTGTGGATACAAAATATCCGGAAATTCCGGCAAATATTGCAGAAGAAAAGGTGATTTCTGAAGCCACAGAAGAAACATTGAAGAAAGCAATTGTGGAATTTAAAAATCAGTTTAAATAAGGTCTGAAAAAGGCCAAAAAGCTAGATAGGAAAAGGTGATATATTATGGCTTCTATGAGAGACATAAAGAGGCGTAAGGGTAGTGTTCAAAGTACCCAGCAGATCACAAAAGCCATGAAACTGGTTTCCACGGTAAAACTTCAAAAAGCAAAGCAGAAAGCGGAACAGACAACCAATTATTTTGATTGTATGTATGAAACAGTGCAGAATATGCTGGCGAAAGCAGGAAATGTAAATCATCCGTATCTTAAGCCTTCTTCCAGTCCTAAAAAGCTGGTAATTATGATTACCTCTAACAAAGGTCTGGCGGGAGGTTATAATTCCAATATTATCAAGCTGATTACACAGGGAGATTTTACCAGAGAAGATGTGATGATTAGTGCAGTGGGGCGAAAAGGAAAAGAGACCATGGCAAGATATGGTTATGAGATTTTTTCTGATCATTGTGAAGAGATTGACAACCCCACCTATGAAGATGCCAGAACATTAGCGAAAGAAGCTCTGGAGCTTTTTGCAAAGGGTGAAGTGGGAGAACTGTATCTGGCCTATACACATTTTAAGAATACAGTATCTCATATTCCGACTCTGGTAAAGCTTCTTCCGGTACAGGCAGAAGAAGGAAAAGAAGTGAAGGAAGAAAGCAGTATTCCTATGAACTTTGAACCCCAGGAAGAGGAAGCTTTACAATTGATCATTCCTACGTATATTACAAGCTTAATTTATGGAGGAATGATGGAATCAGTGGCGAGTGAAAATGGTGCAAGAATGCAGGCAATGGATTCTGCAAGCAGTAACGCCGATGAAATTATTGATAAATTAACATTGCAGTATAATAGAGCACGTCAGGGTGCAATTACACAGGAATTAACAGAAATTATAGCAGGTGCACAGGCAATTTCATAAGCCTGCTTTAAGCAGAAAGGAAACAATAATGGCAGGAACAAACACAGGAAAAATTACGCAGATTATCGGTGCTGTTTTAGACGTTAAGTTCCAGGAAGGAAATTTACCTGAAATTAATGAAGCTATTAAGATTACCAGAAATAATGGTGAAACTTTAGTAGTTGAAGTAGCACAGCATCTGGGTGATGACATTGTCAGATGTATTGCCATGGGTTCCACAGACGGATTAGTAAGAGGGATGGAGGCACAAGCTACAGGAGCGCCAATCTCTGTTCCCGTTGGAGAAAATACACTGGGCAGAATGTTCAATGTATTAGGAGAACCTATCGACAATAAACCTGCTCCGGAAGGAGTAAGCTATGACCCCATTCATAGAGCAGCTCCTGAATTTGCAGAGCAGTCTACAGAAGCAGAATTATTGGAAACAGGTATCAAGGTAGTAGACCTTCTTTGTCCTTATCAGAAAGGTGGAAAGATTGGTCTGTTTGGTGGTGCCGGTGTAGGAAAAACCGTATTGATTCAGGAATTAATCCGTAACATTGCTACAGAGCATGGCGGATATTCCGTATTTACCGGTGTAGGAGAAAGAACAAGAGAAGGAAATGACCTTTATTATGAAATGAAGGAATCCGGAGTTATTGACAAAACCACCATGGTATTTGGTCAGATGAATGAGCCCCCCGGAGCCAGAATGAGAGTAGGATTAACGGGTCTTACCATGGCAGAATATTTCCGTGATAAAGGCGGTAAGGATGTATTATTGTTCATTGATAATATTTTCCGTTTTACACAGGCAGGTTCCGAAGTATCAGCACTTCTTGGACGTATGCCGTCTGCAGTAGGATACCAGCCAACATTGCAGACAGAAATGGGTGCTTTGCAGGAGCGAATTACTTCTACAAAGAATGGTTCCATTACTTCTGTACAGGCAGTATATGTACCTGCGGATGACTTAACAGACCCTGCTCCGGCAACAACCTTTGCACATTTGGATGCAACCACGGTACTTTCCCGTTCTATCGTGGAACTTGGTATTTATCCGGCAGTAGACCCATTGGAATCAACTTCCAGAATCCTGGACCCAAGAATTGTAGGAGAGGAACATTATAAAGTTGCCCGCGGGGTACAGGAAATTTTGCAGAAATACAAAGAATTACAGGATATCATCGCGATTCTTGGTATGGATGAATTATCCGAAGAAGATAAGCTGGTAGTGTCCAGAGCAAGAAAAGTGCAAAGATTCTTATCTCAGCCATTCTTTGTTGCAGGACAGTTTACCGGTTTGGAAGGTAAATATGTACCGATTAATGAAACTATCCGTGGATTTAAAGAAATCTTAGAAGGAAAACATGATGACATTCCGGAAAGTTACTTCTTAAATGCAGGAAGCATTGATGACGTAGTTGCGAAAGTAAAATAGTGAGAGGTTATCTATGGCAGAGGATAGAAATTTTGAGTTAGAAATCATTACTCCTGACCGTGTTTTTTACAAGGCTCAGGCAAGTATGGTAGAGTTTAATACTACAGAAGGGGAAATTGGTGTTTATAAAGATCACATTCCGCTTACTGTTATTATTAAACCGGGCGTTCTTACCATTACCTCAGAAGATGAAAAGAAAACCGCTGCGCTGCATTCCGGATTTGCCACAATTATGCAAAAAAAAGTTACCATTCTGGCGGAAGTCATTGAATGGAGTGATGAGATTGATGCAAAAAGAGCAGAGGCAGCAAGGGAACGTGCGGAAGAGCGACTGAAGTCGAATCGGGAAAATATTGACATTACAAGAGCAGAAGCCGCATTGCTTCGGGCATTGGCAAGAATAGATACCATAAAATAAAGAAGCAGTAAAAACAAAGATTACTGAATTATAAAAATGAGACTGTCGTGTCAGGTGACAGTCTCATTTTCTTGCATACAATAATAATAACTTTAGTGACAGAAGGAATTGATTATGGGAAAGCAAGACCCGGCATTGCCGTATTTTATGAATTATTCCCTACCGGGAGAGGAAAATAAAGAAATAACAGACAGAGAATATTTCAGACAGATGTATCCGGCCAGTGTAAAAAGGTATCTTCGCGTAATTGCAGAAGTACTAAATCGTATGGATAATGAAGAAAGCTATATTTATGATGAATACCCAGATAAGGTCAGGATGGAAAGATTGGCGGAAATTGTTCTTCGGCTGGTGCCCTTAGAAGAACGTATGAACAGAGAAACCCAGAAGAATATCATTAAGGTTCTTTTGTGGGAAGAAGTCATTTACAGGCGAAAACAGCATAGAGATGAAAACTTATTACCTTGACAGTCGGGGGGATTATTTTTATTATCTATATTAGAAGATAATAAAGAAAATAATGGTATCGGGAGATAGCAATGACAGAAGTAAAAACATTATGTGAAGAATTAATTGGAAAAGATTTATATCAGATTATAATAAGCAATCCCCTAAAGCAAAGTAAAATCAGCAAGGTGAAAATACGCCCTGTTATGGTAAAAGGAATGCTGATTTTTCAAGCAACAGAAACAGTGGGTGCTCAGGTTTTTCATCAAAACTATGAAAAAGAGCAGTTAATAGAAAAGATAGAAGAGTATCTGGAAAATGATTTCAGACAGATGAAGATTACAGGTACTCATATGCAGGCAACCGTGCTTGTCAGTAAAAAGGGAAAAATCACAATTAAGAAAAAGAAAACAGAAACTGACAAAAATATAGACCTGTCTCATAATAAAGCTAAGAAATATATATTGGAAGAAGGAAAAATCGTTCCTTTTCTTGTAGACTTGGGAGTACAGACAAAAGAAGGCAGGATTGTCAGAAGTAATTATGATAAATTCCGCCAGATTAACAGATATCTGGAATTTATTGCAGATATTATGCCTATACTTCCTAAGGACAGGTGTATCAATATTATTGACTTTGGCTGTGGAAAGTCGTATCTGACCTTTGCCATGTACTATTATATGAAGATTTTATGCAAAAGGGACATACAGGTTATTGGTCTGGATTTGAAGGAAAAAGTGATTGAGGATTGCAATGCTTTAGCCTGCCGTTATGGTTATGATAAGTTAAAATTTGTAACAGGAGATGTAAGTACCTATACAGGTGAAGGAAAGGTAGATATGGTAGTGACCCTTCATGCCTGTGATACTGCAACGGATTATGCCCTTGAAAAGGCGGTAAAATGGGGAGCAAAAGTAATATTTTCAGTGCCCTGTTGCCAGCATGAGGTAAAAAAACAGATAAAAAATGATAAGCTGCAGCCGTTATTAAAGTATGGATTGATAAAAGAAAGAATGTCTGCCCTGATTACCGATGCCGTTCGGGCAAACCTGTTAGAAGAACAGGGGTATGAAGTGCAGGTAATGGAATTTATCGACATGGAACATACTCCCAAAAATATTTTGATACGTGCCGTAAAAGACAATTCTAAAAAGGGAAAAAAGACGGGAATTGAAGAAGTGACAGAGTTTCTGAATATAGAAAATACATTACAGAAGCTGTTTTATTAAAAAAACATGGGAATATAAAATCAGGACAGATTCGTAAAGCACGTAATAAGAACATTAGTAAATAAGGAGAAAGTATGAATAAAATATGGATAAAGCGAGGAACCGCAGTGCTGGTTTTCTTTCTTTCTCTGTTTTTGGCAGATTTATTTTTTAATAGAGGAACTTCGGAAATTACAATGGATATGCCCAAGGCTTCGTTGCCTGTAGTTTCCATTATGGAGGATGAATATAAAATTAATACGATGTATGGATATACTTCCAAAAGAAAGGAAGCTTATACTAAGGACAGTATTACACCTATTTTGTCAGACAGGAAGATTTCGCTTGCAATAGATACTTACCAGACTAAAATCAGTTCTGTGGCTTATGAGGTAAGAAGCATTGACGGGGAACGGCTGATTGAAGGAAATGATATTACAGTATTACAAAAAACGGCGGGGAAAATTCAGTTTTCCATACAGTTAAAAGACTTAACAGAAGAAAATAAGGAGTATGCTTTTGTTACCATTTTAACACTGGAAGGCGGAGAAAAAGTATATTATTATACCCGGTTTATTCAGGGAGAAAGTTATTATGCTAAGGAAAAACTGGATTTTATTATGGGATTTCATGAGACTACCTTTCATAAAGATGGCTCTGAAATAAAGAAATATTTAGAGTCCGGTTCTCAGGGCGACAATAGTAGTTTTCATAAAGTTAATATTTACAGCAGCCTAAAACAGGTGATGTGGGATGAATTGTCGGTAGAAAGGATACAGGAGCCAGAGATTCTTATAAAAGATATTACTGCCCAGACGGCAAGTGTAGTATTACAGTATCTTGTAAAAGAACAGGGAAGTACCAAAGATAATTTTTATTTTGTAGAAGAATATTACAGGATTCGTTATACTCCGGACAGAATGTATTTACTGGATTACGAAAGAACTGCAGATGAAATATTTGATGCACATAAGGATTCTTTTTCTAATGATAAGATAACTTTAGGAATTACAGATGAAAATGTACAGATGGCAGAAAGCGAAGGAGGAAAAAATCTGGCATTTGTAAATGGGGGAAGACTTTATGTGTATAACAGCATTGAGAATAAATTATCCGAGGTTTTTTCCTTTTATAATGAGAATAATTTTGATGTCAGGACCAGAAATCAGAATTATGAAATCCGAATCTTAAAAATAGAAGACAGTGGAAATCTGACATTTATGGTTGCCGGATATATGAGCCGGGGGATTCATGAAGGTCAAGTGGGAAGTGCCATATATTTTTACGATAATCTAAAAAATACCATTGAAGAACAGGCATTTATTCCCTATAGAAAATCGCCAGATGTTTTGGTTCGGGAATTAAACAATTTATGTTATCTGAATATGGAAAATCATTTGTTTGTTATTTTGGAAGGATGCTTATACGACATCAATCTGGGAGAAAAGAAATATGAAATTCTGGTTTCTGATTTAAGCAAGGACACTTATAAAGTGTCAGAATCAGGACGAATGATAGGCTGGCTGAGTGAAAATAATCCTTATGACAGTCAGGTGCTGTATTGGCTGAGTCTTAACGATGGTAAGCAGGTGGAGCTGAAAGCCGCTTATGGGGAACGCATTGCTGTTCTTGGCTTTATGGGAGAAGATTTGGTCTATGGTTTTGTGAAACAGCAGGATATCAGGACGGAAGTGGATGGAAATGTAGTGTTTCCTATCTATAAACTATCAATTATCAATCAGGATAAAAAGGTTTTAAAAAGTTATCAGAAAGAGAATTGTTATATTTCGGAATGCAGTATTGCAGAAAATCAGATTACACTGGGCAGAATGGAAAAAGTATCTGATGAAAAATACCAATCCATAGAAGATGAGCATATTGCAAGTAATGATATTCAGGATGGAAATGTAAACAGGATTAGTGTGATATCTGTAGATGTCTATAAAAAAATTGTTCAGATTGTTCTGAAAAATACAGTGGAAGCAGATTCTTTGAAGATAATGACGCCAAAGGAGGTTATCTTTGAAGGAGGCCGCGAGATTACTCTGGATTTGACGGAGAAAAAGCAGCAATTGTATGTATATGGCAAGGGTGGCGTAGAAGAGATTACAACAGAGCCTGCCAGAGCAATAGAGAAAGCATATGAAATGTCAGGAAGTGTGGTGGATGCAGATGGAAATTATATCTGGAAGAAAGGAACCTTACACACAAAAAATCAGATTATGGCAATTACAGGAACAAAGGCAGACAGTGAAAATAGTGTTCTTGCAGTATGCTTAAATACCATATTGGAATTAGAGGGGATTGCCCGGACGACACAGCCGATGCTGGATGCAGGAGAGGATGTCTTTAGCATATTGGCGACATCTCTCAGGGAAGAAAGAATTCTGGATTTAAAGGGTTGTGTGCTGGATAGTGTTCTTTATTATGTGGATTTGGATATTCCGGTTCTGGCATTGTTAGAAGACGGAGGTGCTTACCTGGTTGTCGGTTTTAATGAGTATAATGTTGTTTTGATGGATGCCAAAAGCGGAACTGTCTATAAAAAGGGAATCAATGATTCCAGAGAATTATTTGAAGAAAATGGAAATCGTTTTATAACGTATATGCGTTATGAATAAAAAGGTGAGTTCGGAACCATCCTCATCTTGTCGGTCAGACGAAAAAATAAAACTAAGGAGAAAATGAATATGAAACAAAGGAGAACTTTATTTGTGACGCAGGCAGCGATGATTGCTGCCTTGTATGTGGTGCTTGCTTTAATTGCGAACATGTTTGGATTGGTAAATTATGCAATTCAGCTGCGATTTTCGGAAAGTCTCTGTATTTTGCCCTTCTTTACTTTAACTGCAGTGCCGGGATTATTTGTAGGATGTCTTATTGCAAATATTTTGACTGGAGCAATGCCCCTTGATATTGTGTTTGGGAGTCTGGCAACCCTGATAGGAGCTTTGGGAACCTGGTCCTTTCGAAAATGGAAATGGATGGCGCCGGTATTTCCCATAGTAAGCAATACTATAGTTGTGCCGCTGGTGTTGACATATGTATATCATTTTGAGGGCAGTCTGCCGTATTTTGTGGTAACGGTGGGAATTGGAGAATTGCTGTCCTGCGGTATTTTAGGGATGGGACTTTTGTTTGCATTAGAAAAATATAAAAGTCATTTATTTAAAATTTAAAGGAAGCATAGATAAAAATAGCATTATGTATAAAGTAAGCATTTGCCTCGGGGGTCAAAACTGCTTTCTTATACATAATGCTATTTTGGTGTTAAAAAGGTTACATAAATTTAATTGGTGTTTTCAGCATTATATTGTGTTACAATATTTTGGATTCGTTCCACAGGATTCAATAAATCACTGATAGAAGAATCATGATTTAAAGTATCAATAATATAAGCAATATATTTACTCATGTCACAGCTGATATACCAATCACGTTCCAACAATTCCGGAGTCTGATAAATGAGGTTGGTAGTAAGGATTTTAGTAATGTGTCCATTCTTGTATGCTTCATCAAATCTGGAAAGTCCGTTTGTAAAAAGACCAAAAGTTGCGAAGACAAAAATTCTGTTTGCTTTACGTTCTTTCAGCTCTGCACAAACTTCAATTACACTCTCACCGGAGGAAATCATATCATCAATGATAATGACATCTTTGCCTTCTACATTGCTTCCTAAAAATTCATGAGCGATAATAGGATTACGTCCGTTTACCACTTTGGTGTAATCCCGGCGTTTGTAGAACATACCCATATCTAATCCCAATACATTAGCAATATAAATAGCGCGGCTCATGCCTCCTTCATCGGGGCTGATGACCATCATGTGGTCGGAATCAATTTTTAAATCTTTTACATTGCGAAGCAATCCTTTAATAAACTGATAAGCAGGCTGCACTGTTTCAAAGCCATGCAAAGGAATGGCATTTTGTACTCTGGGGTCATGGGCATCAAAGGTAATGATGTTGTCAACTCCCATGCCTACCAGTTCCTGAAGTGCCAAAGCACAGTCTAAAGATTCTCTGGAAGTTCTTTTATGCTGTCTGCTTTCATAAAGGAAGGGCATAATAACAGTAATTCTTCTTGCTTTTCCGCCTACAGCAGCTATAATTCGTTTTAAATCCTGATAATGATCGTCAGGAGACATATGATTTTCATGACCACTCATGTTATAGGTCAGGCTATAGTTGCATACATCTACTAAAATGAATAAGTCATTACCGCGAACAGATTCTAATAAAACACCTTTTCCTTCTCCGGAACCAAAACGTGGAGCTTTGGAAGAGATAATATAAGTATCACGCTGATACCCTGCAAACGCAAGACTGTTATGATGTTCGTGTTCTCTTTCCGTTCTCCATTTTACTAAATAATAATCTACCTTTTTTCCTAATTCGGTACAGCTCTCTAAGGGAATCATACCAAGAGAACCAACCGGAATAGATTCGAGATTTCTTTTTTCACTAATTTTAAACATGAGTTCCTCACTTTCTGGCAGTCAGTCGTTTTTTATACATTCTTATGTCGGGACCGGTAATTTTACATAATTTAAAATTACTGGTGATTCTGGAAAAAATTCTATCAGAATAACGATCCCGTAATTCCTGCAAAGAGAGATTGGTAGATATAATAATGGATTTTTTCCTTAAGGCGCGTTCATTTAAGCATGAAAAAAATTGGGAAGAGGAAAAATTATTTGTTAATTCTGTTCCCAAATCATCAATGATCAACAAATCGCAGGAATATAAATCTTCATATAAATCTGCTAACTCTTCTTTTGCAGTGTAGTCAAAAGATATTTGTGAAAGTCTTTCAAATAATCCAGTGGCACTGAAATATATCACGGAACATCCCCGGTCCATTAATTCTTTTGCAATACAACCGGAAAGAAAAGACTTACCTGTACCTACTGTACCATAAAAAAACAGATTATGGTAGTCTGATTTAAAACAATCTACGAAATCTTTACAAGTTTTGACAGCCATTTCAAAATGCTGCAAATCCTCCCCTTCATAAAAGTCGTAAGAAAGGGTTGAAAAATTGTTCTCATTAAGCATTTCTTTAATGTTAGACTGTTGATATAAAAGAGAAATTATCTGTTGTTTGAAACAATGACATTTTTCGTTTCCAATATATCCGGTGTCTTTACAGTCGGGACAGTGAAAATTGGGTTCCAGATAATCAGCGGCAAAACCGGCTTTGGTTAAAAGCTGTTCCTTCTTTTTTCGCAGAGTATTCAGTTTTGTTTTATAATCAGAAAAAACAGATTCGTTTCCATCTATGAGCTGCATGGCATATTCTACTGAAAGAGAGGATATGCGGGAACAGACATCTTTATATTCGGGAATGTTTTTATATACAAGTTCTTTTCTTTTCTCAGATTCCTGCCTGTTTATAAATTGTTTTTCCTCATAAGTTTTCATAATCGTATTATATTGAGAATTTGTTAACCCCATACAAAAATCTCCTTTTAATTACTTAATAATTCTTTTTCCAAAGTGTCAAAATCATAATCATTCTGCTGGAACTGATTAAATTTATTTTTGGTATATGTATTCGGTGCGGAAGTTTTTTTCTTTGTATTTGCAAAAGCAGCATCCGCTTTTGCAATATCTGCCTTATGATTTACACCAAAATTTTTCCAGCTGCTTAAAATTTTTTCTGCATATTCAAAACGATGTTTATCAGTTGCCATAACGGTTCTTTCACAGGCTTCCAAAATCACATCCGAAGAAAAACCATAAATCTGATACCAGCGCTGGATATATTCTGCTTCTTTCATCGTAGGCTGATGATTTTTGCCTAAAGCATTCATAACCATGTAAGTATCTTTATCATATTTGCCTGCTTGTGCCTGCGCCTGTCCGGGAGTTGAAATATGTGCCTGTGCCCAGCTGATGGCAACTTTCTCTATGTAGCGGAAATCTTTTTTGCCACGGTCGATACAATATTGCAGAAGATAATCAATCAAATCAAAAGAAAAATGAAGTACGTCTGAAATAAAGAGAATGGAACGAACATCATTTGCACTTAAAGTTTTGCCAAGATAGGTTTCAGCAATAAACATAAGTTCTGAGGTGGATTCTCTGGATTTAAATTCTGCAAGCTGATCTAAGGTGTACTCCGGTTTCACAAAGGTGGAATTTGGGGAAACATAGGTTACGGTTTTCATTAAGGGAGGTACTTCTTCCCGGGTCTTGGCGGTATCCGCAGTGGGGGAAGAAGAGACAGTTGATGGGGAGAAAGGGCACAATTCAATTCCCTGCAGCTGTTTTTGCTCGGTGTAGGATAACTTCAGCAGTTTATTTTTTTCCCAATAAGATAAGGCCCGAAGGATATCTTTTTCTGAGTGATTAAAAAAATCTGCCATGGAAGAAATACTGCATTTTTCTCCCCCCTCCGAATGGCGCAGAAGATATAAATATACCTTAATCTGAATATCGTTGGCATGGGCAAGATAGTGATCAATAAAAGCATTGGGAATAAATGTATAAGAAATATTTTGCTGATTATTTATTTGAAACTGACTCACGTAAATCACACTCCATTTCTTTAGAAATGCCGTAATGGCATTTTTATTTCGTTTCTCGGTTTTGTGATTATAGCATACAAAAAAAGAAAAAGAAACTAAAAAATAGGTGCCAAAGCCTTGATTTTAAAGGGGTTGGAGGAATGTGGAAATTGTGGATAATGTGGACAAAAAGGAGGAAAAGTTATGTAAATCGAAAAAAGATTGAAAAATAAGGCTTTGGGTAAATTTGGAAAAAAAAGTAAAAATAAAAATATCCACAGTCGTTTGATGAAGTAAACCACATCAAAACTGTGGATATTGTGGATAACTATAAACCTAAAAGATTTTCGCCCACTTTTACAATGTCTCCGGCACCCATAGTTATCAACAAGTCGCCGTTGATAGAATTTTGCAATAAATAATTTTCTATCTCATCAAAAGTGTCAAAATAAAGGCATTCTTTTCCTAATTTTTCAATTTCTTCTTTTAAAGTAACAGAGCTGATACCTAAGGTATCGGTTTCTCTGGCTGCGTAGACAGGAGCCAGAATAATCTTATCGGCAGCCAGAAGGGAGTGGGCAAACTCCTTTAAAAATGCCTTGGTTCTGGTATAGGTATGAGGCTGGAAAATACACCATAAGGTTTTGTGGGGAATATTGGCAGCGGCGGTCAGTGTAGCTGCGATTTCCGTAGGATGATGAGCATAATCATCAATAATGGTAATACCCCCGATTTTTCCCTTGTATTCAAAACGCCGGTCAGTTCCTGAAAAGTTTTTCAAAGCCCGCAAAGTATTCTCTTTTGGTAATTGCAATACGTCTGCCAATACAAAGGCAGCCAGAGAATTGGAAATATTGTGAAGTCCCGGAACACTTAAGGTTACCTTACAGATTTCCTCCTTTTTGTGTACAAGAGTATAACTTCCGTAACCGGATTCGTCATAAATAATATCTTTCGCATAATAGTCACAGGTCTCATCAAAGCCATAAGTAAGAATCTGACAACTCAAATCTTTTAGGATGGATTCCAACTGCGGAATTTCTTTATTGATGATTAAAGTACCATCAGAAGGCAGCAGTGCGGCAAATTTATGAAAAGAAGTCACAATCTCATCAATGTCTTTAAAGAAATCCATGTGGTCTTCTTCCACATTTAAAATTATTCCGATTTTAGGAAAGAAGCTTAAAAAGCTGTTGGTGTATTCACAGGCCTCAGTAACAAAATAGGGAGATTTCCCTACCCGGATGTTTCCATGAATGGATTTTAAAATTCCGCCGATGGAAAGAGTTGGGTCGGTGTCGGAGGAGAGCAAAACTTCTGCAGCCATAGAGGTTGTGGTGGTTTTTCCGTGGGTACCGCTGATGGCGATGGGCATCTTATAATTCAGCATAAGCTGTCCTAAAAGTTCCGCTCTGGTAAGACCGGGAAGGTTTAAATTTTTCATGGCAATATATTCCGGATTGTCTTCGTGGATGGCAGCAGTATAAACCACTAAGTCTACAGTGGTATCTATATGGGATATGGTCTGGTCGTAATAAATGACAGCTCCCAGCTCTTCCAGTTTTTCTGTCAGGGGAGATTTGCTTCTGTCGGAACCGGAGACCTGAAAACCTTCGGATAATAAAATTTCAGCAAGACCGCTCATGCTGATACCGCCAATCCCTGCAAAATATACATGAATAGGATGTTTAAAATCAATTTGAAACATAATGTACCTCGTTAAAATTTATGATGTTTAAGTTATTTTTAGCAGTGTTTAAAATCTCATAACCAGGGAAAAATTCCGAAAGCAGTGAGGTTTTATTCTTCTAGGAGTATTATACTTCTATTTTAGGAAAAAACAAAGAGATTTTCGCTGTCGGAATCCGGAAAAAGAGGAAAAATAAAAAAATTTAAAAATCGAAAAAATCCCGCCCCCTTGACGCACTTTGTCAGGTTCGTTATAGTTAATAAGAATCAACAGTTTATAGTAAAGAGGTAGAAGAATGTATATTATAGTAGGGTTAGGAAATCCAACAAAGGAATATAAAAATACAAGACATAACATTGGCTTTGATGTCATAGATAAATTAGGAGAGAAATTTTCCATTTCTGTTTTGGAAAAGAAGCATAAAGCCCTCATAGGTAAGGGTATCATAAACGGACAGAAGGTGATTTTGGCAAAACCTCAGACGTATATGAATTTAAGCGGAGAAAGTGTGCGGGAGTTAATTGATTATTATAAGATAGAGGAAGAAACAGAACTGATTGTTATTTATGATGATATCAGTCTGGATGTAGGACAGCTTCGGATTCGAAAAAAAGGAAGTGCCGGCGGTCATAATGGAATCAAAAACATCATACAGCATCTGGGACATGATGTTTTCCTACGGATGAAAATGGGAGTTGGTGAAAAACCAAAAGGTTATGATCTGGCAGACTATGTGTTGGGACATTTTTCAAAAGAAGAACGGGCGGTTATGGATGAAAGTATTCTGAATGCCATAAAAGCAGTAGAATTTATGGTGGAAGAAAAAACGGATAAAGCAATGAATCTGTATAATAAGAAAGTAAAACAGGTGAAATAAGTGGAAGGTTTGATGAAACCCCTGGAGGAATTAGCTGATTTTCCTCAAATGAAGGAGTTATTGCATAAAAAAAGAGAAAAAATTTCCTTGACGGGATGCGTAGATTCTCAAAAGGTTCATATGATGGCGGCATTGGGAGACCCCTTTAAATGTAAACTGATTCTTACATTTAATGATTTGAGGGCCAGGGAAATTGCCGAAGATTATCAACTTTATGACAGGAATGTCATGGTTTATCCGGGGAAGGATTTGATATTTTATCAGGCAGACATCCATGGAAACCAGTTGGTAAAGGAAAGAATTCATGTTTTAAAAAGGTTGATGGAACAAAAGCCGGTTACGGTCATCACTTCTTTTAGTGCCCTAATGTCTCCCATGATGCCGGGAGAGATATGGAAAGAGAATACTTTGGACATTTGTAAGGAATCTTTGCTGTCGGAGAGTAAAATAGCCGGGCAGTTGGTGGCCATGGGGTATGAGAAGAATTATCAGGTGGAAGCTCCGGGGCAGTTTTCTATCCGGGGCGGTATTTTAGACATTTTTGATCTGACACAGGAGAATCCGTATCGAATTGAATTGTGGGGAGAAGATGTGGAATCCATCCGAAGTTTTGATGTGTTAAGTCAGCGATCCATTGAAAATCTGGAATCTGTAAGGATTTATCCGGCTACAGAGCTGATTCTCACAGAAGAACAGCTAAAGACAGGAATACAAAAAATTGAAGAGGACGCAAAGAAACAGGCAGAGGCATTAAGAAAAGAATTTCTTACGGAAGAAGCCCATCGCTTAAGCAGTCACATAAAAGAATTAAAGGAGCAGGTTTTGGAGTTAGGGCTTACGGTGAATCTGGAAAGCTATATGAATTATTTTTGGGACAAAACCTGTTCTTTTGCAGATTTATTTCCTATAGATAAGACTTGTGTTTTCTTAGATGAGCCGGTTCGAATCCGAGAGCATGCAAAGGGAGTAGAGACAGAATTTAGAGAAAGCATGAGCCACCGGTTGGAAAAAGGATATGTGTTAAAAAAGCAGGCAGATATTTTATTGGGAAAAGAGAAAGTGCTGGCAAAACTGGAACCCTTTCCTTCGGTGCAGATAGGTTTTATGGAAGAAAAGAATCTTCTGATAAAAACAGAAAACAGATTTAATATTACTGCCAAAAGTGTGGCTTCTTACAATCACAGTTTTGAATTGTTGATGAAAGATTTACAACGATATCGAAAAAATGGTTATCGTGTGATTGTGATGTCTCCTTCCAGAACCAGAGCAAAACGTCTGGCAGCAGATTTAAGGGAAAATGAAATGACAGCGGTTTATACGGAAGACCCTTTCAGAACGGTGCAGCCATCAGAGGTGGTAATTTATTATGGTGCCCTGAAAAGAGGGTTTGAGTATCCTTTGCTTAAATTTGTGGTGATTTCGGAAAGTGATATTTTTGGAAAGCAGAAAAAGAAAGCAAAAAAGAAAAAGAAATACGAAGGCACGAAAATTAAGGATTTCACCGAACTTCAAATTGGAGATTATGTGGTGCATGAAACCCATGGAGTGGGAATCTATCGGGGAATTGAAAAGGTAGAAGTAGAAAAGGTAGTAAAAGATTATATTAAAATAGAGTACCGGGATGGCGGAAATCTCTATATTCTTGCCACCGGACTGGATTTGATTCAAAAGTATGCTTCTGCGGATGCCAGAAAGCCGAAAGTGAACAAACTTGGAACCAGGGAATGGGGAAAGACCAAAAGCAAAGTCAAAAGTGCTGTGGGAGAAGTGGCGAAGGAACTGGTAGAACTATATGCCATCCGGCAACAGAAACAGGGATTTTCCTTTGGAAAAGATACGGTATGGCAAAAAGAGTTTGAGGAAATGTTTGTTTATGAAGAAACAGAAGACCAGCTGAATGCCATTGCAGATACCAAAGAAGACATGGAAAGCAACCGGATTATGGACAGACTGATTTGCGGGGATGTAGGTTATGGTAAGACGGAAATTGCCATCCGGGCGGCATTTAAGGCAGTGCAGGATGGAAAGCAGGTGGCTTTTTTAGTACCTACCACCATTTTGGCACAGCAGCATTATAATAATTTTGTTCAGAGAATGAAAGAGTTTCCGGTACGGATTGATTTAATGTCACGTTTTCGCAGTGCCTCTCAGCAAAAACAAACCTTAACAGATTTGAAAAAAGGTCTGGTAGATATTGTTATCGGAACCCACCGGATATTGTCGAAAGACTTGGAATTTAAGGATTTGGGTCTTTTAATTGTGGATGAGGAACAGCGCTTTGGCGTGACTCACAAAGAAAAGATTAAGCAGATAAAGGATGATGTAGATGTATTGACACTTACCGCAACGCCCATTCCAAGAACACTTCATATGAGTCTTATCGGGATTCGGGACATGAGTGTCTTAGAAGAAGCACCAAATGAGCGACTGCCCATTCAGACTTATGTCTGTGAATATAATGAAGAAATGGTGCGGGAAGCCATTGTCCGGGAATTATCCAGAGGGGGACAGGTGTATTATGTCTATAACAGGGTTAATACCATTGAGGATATTACGGCGGCTTTGAAAAATCTTGTTCCGGAAGCTGCTATTACCTATGCTCATGGACAGATGAAAGAGCATGAACTGGAAAAAATCATGTATGATTTTATGAACGGAGAGATTGACGTACTGGTGTCTACTACCATTATTGAGACCGGACTGGATATTTCCAATGTGAATACCATGATCATTCATGATTCCGACAGGCTGGGATTGTCACAGCTTTATCAGCTCCGCGGAAGGGTCGGCAGAAGCAATCGTGTAGCCTATGCTTTTTTTATGTATCAAAAGGATAAGGTATTAAAGGAAGTGGCAGAGAAGAGACTGCAGGCAATTCGTGAATTTACGGATTTGGGCAGCGGATTTCGGATTGCCATGAAAGATTTGGAAATCCGTGGTGCCGGAAATCTTCTGGGAAAGAAACAACACGGTCATATGGAAGCAGTAGGATATGACCTTTATTGCAAGATGTTAAACGAAGCGGTGAAAAATTTAAAAGGGATTCCAACCACGTTGGAAGATTTCAATACTTTGGTAGATTTGGATGTGGATGCCTATATTCCTCCTTCCTATATTATGAATGAGGTACAGAAACTGGATATTTACAAGCGGATTGCTTCTATTGAAAATAAGGCAGAAAGTGAGGAAATGCGGGGAGAACTTTTAGACCGTTTTGGAGCAGTGCCAAGAAGTGTGGAAAACCTGCTTAGGATTTCTCTGATTCGCGTGCAGGCACATGAGATTTTTGTGACAGAAATCAAAGGAAAGAAAGAACGCATTTTGATTTATATGAAACCGGATGCACCTTTAGACCCAGAAAAAATTCCTGTTTTATTGAAGAAGTTTTCCCCAAAACTTAATTTTGTGGTAAAAGGGGCACCTCATTTTGTATACAAATATAAAAAACTGGATTTGGTAGAAAAAGATGCAGAACAGCTGTTAGGATTAACAGAAGGCATTCTTACCAAAATGAAGGAAATTTTTATGGGGTAAAATGAGAAGAAGGCTTTGACATATTAGAAAAAGTTTGTGGAACTGGGGCGGTTATTAAAACAGAGCCGATGCAGGAAGATAAATTTCTTCCTGTATCGGCTCTTTTTTTTATTTTCCTTCCAGCTTGTCTAACATATCCCATACACCTAACATGTACATGATACCAAGGGCACGGTCATAAAGACCATATCCCGGGCGGACATTACCGGGACCTTCATCCCACAGGTGACGTCCGTGGTCAGGACGGATGTAGCCTTCAAAACCACAATCATGATAAGCTTTTAAGATATCAAGAATACGGGTATCTCCATCACAGTCTCTGTGACTTGCTTCTGAGAAGTCGCCGTTTTCAAAATGCTTCACATTACGGATGTGAGCAAAAGCAATCCGGTCACAATGTTTGCGGACAATGTCTGCAACATGATTGTCAGGATTGGCATTTAAACTTCCGGAGCAAAGTGTCAGACAGTTGTACTCATCATCTACCATGGATAAGAAACGGTCAATGTTTTCTTCGCAGGTAAGCAGTCTTGGAAGACCAAAAATATCCCATGGGGGGTCATCCATGTGAATTGCCATCTTGATGTCGCATTCCCGGCAGGTAGGCATAATTGCTTCTAAAAAGTATTTTAAGTTTGCCCATAATTTTTCTTTGTCTACAGGTCTGTAGGCTTCAAATAACTCATCCAATTTAGCCATACGTTCCGGTTCCCATCCGGGGAAGGTCAGACCATGAAGGTTATTTAGAATATAATCTGCCATTTCCTTAGGGTCATCATGGATACGACCGGCTTCATAATAAAGCGCTGTGGAACCGTCTCCTACAGGGTGGAATAAATCTGTTCTTGTCCAGTCAAAGACAGGCATAAAGTTATAACAGATAACCTTGACTCCGAATTTGGATAAGTTTTTAATTGTCTGAATATAATTTTCAATATATTTATCTCGGGTAGGTAATCCGATTTTGATGTCATCATGAACATTTACGGATTCTACCACGTCCATGTTAAAACCATATGGTTCTAACTGTTTCTGCACTTCGGCGATTTCTTCCACTTCCCAGACTTCACCGGGCATTTTGTCATGAAGTGCCCATACGATGCTTGTAACACCGGGAATCTGTTTAATGTCAGAAAGTTTAATTTTATCATTGCCTTCGCCATACCAGCGAAAACCCATTTGCATTGGCATTAAAAAGTACCTCCTTATTTTTCTTCTATTCACATTATTTATAACATAAAAAATCCTCCAATACAAAACAGAAAAATGCAAAAACTAAGGATTCTTTAAAGAAAATGGAAAATAGAATGAAAATATTCCTATTTTTCCTAAAAAAAATAAGGAATGGCAAAAAACTATTTGATAAAATAGGAAAGGTATAGTATAAACAGAGTATCCAAAAGAAGAAAAGCCGTCATAGATTACGGATAAAAGGTATCCGGTGGCGGTAAGGCAATAAATAAAGTAAGAAAGGAACGTGTAAGCGAATATGAAACTTAACAATGCAGAATTGGCAAATAAAGCGCTTTGGGAAGAAAAAGGATATCAGCTTCCTAAATACAACAGAGAAGAAGTTATGGCAGCGACCAAAGAAAATCCCTTCTGGATTCATTTTGGCGGCGGTAACATTTTCAGAGCATTTCAGGCAAATGTAGTACAGAATTTATTAAATGAGGGACTCCTTGACAGAGGGCTTGTAGTGGCAGAAGGTTTTGACTATGAAATCATAGAAAAGATGTACCGTCCCAATGATGATTATACCCTGTTAGTTACCTTAAAGGCAGACGGAAGTGTAGAAAAGACAGTAGTGGGAAGTATTATGGAATCCTGTATTCTGGATTCTGAAAATGAAAAAGAATTCGGAAGACTTTCTGAAATTTTTGAAAAAGACTCCTTACAGATGGCATCTTTTACCATTACGGAAAAGGGCTATTCTTTAGTAAACGGAAAAGGGGAATTCCTTCCTTCTGTAGCAGAAGATTTTAAAGCAGGACCTGCAAAACCTGCAAGTTACATCGGAAAAGTGGTTTCTTTATTGTACACCCGTTATCTGGCTGGAAAGAAACCCATTGCCATGGTAAGTATGGACAACTGTTCCCACAACGGAGATAAATTATATGATGCGGTAAATGCCTTTGCCTCAAAATGGGTAGAAAATGGTCTTGCGGATGCCGGATTTAAAGAGTACATCAATGATAAATCCAAAGTTTCTTTCCCCTGGTCCATGATTGATAAAATCACACCAAGACCAGATGCAAGTGTAGAACAGATTTTAAGAGAAGATGGTCTGGAAGGGTTAGACCCGGTTATCACTTCCAAGAATACCTATGTGGCACCTTTTGTAAATGCAGAAGAATGTGAATATCTGGTGATTGAGGATGCCTTCCCTAACGGCAGACCGAAAGCTCTGGAAAAGGGCGGTCTGATGTTCACTGAGAGAGAAACGGTAGATAAAGTAGAAAAGATGAAAGTCTGTACCTGCTTGAATCCTCTTCATACCACTCTTGCTGTTTATGGATGTCTCTTAGGATATGAAAAGATTTCTGAAGAAATGAAAGATGCAGAACTGAAAAAAATGGTAGAAACCATTGGATATAAAGAGGGGCTTCCGGTAGTCGTAAATCCCGGAATCCTGAATCCGAAGGAATTTATTGATACAGTTCTTACCACGCGGATTCCCAATCCTTTTATGCCGGATACTCCACAGCGTATTGCAACAGATACTTCCCAGAAGCTGGCAATCCGTTTTGGAGAAACCATAAAAGCTTATATGGCAGAGGAGTCTTTAAATGTAGCAGATTTAAAACTGATTCCCTTGGTATTTGCCGGATGGTTAAGATATTTAATGGCTGTGGATGATGAAGGAAAAGCATTTGAATTAAGTCCTGACCCGCTTTTAGAAACGGTATGTCCTTATGTGGCAGGATTTAAACTGGGAGAGGAAGCAGAAGTGGAAGCAGCTTTAAAACCAATTCTGGAAAAGAAAGAAATTTTTGGTGTCAACTTGTATGAAGCAGGTATGGCAGAAACTGTATGCAGATATTTTAAAGAATTAATTGCTGGAAAAGGGGCTGTCAGAGCTACTTTGAAAAAATATGTTTAATGAAAAAGAGTGTAATTCCTTGAAGCTTTCAAAGGAGTTACACTCTTTTTTTAAAGAGATGTGGAAATATAATTCCGATATTCTTTTGGGGTGATTCCAATTGTCTTTTTAAAGGTTTTGGTAAAATAATTTACATCCGGGATTCCGCAGTACTGAGCTATCATCTGAATCTGCAGATTTGAAGTATTTAATAAAAAGACTGCATGTTCAATTCGTTTCTGGTTTACATATACCGTTAATGTAGAGCCGGTTTCTTTCTTAAAAAGAGTGGACAGATAACTGGGATTTACATTCAGCTGAGAAGCCAAATTCTTTAAGCCTAAATCTGCCGTAATGTCATAATCAATCTGGGTCAGTACCTTACGAATCAGCAAGGAATATCCTTTCATGGAATGATTTTTTACCAGAAGGCAATACTTGCGCACCATGTCCTTCATAAGCGCTGCTGCAGCGGAAGTGGAAGTGGTGGATTCAATCTTAAAGGCAAAGGAGGAGGAAAGCTTATCAATATGAAAAGGCGGTACATCTCCGTTCCTGGCGGAAACCCGAAGGATGGTATTTAAGATGATCAAATAGTTTTTGGTATTTCTCAAAGCATTATTGGAGCGGGCTTCCAACTGGTATTTGGAAAGGGAACTGAAAATAAGTTCCGCTTTGGGAATCTGTCCGGAGGCAACTGCCTGCATCAGTTTCCGTTCAATATCATAGCGTTCTTCCACATACTGAATATCATGGGATAAATCCAAAGGCTCTTTTACTGTGGCTGCTTTAAAAAAGGAGTCAAAGTGCAGGGTATAAAAATCATGAAGCTGTTTGGTCGTGAAGTTGTCTGCACCATTCCATATAAGACTGCAAAAGGTATAAATGATGGAAAGCAAAGCCGTATCATCCTCTACGTAGGCAACATTCTGATAATAAGCTTCCATCTGTGCAGTCATCTGAGAAGTAAACCGATAATTTTCGGATAACTTTGTCATATGTTGTCTGGTGATCAATTCCTGAGTATAAGGACCGATATAGGCGAAAACAGGGTTCTGTCTGTCTTCTTTAAAAAGAAAGGCAATATGATGGCATAAAAAACCATCTTCTATCTGGTACACTATTTTAGGCTGACACTGTTCCTTAAAACGTAAGAAAACATGGTCCAATGAGGCGTCTTTACTCAGCATTTCTCCAATCCAGTTATGTTCCGGCATATAATGACCGGGAAGATGGTCGTTGTTAAATAAATGAATGTCTAACCGATAGGTCTTTAGTAGTTCCCTTAAAAAATTTAATTCTGCCTGATACTCCATGCTGCACCTCGAAAATCGTATTATCTTTTTCTATTATCGTATAATTTTTAGATAAAAGCAAGTAGAAATGGAACAATGTGCGGACAATATGTGTAAAAGAAAAATGCAATAATAAATAGAAAATAGAGCGGAAAAATATAAAATATATAGA
>CAZSWC010000015.1:0-25517 GCA_964610665.1 uncultured Lachnospiraceae bacterium
TAACACGAATATCTTTCGCCATGGCAAGAAACATTTTTCTTAAATTTTCTGCCTGTATTTCCAGTTTATCTGCGGGTCTGTCATCATGCTCAGAAGTCAGTTTCAGCTGCTTCAATTTGGTAACCCCATCTACTAACAGTGCTACATCTTCCCCAAAAACCTCTTTGATTTCCTGTGTCGTCAAAACCGTATCTTCTACCACATCATGCAGGATTCCTGCTACTATGGTTTCCTTATCCAATTCCAGTTCTGCCAGAATCATTGCGACACATAATGGATGAATGATATATGGCTCTCCTGATTTTCTAAACTGATTTTTATGGGCTTCCTTTGCAACCTGGAATGCTTTTTCAATTAAGGAAATATCTCCGGATGGATGATATTTTTTTACACGTTCTATCAATTTCTGATATAACTCCATAGGGTCACTAAATTCTGCTACCGAATCCAACTGCTCTCTCTCCAATAAATCCGGTTTAATTATTACTGTATCATTATCTATTACATTTGCCACACAAATCACCACCACAAATAAAAATTAAATATTTTATATTTTATGCCATAATATCATTGAAGTCAAATATTTTGTATAAAGGAAAAAGGCAGGCAGGGTACTTCATACAAAATCCCCCATAACAAGGTACAAAGAAAAAGACATGGAAAACCAAAATAATGGATTTCCATGTCTTTTAAAAGCAATTAATTTATGAGATTACATCATTCCCATTCCACCGCCTGCAGGCATTGCAGGAGTTTCTTCTTTGATATTTGCTACCACGGATTCTGTAGTAAGCAAGGTAGCTGCTACACTGGTTGCGTTCTGTAAAGCACTTCTGGTAACTTTTGCAGGGTCTAAGATACCTGCCGCTACCATATCTACATACTCTTCTTTCAAAGCATCAAATCCTGTTCCAACTTCAGATTCTCTTACTTTGTTAATGATAACACTTCCTTCCAGACCTGCATTTGCTGCAATGTGATACAATGGAGCTTCCAAAGCTTTTAATACAATCTGGGCACCAGTCTTTTCATCTCCTTCTAATTCGTTGGCCAGTTTTGCAACTTCTTTAGATGCATGGATATATGCAGAACCACCACCGGAAATAATACCTTCTTCCACTGCCGCTCTGGTTGCTGCAAGTGCATCTTCCAGACGAAGTTTTGCTTCTTTCATCTCTGTTTCTGTTGCTGCACCTACACGGATAACAGCTACGCCGCCTGCGAGTTTTGCAAGTCTTTCCTGTAATTTTTCTCTATCAAAATCAGAAGTAGTTTCTTCAATCTGTTTCTTAATCTGGGCTACACGTGCATGAATGGCTTCTACATCTCCGGCACCTTCTACGATAACTGTATTTTCTTTCTGAACCTTAACTGATTTTGCACGTCCAAGCATATCCATGGTTGCTTCTTTCAAATCCAGACCCAGTTCGTCGCTGATAACCTGACCGCCGGTTAAAATAGCGATGTCTTCTAACATAGCTTTTCTTCTGTCACCATATCCCGGTGCTTTTACAGCTACTACATTGAAAGTACCACGCAATTTATTTACGATTAACGTAGTTAATGCTTCTCCTTCTACGTCTTCTGCAATAATAAGAAGTTTTGCTCCGCTTTGTACAATCTGTTCCAAAATTGGAAGGATTTCCTGGATATTGGAAATTTTCTTATCTGTGATTAAGATATAAGGGTTATCCAATACAGCTTCCATCTTATCCATATCAGTTGCCATATAAGCAGAAATATAACCTCTGTCAAACTGCATACCTTCCACTAAATCAAGTTCTGTCAGCATGGTTTTGCTTTCTTCGATTGTGATAACACCGTCATTCGAAACTTTTTCCATGGCATCTGCCACTAACTGTCCTACATTTTCATCTCCGGCAGAAATAGCTGCTACTCTTGCAATATGTTCTTTTCCATTGATGGTAGAACTCATTTTTGCAATCGCTTCTACTGCACAGTCTGTTGCTTTTTTCATACCTTTTCTTAAGATAATAGGATTTGCTCCTGCAGCAAGGTTTTTAATTCCTTCATGAACCATTGCCTGTGCTAATACAGTTGCTGTTGTAGTACCATCGCCGGCTACGTCATTTGTTTTAGTAGCAACTTCTTTTACCAACTGTGCTCCCATGTTTTCAAAAGCATCTTCTAATTCGATTTCTTTTGCAATTGTTACACCATCATTCGTAATCAATGGTGCTCCAAAAGATTTGTCCAATACTACATTTCTTCCTTTTGGTCCTAAAGTTACTCTTACTGTATTTGCAAGCTGGTTTACCCCGGCTTCTAAGGCTGCTCTGGCCTCTGCTCCATTTTTAATTTCTTTTGCCATAATTATGACCTCCTGTTTTTATACTCTCTTACTATCTGTTATTTCTATCCTTATATCAGATAATCATCTTTTTAAGTTTGCCTGTCTTTTTGCACTTAAGCTTCAATGATTGCTAAAATATCTGACTGTTTAACAACGATATATTCTTCGTCCTCTAATTTCACTTCTGTTCCGGAATATTTGGAATAAATAACCTGATTTCCAACCTGTACTTCCATTTTCACTTCTTTACCGTCAACCATTCCTCCCGGTCCTACTGCAATTACTTCTGCCTGCTGTGGTTTTTCTTTGGACTGTCCCGGAAGAACAATACCGGATTTTGTAGTTTCTTCTGCTACTAAATGTTTTAATACAACTCTGTCACCTAATGGTACTAATTTCATAATGTTACCTCCTGAAGATATTTTTTCTCTCTTTTTGTCATTTATTAGCACTCATTTGAATCGAGTGCTAATCTCTGATTCATATATTATGTTTTTCTTGGATTTGCCGCAAGCGGATTTATTGCTGTATTTTATTTAAAATCTCTTTTTTTCTCATTCTTTCTTTCATTTTCTTTTGTTTTTTAACTTGCTTCAATTTAATATTTTTTTTAGAAAATTTATTTCCTGCTTAATTTCTTTATAAAATAAACAGCATCAGAGACAAATCAGGCTCCTTTATATGCAGGAGCTGCCCAATTTGTCTCTGATGCTGCCTCTCTTTTCTTTATAATTTAATCTGCTTAATATAACAAAAATGCTGTCCTTATAATGCTCTTCTTAATCTTTCCTGATAACCGGGAGTTTTTTTCATGTTCATCTTATTTTCAAACATTTCATATTCTGCATCTGAGAAAGTCTGCATTAAAAATTCTTCCACGTTTTCCTTTACTGCAATTCCAATTGCTACCGAAGGTGCAAGACATTTATCTACATATTCATTACAGGCATTCTGTACTGCTTTAGCATACTCTACCGCTTCTCCCTCTTCCGGCATAGGAATCATAACATTGAACACATCTCCATCTACTCTTCCTATTATATATTCCGGCTTTGCCTCTTTTTGAAGGATATTGGCAATAATACGGATTAATCTGTCACTTTCTTCATCTCCAAAATGATCATTGGCAAATTTCCAGTCATTAATATTAATGCAAAGTGCCGCAATCGGTGCAACCTGAGAACGATCCAGCACCTTCATCCGGTTTCTGAAATATGTATGCGTTAAAACTCCGGTTAAAGCATCGGTTCGTACGCCTTCTACTTTGCGATTTAATTCTTCCTCTGCCTGAAACTGTATTTCATATACAAACTGGTCAGTTTCCTTATAAAGATAATTTTGTTCTGCCCACAATTTCCAGTTATCCAAAAGTGCAGTTACCATCTCATCAATAGCTTCATTTCCATTATTTCTATAATAAAAATGTCCGATAGTCCTGCCTTCCACCTGAATCTTAAGCCCCGGTTCTGCAATCACATCTACAGAATCGGTTCCCCATTCTCCCACTAATACCACCACTTCTCCATGGCGTCTGGTAAGCAAAAATTCAGCCCCCGCAAGTTTGTTCAATCCTTCCAATTCTTTCTGTACAATTGGTAAGTCCAATAACTGTCCTAAAGAATAATTTTTAATATTGTCTTTAATTCTTTTTTCTAACGAAATGGAACCATAAGCCATAATCGATACCCCTTTTCTTTTCCCCATTTGTTTATATTGTACAGTTTTCGACTATATTTGGCAAGAGACTTCTTTTAAAAGATATGCTTCCCCGTACCTGCACGTTCTTTTTATTTACTTTTTAAATCAATCTCTTGTGTAACAGGCGATTTTCCTTGAAAAACAACACTATTTATGTATAATAGAGGTTGTGACTTTAAAAACAGGAAAAACATAGAAAATATGAGGTTTAAATATGATTAGTGCAAACAATGTAACCTATCGTGTAGGCAAAAAAGCCCTTTTTGAAGAAGTAAATATCAAATTTACAGAAGGCAACTGCTATGGACTGATTGGTGCCAATGGTGCCGGAAAATCCACTTTCTTAAAGATTTTATCCGGGTCTTTGGAAACCACAAACGGAGAAATCGTAATTACTCCCGGACAACGTCTGTCCGTACTGGAACAGGATCATTTTAAATATGATAATTTTACCGTACTGGATGTTGTCATTATGGGAAATCAGCGTCTTTATGACATTATGAAAGAAAAAGATGCTATTTATGCAAAAGAAGACTTTACGGATGAGGATGGAATCCGCGCCAGTGAACTGGAAGGAGAATTTGCAGAAATGGATGGATGGGAAGCAGAATCTAATGCTGCCACTCTTTTAAATGGTCTTGGCATTGATACTTCCCTGCATTACAGTCTCCTTGGGGATTTAGACGGTAATCAGAAAGTCAAAGTTCTTCTTGCCAAAGCCCTGTTTGGTAATCCTGATATCTTATTGCTTGACGAGCCTACGAACCACTTAGACTTAGATGCCATTGCATGGCTGGAAGAATTCTTAATTAACTTTGAAAATACGGTTATCGTAGTATCCCACGACCGTTATTTCTTAAATAAAGTATGTACTCACACTGCAGATATTGACTATGGTAAGATTCAGCTTTATGCAGGTAACTATGATTTCTGGTACGAATCCAGCCAGCTTTTGATCAAACAGATGAAAGAAGCAAATAAGAAAAAAGAAGAAAAAATCAAAGAATTACAGGAATTTATTTCCCGTTTCTCTGCAAATGCTTCTAAATCCAAACAGGCTACCAGCAGAAAACGTGCCCTGGAAAAAATTCAGCTTGATGAGATACGCCCTTCCAGCCGGAAATATCCTTACATTGATTTCCGTCCAGAACGTGAAATCGGAAATGAAGTATTAACAGTGGAAGGTCTTACCAAAACCATCAATGGCGAAAAAGTATTAGATAACATTTCCTTTATTGTAGGACATGATGATAAAATTGCTTTTGTAGGCAGCAATGAATTAGCCAAAACTACTCTCTTCAAGATACTGATGGGAGAAATGGAACCGGATGCAGGAACTTATAAATGGGGCGTTACTACCTCACAGGCTTATTTCCCCAAAGACAATACGGAGGAATTTGACAATGATTATACCATTGCAGACTGGTTAACAGGTTACTCTCCGGTAAAGGATGCCACCTATGTTCGTGGATTCTTAGGCCGTATGCTTTTTGCCGGTGAAGATGGTGTTAAAAAAGTAAAAGTCCTTTCCGGTGGTGAAAAAGTACGCTGCTTACTTTCCAAAATGATGATCAGCGGTGCTAACTGCCTTATCCTGGACGAACCTACGAATCATCTGGATATGGAATCCATTACTGCTTTAAATAATGGTCTCATTAAATTCCCAGGAGTCGAACTTTTCTCCTGCCATGACCATCAGTTTGTTCAGACTACAGCAAACCGTATTATGGAAATCCTTCCAAACGGCGCTTTAATTGACAAAATTACTACCTATGATGAATATCTTGCAAGCGATGAAATGGCAAGAAAACGTACAGTTTATACACAGACGGAAGAAGATAACTAAAATATAAAATCGGAAGCTGTCTCATGAAATAATATTTAGAACCAACGGGCAGCATATACCAGAACACCTTTACTTTTGGGATATTGCTGCTCTTTTGTTTTCAATTTACATTATATTTATTATAGAAAGGAAAACATCCTTTATGAACATTGTAGATTTACATGTGCATTCCACCAGATCAGATGGAAGCATGACTCCTGCCCAACTTGTAGACTATGCTGTAAAAAAAGGGCTTACCGCTTTTGCTTTAACGGACCACGATACTACGGACGGAATAGAAGAAGCCATTGCCGAAGCCAGAAAACATAATCAGGCGGTGAAAAATGGTCAAAAAGAAGGACTTCCCCTTGAAATCATTCCAGGCGTTGAATTTTCTACCGAATATCAGGGTAAAGATATCCATATTCTGGGTTTATACATCGACCATACCTCTCCTGCTTTCAAAGAAAAGATTCAGGAATTTGTAAACTCCAGAATTTTAAGAAACAAAAAGATGTGTGAAAGTCTTTCCTCCGAAGGAATTGATATTACCTATGAAAAACTGGCTGCAGAAAATTCCAATGCCATTATCACCAGAAGCCATTATGCCAAATATCTTTTAAACCATGGATATACCACTTCCATGAAAGAAGCCTTTGAGCGTTACATTGGAGACCACGCAAAACACTTTATTCCAAGAGAAAAAATCTCACCCATACAGGCGGTTGACTTAATTCATGAAGCGGGAGGTCTTGCCTTTTTAGCCCACCCTACACTTTATCATATGAGTGACCGCAATCTGGAAAGCCTCATCATGCAGCTGAAAAATGCCGGACTTGATGGAATAGAAGCTGTCTACTCCACATATACTCAGGGGGAAGAATTGCAAATGCGAAAATATGCTTCTAAATATAATCTTTTAATTTCCGGCGGCTCTGATTTTCATGGAAGCATTAAGCCAAAACTGGATTTAGCTGTTGGTTATGGTAAACTATTTATCCCGGCATCCATATTAGAAGATATAAAAGCATACCGAAAAAACAAAACCAAAATCTTTTTTGCAGACTTAGATGGTACACTTTTAAATGATGAGAAAAAAATCACCCCTCTCACCTATGAAACATTAAAAGCATGGACGCAGAAAGGTCATAAGCTGGTTCTTTGCTCCGGCAGAGCTATGGACAGCATTCTTCATGTAAGAGAAACTTTAGGACTTGGAGATTTTCCAAACATGTATCTCATTGGATACAACGGCGGTGAAATTTACGATTGTACTTCAAAAACTTTGCTTCACCGCGTAGCTCTTTCCTATGATTCTGTAAGAAAATGTTTTGAAATTGCCAGACAATATCACATTCATATACAGACATTCACTGACACACATATTCTGACCCAAAAAGAAGATGAGGAACTGCGCTTCTACAAAAAAGCAGTGCACACACCGGTGATTCTTACAGATGATATTATGGCACATTTAGAAAAAGAGCCTTGCAAATGCCTTGCCATTTCTCTAAAGGATAAGGAACTTATGAAAAATTTCAGTGATGCAGTTACGAAAGAACTGGGAGACCAGGTTCATGTTATGACTTCTACTCCTTATTTTATTGAAATGTTTCCTATTTCCTCCGGAAAAGGTTTTAGTGTAAACTGGTTATGCAGTCACTTAAACATTTCTTTAGAATCTGCTTTGGCTGCCGGTGACGAAATGAATGACCTTTCTATGCTTGAAGCTGCCGGAATCAGCATTGCCATGAAAAACGGACGTGATTTTGTAAAAGAAATGGCAGATGTGGTCACCGCAAATGACAACAACCACGACGGTCTGGTTCCGATTCTGCAAAAATATATCTGAAATATTAAGCAGCAACATTGCTATACCAGTTTATTTAACAGGAATCCATTTCCCGCCATACAAAAATAACTTTGGGGAAAACTTTTATTTTCCCCAAAGTCATTCTATCTTCTAAATATCGCATGCTTTTATCTCATTCAAACACTTCCAAATTATCCTGAATCAAACCTTGAAATTCCCCCGAAATCTCTGCCGTTGCTTCTGTTATTTCATCCACATCATTTGCAATGCTGCCAACGATACTTTGGATTCCATGGGACATTTCCACAAAACCATACAAAAGAGAATTGCACTCTTCTATCAGTTCACATATTTCATCTGTAATCTCCATTACATCTTCTCTTTTTGATTTCACTGCCTCTTTTAATTTGTCCGTCTTCTCTTTAAGATATATGGTATAATCTGATAAGCTGTCTGAAGTATCTGCCATAATATCAATGCTATCGCCAACCATATGAATATCTGTATCGACCTGTTGATTAGAAGCTGCAATATCTTCCATTGCCCTGCTGATTCTAATCATTTTATCAGGGAAACCTTTCTCACACTTCAGATAACTTTCCATATGTATCTATTCTCCTTTATCCTTCTACAATCAAATACCGTCCATCCCCGATATCAAAAATTTCTTCCGCTGTAAGAATCTCTTCCTCATCCGCATTTTCCATGTCAATTCCCTGCTCATCAAAATATTCCCAAACTTCTTTGGGCGAATTCACAACTATCGCCATACATTCTTCCAAAAAAGCTTCCGCCGCCTCTAAAGAATCCGCAACAGGTTCTGGAAACAACTGCTCCTGATTGTCTAAAAAGCACTGTAAAACAACATCATCAAATTCATGCATATTCATTACCTCTCTTGCCTGTATGCTTATTTATTATAACAAAAGGGTACAACATTTTTACTACTATTTCAAGAGGTTTTTTAGTTCTTGATATACCCGCCCAACAGGCAGTCCTACAACATTATTATAATCTCCATCAATCTTTTGTATAAAAGCTGCAAAATTTCCTTGAATCCCATAACTTCCGGCTTTATCAAGAGGCTCTTTTGTGGCGATATATTTTAGAATTTCTTCCTCTGTCATAGGAAAAACCTGGACCTGTGTTTCTTCATAAAACACATGAGATTTTATCCTTCCATCTTCCTGCAAAATACTCATGGCCACTCCGGTATATACCTGATGGAGATTTCCCTGAAGTTTTGACAGCATTGCAAATGCCTCTTTCTCATCAGCAGGCTTTCCCATAATCTCTCCATGAAATGCCACTACCGTATCTGCCCCCAATACGATTTTTTCTATCCGTTGTACCTTATGCGCTACCTCCTCAGCCTTTTGTTTTGCCAGCTGCATCACAACTTCCTGTGGTTTTATATAGGTAATTACTTCTTCTTTTTCACTGGGAATCACTTCATATTCTATTCCTATCTGACTAAGCAATTCTCTCCTTCTTGGAGAAGCGGAAGCTAAAATAATTTTTTCCATCTTTATGTTTCTTTTGCTCTATCCCTCAAAATGCCGGGCAGGGATAAAGACTCTTTCCTTTCTACTTTCTTTTCGATTTTCTTCTTTTGCCTCTTCTGCAAAAGCATACTGTGAAGAATAAGACTCTTTTCCCCTTCGATCCACTTTTTCATAGGTTCCATCTGCCAACATCACACTGGCTTTTAACGTATCTCTTAATTCTCCTTCTAAAATATGAAATGCTTTTTTCTTAAGTTCTTCTTCTTCAATGGGAAATAAAATCTCTACTCTTCTTTCCAGATTTCGCGGCATCCAATCTGCACTGCCACAGTAGATTTCCCAGTTGCCTCCGTTTTCAAAATAGAAAATACGGCTGTGTTCCAAAAACTGCCCTACAATGGAGCGGACTCTGATATTCTCACTGATTCCTTCTATGCCTACCTTCAAACAGCAGATTCCACGTACAATCAAATCAATCTGTACCCCTGCCGCACTGGCTTCATAAAGAGCCGCAATAATATCTTTATCACAAAGAGAATTCATTTTTGCAATAATCCGAGCCGGCTGTCCTTCTAAAGCATACTTCTTTTCTCTGAAAATCCAATATAAGAATTTATCCTTCAGCCAAAGAGGTGCTACTGCCAGCTTATTCCAGCTTAAAGGCTCAGAATAACCGGATAACATATTAAATACCGCCGTAGCATCTTCACCAAAAGATTCTTTACAGGTAAACAACCCCACGTCCGTATATAATTTTGCCGTGGCATCATTATAATTTCCGGTTCCAAGATGTACATACCGCCGAATCCCATCTTCTTCTTTCCTGACTACCAGTGTTATCTTGCTATGGGTTTTTAAGCCCACCAGACCATAAATAACGTGACATCCGGCTTTCTCCAGTTTTCTTGCCCATACAATGTTATTTTCTTCATCAAAACGTGCTTTCAATTCTACTAATACCGTAACCTGTTTCCCATTTTCTGCCGCCTGAGCCAAGGCCGCAATAATTGGAGAATTTCCACTGACACGATACAAAGTCTGTTTAATAGCTAAAACATCCTTATCTTTTGCTGCCTGTCTTATAAAATCCACAACCGGGGTGAAGGTCTGGTAAGGATGATGCATAAAAATATCCTGCTGTCTGATTTTTTCAAAAATATCATCCCCTTCTGCAATTTCCGGTACCGGCTGCGGAATATGCTTTGAAACCTTGCATTCTTCAAACCCTTCCAAACCATATATTTTCATTAAAACAGTCAGATCTAAGGGACCGTCTATCCGGTAAATATCTTCTTCTTCGACCGATAATTCTTCCTGTAAAATCTTTAACAGCCTTTTATCGATTCCTGCTTCAACCTCTAATCGGATTACCTGCCCCCACTGTCGCTTTTTTATCTGTTTTTCGATTTCTTTTAATAAATCTTCCGCTTCATCTTCTTCAATGGAAAGGTCAGCATTTCTCATAATCCTGAAAGGATATGTGCATACAATGTCATTATTTAAAAACAGCTTCCCAATATTTCTTTCAATCACTTCTTCTAACAAAATAACAGCTTTTTTTCCTTCTTTTGAAGGAATCTCGATGACACGCGGAAGAACACTAGGTACCTGTACTGTCGCAAATTCTAACTCTTTTTTTTCTTTTTTATGATTACTTATCAAAGCTCCGATATTAAGAGATTTGTTACGAATCAAAGGAAATGGTCTTGAAGAATCCACTGCCATAGGCGTTAAAACCGGATAAACCGATTCTTCAAAATATTTATCTACATATTCTGCCTGTTCCTTATTTAAATCTTCATGCCGCAAAATTAACTGCAATCCCTGCTGCACTAATAACGGATACAAAGAACGATTAAATGTGCTGTACTGCAGACTTACCAGTTCATGCGTTGCCACATTTAATTTTTCCAACTGCTGCTTGGGAGTTAAACCTGCAATATCCTGTTTTGTATAATCCGCATTTACCATGTCTTTTAAGGAAGCAACCCTTACCATAAAAAATTCATCCAGATTAGAAGCTGTAATACTTAAAAATTTCAATCTTTCAAACAATAAGTTCTGTTTATCTCTTGCTTCATTCAAAACTCTTTTATTAAATAATAACCAACTTAATTCCCGATTCCAATAGTTTTGTGATGCATAAAATTTATTCTTCATCCCCATTTTCCCCTAACCAATACTTCTTTTTTTCTTAATCACCGGACGAACACTGAACACTTCTTCAAAAAAATCAGCCCTTTCCCCCAGCAATCCCTTTTCTAAAGTAATATCCTCATCTGTATTTACCGTAATGATAAGGTCATGTTCCTTCAACATCATTTTTATGTCTTTAAATTTCTGTTTATGACTTCGGTCCAGGCCATTAGCAAGCTTAAGTATGGCAGTCAGTTTGGCTATCATAAGGTAAGACTCCCGGTCTAATCTTGTACCATCGGAAACCACATCATAATACGTAAATTTCATATGATTAAATTTTACAACATTGGCTACAATTTCTCTTTCCACATGAGACAATCCGATAATTTCCGTATACAAAATAATGTTATAAGAACATTCTCCCAGATTTGACATACTGATATATTTTCCACAATCATGCAAAATAGCCGCCAGACTCAGCAGCAGACGTTCTCTTTTTCCCAGTCCATGGATTTTTTTCATGGAATCAAAAATGGTAAGTGCAATATTTTCCAAAGTTTCACTGCGCTTTTCATTTCCCTGATAGCGCTTACTTAAATTCATGGCACAGGCAATAATGTCCTTTTCAAAATCATGCTCTTCTTTCATCCATCCGTTTTTTTGTCCATATTCATAACCAATACCATCACAAAGGACAATCCCCGGTGTCCATATCTGACCGGCTTCCATTATTTTGATACATCTTTTTATAATTACGGAAGAAATAAACATTCTCTCTACATATTCTTCCGAAACTTCAAATCGACTAGCCAGCTTTGGAATCTCCAGCTTTTTTGCCTCATTAAAAAATTGCAGAAATCTTTCGTTTGAGAAATGCGTTACCGCCTTTCCCTCTTTTTCAATTTTTTGCATTACAAAGGACACATAGTCATCCACTACAATAATGTTCTCAATCTCACGATTTTTCAGATATAACTTTTTAAACACCAGAAGCTGCGCATTTATGGTCTCTTCCAAAAGTCTTTCGTAATTGGAAATATTACTGGACAGATGACCGATTCGCTCCTCCAGCCGAAGTACTCCAAGTTTCAGATTCTGAGTCGCAATCAAAGAATTTTTTTCAAACAAAGAAATCTGGATGCTGCCTCCCCCAATATCTAAAATGGCAGTTCCTTTTTCAATAATTTTATTAAATTCTTCTCCCTTAGAGGCAATGGCTTTATAATTTAACAGTCTTTGCTCTGAATTGCTGATTACCTCAACTGTAATGCCGGTTCTTTGCCGAATATGGTCTAACAGAATCATCTGATTCTCCATTTCACGAATGGCACTGGTTCCGTAAGCCTTGTAACTTTCTACCTGATACGTATCCATCACTGTTTTGAAAGAATCCAGAACATTACATAATTCATCAACCTTTTCTTTGCTAATCTTACCATTTGCAAAGCTTTCACTCCCTAAATCCAGCCGGTGGGCAACACGGTCAATTTCCCGCATTCCATTTTTGGCTGAAAATTCAAAAATTTTGCAGGCCAGTTCATAAGAACCCACATCAATTGCCGCAAATAACTTTGTCTTCAAACTTCCCCCTCCTCATTAGTTTTATTTTTGTCCCCCTAAAATATAATCAATAAACTGCTGTGCTGTTCTGCCGGATAATCCCCCATGGGCAAGTTCCCACTTACCGGCTTCTGAAAGCAGTTCTTCTTCTGACATTACAATTCCATTACGGGCAGCCAGTTCTTTTACAATGGTTCCGTATTCCTTCTTATCCGGAGAACCAAAGAAGATGGTAACACCAAATCGGGAAACAAGAGATAATTTTTCCTGCACAGTATCATTCATGTGAAGGTCATCTTTTTGTTCTTCCCTATCCGAAAACTTCTCCCGCACCAGATGTCGCCTGTTACTGGTGGCATAAATTAGAACATTTTTCGGTTTTTTCTCCAAACCGCCTTCAATAACAGCTTTTAAATACTTATACTCTATTTCAAATTCTTCAAAACTTAAATCATCCATATAAATAATAAATTTATAATTTCTGTTCTTAATCTGACCTATAACATCATTAAGATATTGAAATTGATGCTTATATATTTCAATAATTCTTAACCCATCTTCATAATATCGGTTGGCAATCGCCTTGATACTGGAAGATTTTCCGGTTCCTGCATCTCCAAAAAGCAGACAATTATTTGCCCTTCTACCATAGACAAAGGCTTCCGTATTATCCACTAATTTTTTCTTAGGGATTTCATATCCTACCAAATCATCCAGATGCACATGAGCAATATTCAGAATTGGTACAATCTTTGCACCTTCTTTTGATTCCTCTATACGAAAGGCCTTATGAAGTCCGAATTTTCCTACCCCATACTGTTGATAAAACCGGGTCAGAAATTCTTTCATTTTTTCAGCACAATCGGCCCTGCTGAAACGTTCTGCCAGAGTACAGATATGATCCCTGATACGGCTGTTATATACTTTACTTTCCTGAATACTGGCTTTATAATCTAACACCAGTTCCAATCCTTTTACCTGTAATGCCTGCATCATAGGAACAAAATCATAGTCAAAGATTTCTTTGAAAATTACCATATCATGAAGCACCGCCTCATTAATACTTCCCTCAATTTCTCCTCTGATTTCACAGGCTTTACTATAGCTGTTTTCATTATTTACTAATAAATTTGTCAGATAGCAATGCCATAAATTCCCACTAAAGCCATAATTTCCTGCCATTTCCAAAAGTCTATGAATATTGGCATACCAAAGAGCCTGTTTCTCCTCTTTATGATAAACATCCTCTTCATAATTTTCCATTAACCATACCATATCTTTTAAGAGTTCCCCCTCTTCAAAGCTACGGTACAAAAGTAATTCCTGCTCTCTCATCTTTACCGTATTCCTGTCACCTTTTTATAATCTAAAAAAAATCAAATTATTTTTTTCACAAAAATATATTAATAATTTCCCAGAATCTTTAAATTCATTGTTTCTTCCCGAAGACCTCTTAATGCATTACGTACCGCACTGTCTTTTAAATTTCCATCAAAATCAATAAAGAAGCGATATTCAAAATTACGCTGCGGAATGGGTCTTGATTCGATCTTTGTCATATTCAGATTATTATATATAAAATGCGAAAGAATATGATATAAAGAACCGCTTTCATGGGGAATTTCAAAACAAAGACTTATTTTCTTTGCCTGTTCATAAAACACTTTTCTGTTGGCAACAATAATAAATCTGGTGCAATTATTGTCCACCTGGTTAATCCCTTTTTCTAACACTTCCAAACCGTAAATCTGGGCTGCCATTTCACTTGCCACCGCTGCCTGTGTCTTGTCTTTATCCTCTTTGACTTTTTTAGCTGCAAAAGCATTATTCAACAGACTAATCTGCTGCCAGGGATACCGATTTAAAAAGGAGGCACTCTGCATCAAAGACTGGGGATGAGAATAGACAGTCTTAATATCTTCTATTTTTGCACCCGGTATTCCCAGTAAACAATGCTCGATTTTTATAATCTGTTCTCCCACAATATAATTTTCAAATTCTACCAGCAAATCATATATTTCACTGACTACCCCGGCCGTAGAATTTTCAATAGGAAGAATGGCATAGTCTGCACTTCCTTCTTCTAAAGCACACATTGCCTGACGAAAGGTATCTACATGAAAATTCTCTATTTTTGCTCCAAAAAATCTTTCCATGGCAATGTGGGAATATGCTCCAACATCTCCCTGAAAAACCACCCGCACATCCTTCTTTGCAATTTTATCTATGGGTTCAAATGGCAAACGCAAATTTTCCTTATTTTCTGCCAGCATTCTGTATTGAAGTTTCCGGCTCATAGACATAATCTGTTCAAATAATTCCTGAATTCCTTTTTCATTAAACTCATTCTCTGCCAAAGCTGTTAAGGTGTTGATTTTTTGTTTTTCCCTTTCCTTATCCAATACCATCTTCCCATTGGCGATTTTATAACGTGCAACATCCTCACAAATATTCATTCTTCTCTGATAAAGTTCCACAATCTCTTTATCAATTTCATCTAACTGCTGTCTTAAAATTCCCAAATCCGTCATATCTTTTCCTTCCATTCCGCCTGTTTATCTTCTAATTTTTTACTGAATTTTCTTCCTGGGGCTTTTCCTATTCTTTTATGTGAAATTCCTCTAAATTTTTCACCATTTCCTCTATGGTAATCTGGAATAACGGATGTCTTCTATATCCTGCCAGCTGGGCAAGCGGTACCAATACAAAATCCCTGTTTTTCATATCTTTATGGGGAATCTGAAGCTGTTTACTGTCTAAAACAACCTCATCATATAACAGAATGTCCAAATCCAAGGTTCTTGGTCCCCAATGACACTCTCTGACACGATTGGCCTGCCGTTCTGTCTCTTGTAAAAATTCCAATAATTCCTCCGGTTCCAACATGGTTTCTGCTTCCAAAACACCATTTACAAAATCTTCCTGTCTAACCCCTCCATAAGGAGTTGAATAAAAGAAATCAGAAACCTGAATCTTTCTAAAAAATGGACTCTTACGCAGCCTGTCAATTCCCTTTTGAATTGTCTGTTCCCGCTCTCCCATATTGGAACCAAAGGCTATATATGTTTTATGCCAGCCCCTTGTGATTGTTACGGAAACTGATTGAAACTCTAAAGGAATGGGGGCTTCCGGCTTTCTTATCTCCAAAGTAACCTCTTCTATCAGCGGGAAAGTAAGCAATATATCCTCACAAACTTTTTCAGCTGCTCTTTCAATCAAATCAAAGCTCTGCTCTTTCATACTCTTTTCTATTTGCTGACACACCTGACCATAATGGGTAGAATCCCTCAGTTCATCTGACCTTCCGGCTTTTTTCAGATTTGTTTTTAATTTTGCATTTATAAAAAAATTCTGTCCCTTTTCCTTTTCTTCTTCAAAAACTCCATGATAGGCAAAAATTTTCAGATTTTCTATTTTAATAACATCCATGCCTTTCTTCATCCTCACTGCTAGAATCTTTTATCCTTTTCTATCAAGCTTCTTCTCTTCCATACAGAATTGCTTCTGTCATTTTCACCGCTTCCCGATTTGCTTTTATATCATGAACTCTTAAAAATGCACAGCCCATTAATACACCATAAACACTGGTAGTAAGTGTTCCTGACAGTCTTTCCTCAACCGGCACCTCCAACGTAATTCCTATGACAGACTTTCTGGAAGTTCCCAGAAGAACCGGATAACCTAATTCTCTTAATTCCCCTACACGGCGAATAGCTTCCAAGTTGTTCTCATAAGTTTTTCCAAACCCTACTCCCGGGTCTAACATCACTTTGTCATCCTCAATTCCCGCCTGTTTTGCCAATTTTATGGTATACTTTAAGTCCTCTTTTAACTCTTCAAAAAAATTTTCATATACCGGATTTTCACGATTATGCATCAGACAACAGGCACAACCGGACTGGGAAATTACCTGAGCCATTTTTTCATCATATTTCAGTCCCCAAATATCATTTATCAAATCAACACCTGCACTGATTCCGGCTTTTGCAACCCGACTTTTATAGGTATCCAAAGAAACTGGAATTTCAAAAGTATTCTTTACCTTCTCAATCACCGGACACACTCTTTCGATTTCCTCTGCATCCCCTATCTGCAAATATCCCGGTCTGGTGGATTCTCCTCCGATATCCAGAATATCCATCCCTTCCTCTATCATTTCTTCCACACGAAACAACGCCTTATCCATCTGATGATATTTTCCTCCATCAGAAAAAGAATCTGGAGTTATATTTAAAATTCCCATAAGATAAGTATGTTTATCCACCTCAAAATTCCATTTGCCAATCTTCATTTTTTCTCCATTCTCCTCTAAATCTCCAGATTTTTCTTCTGTTTCGGCCAGTTACATCTTTCCTGCACCTGACAGGCAAAACAGGCTCTGCTTTTCTTATCTGCCCGATATATATATCCACTAAGACTGTTCGTATCTTTCACCTTTTTATTCCTATGATTTAGGATAGCCTGCACAATTTCTTCGATTTCATAATCCAAAAAACCGCTTTCCCTTAAAATTGCAGGTGCCAACGCAGCACTTGCCTCTTCATGGGGGATTCCCTCTTCATATTGCTGCCACCTTCCGATATCATGAAGCAGTCCTGCTGCATACAGCCGTTCTTTTTTTCCTTTATGTTCCTCCCCGTCAGCTCCCTTTTTTTCTTCCAAAATGGAAAGTCTGTCTTCCAGCCACATAATCTCCGCCAGTCTGCATACATCCAGAAAATGTACCATATTATGCCGGCAAAATTCTCTGTCCTTTTCCCAGATGTTTATTCTTTCAAGATATTCTTTATATTTTTTATTGTTAATAATACGGTTTACTCTGTCCATACTCTATCTGTCTTTAGTTTTAAAAAAGCTGCAAATCCTTAGTTTCTTTCCCGATTAACGAAGCATTCTGTAAAATTTTTCCTGCATATCTTCCTTTTCAAAACACCCTCTTGTTACACAGGTTACCGTTTTACTTCCGGGTTTTTTTACTCCTCTCATGGTCATGCACATATGTTCCTTCGCTTCTACCATAACCATAACCCCTTGTGGTTTCAGATGCTCCATAATGGCATCTGCTATCTGTACCGTCATTCTTTCCTGTAATTGAGGTCTTCTTGCAAATACTTCCACACATCTTGCAAGCTTGCTTAAGCCTAGAACTTTTCCATCCGGTACATAGGCAATATGCACATTCCCGAAAAAAGGAAGAAAATGATGTTCACACATAGAATAAAAAGGGATATCTTTTTCCAGAATCATCTGATTATTCTCTACATGAAAACATTTTTTTAAATGTATGGAAACATCTTCCTCCATTCCGGAAAAAAGCTCCTCTGTGTACATTCTGGCAATTCTGTCGGGAGTCTCTAACAATCCTTCCCTTGAAACATCTTCACCGATACCTTCTAATATTAATCTTATACCTTCTGCTATTTTTTCTTTATTTCCCATGAGTATCCTTTCCCATTTCCTTACGATGTTCTACTGCATGAATACATTCTCCCAGATAGCTTAAAGAACCAAAAGCAATAATGACCGTCTCCTTATCCGCAAGCAGATACGATAATTCCACCGCCTCTTCCACACTATCTGCTGTTGTCACCATAGGATTCACTTTTGCAACAGCTTCTGCCAGTTCCAAAGCACTAAGAGCCCTGTTGTTTCCTTTTTTTGCTATTGTTATGATATGCTCTGCCAAATCACAGGTAGAAGCAATCACCTTCTCATATTCTTTATCTTTAAACACTCCCATTATATAAAGGATTCTTTTATTTGTAAAATAAAACTGAATGGACTTTCTAAGTTCCATGGCCGCCGCCGGATTATGAGCCCCATCTACCACAAACCATGGCTTTTTATCAACCACTTGAAATCTTGCCGGCCAGAATGTCTCTAAAAATCCTTTTCGAATTTTTTCCTCCTTGAGTTTATATCCCATTTTACCAAGACAATCCAGAACTTCCAATGCCAGACTTGCATTTTCCGTCTGATAAGTACCCAACAAAGAAATTTCTACTTTTTTCCATTCTTTATAAGAAAATATGGTCTTTTGAAGGCTGTATTTCTTATCTTTGATTTCTTCCGGGTTCAAAAAACGGATTCCTGCCGCCTGTTTATCAAGAACTGCTGTTTCCAGCACTTTTTTAACGGCACTTTCCTGACAGGCAGAAATTACATAAGAATTTTTCTTTATAATTCCTGCTTTATGTGCTGCTATTTCCTCTATGGTTTCTCCCAGATATTCCATATGGTCTCTTTGAATCCGGCAAAGAACCGACACTAATGTATTTTCAATCACATTGGTAGCATCCAGCTTTCCTCCCATACCGGTTTCGATTACCACAAAATCACACTTCTTTTCCACAAACAAAAGAAAGGCCATTGCTGTTTCAATCTCAAATGGTGTAGGATGTAAAAAACCTTCTTCTGCCATGGCATCTGCATGAAAGGCAACCTCTTCCATCAGTCGGCAGACACAGGCTTTGGACACAGGCTTGCCCTGCACCTGAAATCTTTCCCGATATTCAAAAATAGTAGGAGAAACATACCTTCCGACTTTATATCCGTTTTCCGTTAGTGCAGTGGAAATAAAGGCTAAGACAGAGCCTTTTCCGTTGGTTCCTGCTATATGGATAAATTTTAATTTTTCCTGTGGATTATTCAACCGCTTCAACAACTGACGAATATTATTAAGCCCGGGAACTATTCCATAGGCAGCACAGGAATCTATATATTCCATTGCTTTTTGATAATTCATACAACCACAACTTTCTTCTTTCTCATAAAAATCTGTCTGATATATTTTTACTTCTTCAATCTTCCTTTTATTATGGAATAAAAAAACAGATATCAGAAATACTATTAACACTTGCAAACTGCCTTTATCTGATAGGAGAATCTTATGAAAAAATTTCTTTCCAACTTCTTTTTCTGCGGAATCATCGGCTGGTGTACAGAAATCATTTTCACCGCACTTCATAGTTTAAGAAGACATGATTATAAATTATTAGGCGTAACCTCTCTTTGGATGTTTCCTATTTATGGCATGGCCTCTCTTTTAGTTATTCCTTACAAATTTTTAAAGAATTCCTCTCTTTTTCTCCGTGGCAGTGTCTATACTATTTTTATCTTTTTAGGGGAATTTATGAGCGGACAATTCTTGAAAAAATTTAATGCCTGCCCCTGGAATTATGAAAAAGCCAGATTAAACATAAAAAAAGTAATCCGCTTGGACTACGCACCACTTTGGTTTTTCTTCAGCCTTTTCCTTGAAAAATTCCTACATCGCCGATAACTGCATCCCTCTTAATTTAAAAGACAATTTTCTTCCTCAAGTAAAATAAAAATCAGTTTTATTTTACTTTAATTCTCCTATGATTTCAATGCAAATAACTTAACTTTTTCGATTGAATCCATAATCGTATTATGCTAGAATGTATGAAAAAGTAAAAGATTTGAACAGAGTCGGAGGTATCTTATGACAACAAAAGATTGTATTTTAACAAGACGCAGTATCCGTAAATTCAAAGACACACCGGTTGAGCATTCCCTCTTGGAAAATGTAATTGAACTGGCTTCCTATTCTCCAAGCTGGAAACATACCCAGATTGTCCGTTACATTGCCGTAGAAGGGGAATTAAAGAATAAAATTGCAGCTGATTGTTTCAGCACCTATGCAAGAAACGGAGAAATCATCGCCGCTGCTCCTATGTTAGTTGCTGTTACCGTCATCAAAAACAGATGCGGTTTTGAACGTGATGGTTCTTTTTCTACCTGGCGTGGTGACAGCTGGCAGATGTTTGATGCTGGTGTAGCATCTCAGACTTTTGCACTTGCCTGCCATGAGCTTGGTCTTGGTTCTGTTATTATGGGGATTTTTGATCAAAAACCGGCTTCTCAATATTTAGAAATTCCGGAAGACAGAGAATTAGTTGCTCTTATTCCTATTGGTTACCCCGACGAAACACCTGCCTGTCCCAAAAGAAAAACAGTAGGTGAACTTGTATCTTATAAATGTTAATTTATGATAGCTGCCACATTTTTGTGACAGCTAATCTTTCGTAAAAATCTACCAACAGAAAGGAAATTAAAACATGAGACATTTAATGACACCCTTGGATTTTACAGTGGAAGAACTGGACAAACTGTTTGATTTGGCAAACGACATTGAAAAAAACAAAGCCAAATATGCCCATGCCTGCGATGGCAAAATTCTGGCTACCTGCTTTTATGAACCCAGTACGCGTACACGATTAAGCTTTGAATCTGCTATGCTGCAGTTGGGAGGACAGGTTTTAGGTTTTTCCGATGCCGGCTCCTCTTCCGCTGCAAAAGGTGAAAGTGTATCCGATACCATTCGTATGATTTCTGCCTATACTGACATCTGTGCAATGCGCCACCCTAAAGAAGGGTCTGCCATAGTAGCTTCTGAGGCTGCTTCCATTCCTATCATTAATGCCGGAGACGGCGGACACCAGCATCCAACCCAGACCTTAACAGACTTATTAACCATCCGTTCCTTAAAAGGAAGACTGAATAATTTTACCATTGGTCTTTGCGGAGATTTAAAATTTGGTCGAACAGTGCACTCTCTGATTAAGGCATTGACCCGATATGAAAACATAAAATTTGTCTTCATTTCACCGGAAGAACTAAAAGTTCCTGATTATATCATTGACATGCTGAAGGAAAAAGAGATTCCATTTAAGGAAGTCATTCGCTTAGAAGATGTTATGCCGGAACTGGATTTACTTTATATGACACGTGTTCAGAGAGAACGTTTCTTTAACGAACAGGATTATGTACGTTTAAAAGACTTTTATATCTTAGATAAAGAAAAAATGACTTTAGCCAAAGAAGATATGTTGGTTCTTCATCCTCTTCCAAGAGTCAACGAAATCTCCGTAGAAATTGACAGTGACCCCAGAGCTGCTTATTTCAGACAAGGTCAATACGGTGTATATGTGCGAATGGCTTTAATCTTAACACTCTTAGAATTAGCATAAATGATATAAAATAAAAGAAACACTGATATGGAGGGAAACTTATGTTAAACGTAGGACAAATTGAAGAAGGTTTTGTGTTAGATCATATCCCAGAAGGAAAAGGCATGTCCATTTATCACCACCTTCAATTAGACAAATTGGATTGTACCGTAGCAATGATCATGAGAGCACGCAGCAACAAAATGGGTTCCAAAGATTTATTAAAAGTGGAATGTAACATTGATAAAATTAATATGGATGTATTGGCAGTTTTAGATCATAATATCACAGTAAATGTCATCAAAAATGGAGAAATCGTTGAGAAAAAGGCATTGATTCTTCCTAAAGAAGTAAAAAATATTTTCAAATGTAAAAATCCTCGCTGTATTACTTCTACAGAGCAGGAATTACCTCATATATTTGTGCTTTCCGATGACAAAAAGGAAGTTTACCGCTGCAAATATTGTGAAGAAAAATTCGACACCCGCTCTTTTATGTAGAATAAGACTTACCAGAAAAAAATAAAAAAGAAGCATTACATACAACCGAAGTTTCATTTTACTTTGCTAAAATTACTCTCCCTGTATGTAATGCTTTTCTTTCTTACAGTTTTCCTGATGTGATGACACATCAGAGTTTAAGATATTCCAAAATCTTCCAGAGAAAACTGTTCTCCTATTTCCACATCCGCTTCTGCTTCTTCTTCTATTTTTTCAGGAATGCTGCCTTTCTTTTGTTGTTTTATGCAAAAACTGGCATCATATCCAATTTCTTTAAAATAAGCTTTTAACTTCTTGATTTCCTGAGTCAGACTCGTATTTTTCTCTAAAAGAACCGTTACTATAGAAGAATCAAACTGCACCTGATAGCCGGCTTTTTTTAACTTATTTACGGCCTCTGTTTTTTCCATCACATGCCTCTTTCTTCTATGTTATTCTCCTGCTTTTTCAACCTGTGCAATAGCAGATTTCTGCATGGGAACCCTGCAGTTTTTATTATTTCCAAATTCTACAATTACAGTGTCATCAGAAATATCAATCAATACACCATAAAAACCGCTTGTTGTAAGAACACTGTCACCGATTTCCATATTTGCAAGCATCGCTCCCACTCTCTTCTGTTCTTTCTTCTGTGGGCGGATAGATGCAAAATAAACAAATCCAAAGATTAAAACAATGTAGATTACCATAACAAATCCGGCACTCATGCCTCCAAACATTGTTTCTTCAGTTAATAAAATACCCATTTTATAATTCCTCCTAATAAATTTTGCGTAAAACATCTTTTCTAGCATACACAAAAAAAACAAATCTTTCAAGTTTTTTATCAAATTTTCATACTTTTATATTTTTCATTTATTCTTTTGCTTCCATGCCTTCTAGTTTCACTTTCTTATATGCGGCAAATCTGCCTTCATCCAGTGCCTCTCTGATTTCTTCCATCATTGTATTATAGAAATACAGATTATGCAGAACACACAGTCTCATTCCCAGCATTTCTTTCGCCTTTAACAAATGGCGGATATAGGCTCTGGAATATTTCTGGCAGGCAGGACACTGACATCCTTCTTCGATGGGTCTCATATCCTTTTCATACTTTGCATTAAATAAATTAATTTTCCCATGATTGGTATATAAATGTCCATGTCGTCCATTTCTGGTAGGATATACGCAGTCAAAGAAATCAACACCTCTTTCCACTCCTTCCAAAATATTGGCAGGAGTTCCCACTCCCATTAAGTAAGTAGGTTTTTCCTTTGGAAGATAGGGAACTGTTTCTTCCAAAATATAATACATTTCTTCATGAGTTTCTCCTACTGCAAGTCCGCCTACTGCATAACCATCCAATTCCATTTCCCGGATTCGCTTTGCATGTTCAATTCGAATATCCGCATATACGGCTCCCTGATTGATACCAAACAACAGCTGATTTTTATTTATGGTATCCTCCAGACTATTTAATCTTGCCATTTCCTCTTTACACCGTTTTAACCACCTTGTCGTTCTTTCTACGGATGGTATCACATACTCTCTGGAAGCCTTTGCCGGTGCACATTCATCAAATGCCATGGCTATGGTAGAGCCAAGATTTGACTGAATCTGCATACTTTCTTCCGGACCCATGAAAATTTTACGTCCGTCAATATGAGAATTAAAATACACCCCTTCTTCCTTGATTTTACGAAGTCCCGCCAATGAAAATACCTGAAATCCGCCGGAATCCGTTAAAATAGGTTTCTCCCAATTCATAAATTTGTGAAGACCGCCCAATTCCTTAATCACCTTATCTCCGGTTCTTACATGAAGATGATAGGTATTAGACAATTCTACCTGACATTTAATTTCCTGCAAATCCTGTGTGGATACGGCTCCCTTAATTGCCGCCACAGTTCCTACATTCATAAATACAGGAGTCTGAATGACACCGTGTACGGTATGAAATTCTGCTCTTTTTGCTCTGCCTTCCTGCTTTAAAAGTTTATACACTTCTATTACTCCTTTGTCTCTAAATTATCAATTTCTGTTATTATTTTCTCATCCCATAATACTTTCTACAAATTCTTCTAATGTGATTTCCTTCTCCATAATAATCGTTGCTGCCTCTTTCCCTACATATCTAAAATGCCATGGTTCATAATCAATTCCGGTAATCTGTTCCTTTCCACGAGGATAACGCAAAATAAATCCGTACTCTTTACCATGCTCCTTTAACCATTTTCCGGCATCCGTATTTTCAAATCCTTCATTAAGCACAACATAGTCATTTGAAATAATATCCAATGCCAAACCAATCTGATGCTCGCTGGCTCCGGGAACTGTTACAATCTGGGAAGCTTTTTTATATGCTTCCATATAAGAACAGCCATTGGCCATGTGGCTTCTAATTTTTCGATTAAATAAAATTTCCTGACGGGAAACATCCCTGTAAGGCGAACAAACTACCAGATAAACACCATCATCCTTCGCAGCCTGAAGCATGGCAAACAATTCCGGCAAAATTCTGGCATCACACTTCATACTGCCGGCTATGGTTCCTAATTCAAAGGTATAGTTTTCCGGAACCGGATGCTGTTTATTTACCAATATAAGGTTCCAGTCTTCCTTTGAAAACCTCTTTTCTTCTGTTACATTACTTCCATTAGAAACATATTCTGTCACGGTGGTATTTTTTAGGATTTCATCAACCGAATATTTATCCCCGGACTCATTCAAAACATCCTCTTCTAAAATAGTTTCTATCTTTTCTTCAAAATAGGCTTCCTCTTCTTCCTCTGACATTTCCACCAGTTCCTGCCCCTCTAATAATGACTGTTCTGACTGACTTTGAAATGCAGGTGCTGAAAAACTATTGCTTACAATAAAAACTAAAAAAGAAACGGCTGTTCCTAACAAACGTTTTCGATTGTTCATAAAAAAAAGTCTTATATGATCTAATAAAACAATCATTATGATCATCCATAGCATTAGAGGCTTTAATTTCCGGTGCTTATTACCGGTTTTTATACATTTTGAAATCTGATTTTCCTTCCATGTCTTTCTCATATATCCTCAAACTTTCAAGTCAATTTAAAATTTAACAGTACCTCGCCAAGTGTTCATAGTATGCTCTGCATGCATTCTCACTAGGCTCGTTTAATACCTCGCCAAGTGTTCATAGTATGCTCTGCATGCATTCTCACTAGGCTCGTTTA
>CAZSWC010000015.1:25617-34012 GCA_964610665.1 uncultured Lachnospiraceae bacterium
ATACCTCGCCAAGTGTTCATAGTATACCATAGTAGTTTTTTTTGTACAGTATTTTTTTTGAAAAACCATGTTTTCCCTTTGCATATTCTTGAATTTTTTTCCCAATATCGTTATACTTAAACATCATAATAAATAAGAATTTAAGGAGACTTTTATGGCTGGTTCAAGTTATGGAACAATATTTAAAATTACCACCTGGGGAGAATCTCATGGAGAAGCCATTGGTGTTGTGGTTGATGGATGCCCTTCCGGTCTTTCTTTATGTGAAAATGATATTCAACATTTTTTGAATCGAAGAAAACCCGGACAAACAAACTATTCTACCCCCCGCAAAGAAGGAGATTTGGTAAAAATTTTATCTGGAGTTTTTGAAGGTAAAACTACAGGAACCCCAATCTCTTTGCTTGTAGAAAACACTTCCCAGCATTCTCATGATTATTCTGCTATTTCCTCTGTTTATCGTCCCGGACACGCAGATTATACCTTTGATGAAAAATATGGATTTCGTGATTATCGTGGCGGCGGACGTTCTTCCGGGCGAGAAACCATAGGGCGGGTTGCCGGCGGTGCCATCGCTGCTCTGATTTTAAAGAATATGGGAATAGAATTTACAACTTTCACACATTCCATAGGTCCTATATCTATATCCGAGGAACGTTTTGATGCCTCTGCTATTTTAAAAACACCTACCTGTATGCCGGATATTCTTGCCAATGAACAGGCGGAAAGTTATTTGCAGGAATGTATGAAAAATCATGATTCTGCCGGAGGTGTCATTGAATGTCGGGTGACAGGTCTTCCTACCGGTTTAGGAGATCCGGTTTTTGAAAAACTGGATGCGAATCTGGCCAAAGCCCTTGTTTCCATTGGTTCCGTTAAAGCTTTTGAAATTGGCGAAGGAATTCATGCTTCCACTTTAAAAGGCTCTGAAAATAATGATAGCTTTTTTATAAACAATCATACAATTCAGAAACGAACCAACCACTCCGGAGGAACTTTAGGTGGTATCAGTGATGGTTCTCCCTTGATAATGCGTGCTTACATCAAGCCCACACCTTCTATTTTTTCTGTTCAGGAAACCGTCACTCGGGACAAAGAAAATGTTTCTATTCAGATTCAGGGAAGACACGACCCGGTCATTGTTCCACGCGCTGTCGTTGTGGTGGAATCCATGGCTGCTATTACTATTTTAGATGCCCTGCTTCTTAATATGAGTGCCAGATTAGATTCTATTATAAATTTTTACAAAAAATAAATCAGTCCACCGACTTCGTCGGTGGGCTGGTTTATTTTCATTATTGTTCGTTTTTCCATCTCTGCTCTATCTTCACAACAAATAGCATTCGGTCAAATGATATATCTTTTTTTGCAGCTTCTATAATTTATGAAAGATAATACAATTTGGCTTATCTACCTTCAATTCCTTTCCATTCATAACAAGCAAACCTTTTTCCAAATCTACATTAAAGAATGTCATTGTATCTGTTTCATGATTTAAAGAAACCAAATGCTTATTATCTGGGAACAAAGACGCATCCTTTGGATAATCTCCGCTTACCGGAAGACAGAAAATCTTAGACAGCATGCCGGTTTCTTCCTCTATATTATATACAATCACACTATTGTCACCTGCATTAGAACTTAACATATAATGCATATCCGCAGATAAATTCAAAGCACTGGCAGCACTCAAAGAGGCATGATACTCATTTAAAGTAGAAATTGTCTGGATTTTTTCAAACTCCGGATTATTATTATCGTTCGTATAAGCATATACATCAATATAATTTTTCAATTCATGTACAATATATAAGAATCTTCCATCTTTGCTGAACTTCAAATGTCTTGGCGCAGACTCCAACTCACTTCTGATAATATCTACCAGTTTTAATTTTCCCGTTGTATGATCTAATCTATATACATTTACATGATCCATCCCTAAATCTGCTGCAAATAAATACTTGTTATCACGAGACATTTTTACGCAATTAATATGAGGTCGGAAGTTTCGCTCCGCAATACTCCCCAGTCCTTTGTGATAAATCTCATCGGTAATTTCTCCCACTCCACCATCACTTCTTAATCTTAAAGCAGTTACCTTTCCGTCATGGTATCCTGCCACAAAAATATATCTATCTTCATAATCTGTAGAAATATAACAACCACGCATTCCATTGATAGAACCACGATTAATCTCCGTCAGACTTCCATCATCTTCTATTCTGTATGCTTCTATGCCAAAATCCGTAATGGAATACAGAAACTTTCCACTATGAGAAATGGTAATATAAGAAGAATTGGTAATTGCAACCTCATCTTTCGGCATCAGTCTTCCATTTTCCATATCAACATCATATATTTTGATTCCATACTGATCTCCGCCCATTGTATAAGCCGAAACGTAAGCTACATACTTTTCTTTTTTCATGCTGCCGTCCTTTCCGTAAATTTTATCATTTTCTATGCACTAAATTTTATCATAAGTCCAGATTTTTGTTAATAACTTTTTCTAATTTTATATCTGACCAATCAGATTCTGTCAGACAAAATAAACCTATTTCCCCCATGTTGCCTATTGACACCTTTATCATATTTCCTATATTTTATATCTTGAGAACTTTAATCCTATATACATAAAAATTGCCTGTCCGTTCCTCTATCACAGGTTCGACAGACTAACATCACCTAAGGAGAACAAAACATGGAGCGAATCCTTTCCTATACAATTTCACAGAAAGAAAATAATCTTACCATATATGATTTTTTGAAACTTCATGGATTTTCATCCCAAAATATCATTGAATTAAAAAAAATGCATCGAAGTGTCCTGATAAATGACCAATGGGTACATATGAATTATGTTCTGAAAGCCGGAGAAAAACTAAAAATTCATATTCAGGAACTGATTTCTAATGAAAAAATAGTCCCTAAACCGCTCCCCTTTCCTATTATTTATGAAGACGAAGACATTATCATCATCAACAAGCCTGCAAATATGCCGACTCATCCTTCCCAAAATAATTATGAAAATACTCTGGCCAATGCTGCCGCCTATTATTTTGAAACCCGCTTACATACCCCTTTTGTGTTTCGCTGCATTAACCGCTTAGATAAAGATACCACAGGCTTAACGATACTTGCAAAAAACATGTATGCTGCCAGCATAATGGCTGGACAAATGCAAAACAGAAAAATCAAAAGATTGTACCTTGCCATTTTAGATGGTACCCTGCCTAAAAAATATGGTACAATTCATCTTCCCATCGGAAGGAAACCCGGTTCTACTATTGAAAGACAAATAGATTTGGAACATGGCGAAACTGCAATCACCCACTATTACCGTTTAAAAGAAGCAAAAAACTATACTCTGGCTGCTTTTCAGTTAGAAACCGGACGAACACATCAAATCAGGGTTCACATGTCCGCCTTCGGCACTCCCCTGGTGGGAGACAGCTTATATAATCTTGCCCCCTCTGCCGAGGCACTTCCCCGTCAGGCGCTTCACGCATACCGCATTAGTTTTTGCCATCCGATTACACAAAAAATGATGAAATTTACAGCTCCGATACCAGAGGAGATGAATTCCTTTTTCCCAATTTAAAAAGGAGCTGTCGCACTAAAAATCACTTTCAAAAAGACAGCATTATGTGCAAATAAAATAATTCTGAATAAAGAGAAAGAAAGTTTTATTTATACATAATGCTAATTTTTCCAAGTTATTTTTTTATGCAACAGCTCTTAGTCATATCTTATACTTAGCGGATTTTTTCCGGGAAACCAACTTTTTTCTGAACTTTTCTAAGTGTTTTATTGGCATAATATCCTGCTTTTTCTGCATTTTCTTTAATAATACTATCGATATATGCTTTATCCTTACTCAGCTTAGCAAATTCGTCCTGAACAGGTTTCAACATATTTGCAACGGATTCTCCTACTGCCAGCTTAAACTCACCATAACCTTTTCCTTCAAATTCTTTTACCGCTTCCTCCGGTGTTTTATTGTTGCATGCACAATAAATATCTAAAAGATTCTTAATTCCCGGTTGTTCATCTCGATAACAGATGCAACTTTCCGAATCCGTTACAGCACGTTTAAATTTACGAATAATAGTATCGGTATCGTCCATCAATAAAATACTTGCATTTGGATTTTCATCTGACTTGCTCATCTTTTTTGTTGGTTCCTGTAAACTCATAATCTTAGCACCTGATTTTCCTACATATGCCTCCGGAATCGTAAATACATCCCCATAAATGGCATTAAAACGCTGTGCAATGTCTCTGGTAATCTCTAAATGCTGAAGCTGATCCTTACCAACCGGAACTACATCCGCCTGATAAAGCAGAATATCTGCCGCCATCAATACCGGATAGGTAAATAATCCTGCATTAATATTATCTGCATGTTTTGCAGATTTATCTTTAAACTGGGTCATTCTGTTTAACTCACCCATATAAGTAAAACAGTTTAAAATCCATGCAAGTTCCGCATGACCGGAAACATGTGACTGATAATAAATACAGTTCTTCTTTGGATCCAAGCCAGCAGCTATGTACAGTGTTAAGAGATTTCTCGCTCTCTTTCTAAGTTCTGCCGGATCCTGACGAACGGTAATCGAATGTAAATCTACTACAGAATAAAAACATTCATATTCATCACTTAAGGTCAACCAGTTTTTTAAAGCCCCTAAATAATTTCCCAATGTTAAATTACCCGTGGACTGCATACCGCTGAATAAAACCTTTTTTCCATCAATCATCTTTACTTCCTCCATCTGTGTTTTTATTCTAAAAATCTTTTCTCAGTGTATCATTCTCTTTGTTTCAAGTCAAGAAAGTCTCTAGCGGATTCCCCTTCCTTTATGCTTCGTCATCTGCAATTACTTATTCCTTATTTCCATACATCTTCAAAAGATTTAATTCGCTATCATATTGGTAATACAATACATTTTTTTCCAACTCTTCTACCCTTTTTCTTATTTTCTCTATCTCTTCTTTCCTTATTTTTTCATTTTCTTTTTCAGCTGTCTCTTTTTCCAAAATCTCTTTTTCTATTTCTCTAATTTCCTTTTTCAGATTTTCTATTTCAGAAGTTTTCTCTTCCAATTTTTCTATTACTGATATTGTTTCTTCTATCTGACTCACTTTTCGTTCCACGTCTTCCAGATGATTCTGATATCCTTGATATGTGGTTTCCAGTTCCCTGACCTTTTCGCTCATATTATTAATACTATAACTAATATCAGTGATTCCATCTGTCATATTGTGAATACTTTTTTCTACTTTTGAAAAACTTCCTTCCAATTTAAGAATCTGCTGCTCCTTATTTTTCGTAGATTCCTTATCCTCAGATAATGTGTTAAAATCTTTTTTTAATTTTTTAATTTCCTGATTTTCTTCTTCAGAATATGCTTTTAATGCCTCTGCAATTCCTTTTTCCATTGTAACTTTTTGATTTTGATAAAGTGCAAGTAAAGAAGCCAGTAAATATACAAATGTTACTGCAATCAGTACCAGACCTACTATTTTTCTGCGTCTCATATTCCTTTGTCCTCTCTTATAAAATTTGCATTAAATAAAAAAAGATACTATGCCATATTACCACCTGCCTTTACTTTTCATACCACTAAAAAATTGAAAATGTTTTTTGAATTGTCTAATAGAAATTAGAAATTCAGATTTGAAATAGAATTTTATCTGCATAACTGTTATATCACACATGCTGATTATTTGCAATAGTGTTTAAAAATATTTTTTTTTAAATTCAAACAGTCGCCTTATGAAGATTACTTCATAAAGCGACTGCATAATATATTATCTTTCACTCCTATATTTATATTTCCTGCTTTGTCAGTACTACAAGCTGCTGCATACGTTCTGTGATTTTATTTAATACATCTGAATTTGCTTCCTGTGCTGACATGGTTTCATGGGCATGAGAAGTTACTTCTTCGGATATCGCTGAAATCGTTTCAATTGCTTCTACAATCTGCTCATTTGCCATTTTAAGTTCTGAAATATTCACATTCAATTGCTCAATACTATTACGAATCATATATGTGTTATCTTGAATATGTGAAAAATTACCTGCTGTATTTTCCGTGGACTGCTTTTCATCATTAATTGCAGCAATCATATCATGAACCACGTCTACTACTTCAGTAATTGCACCGGAAACATTTCCGATTAAATCTTTAATATGTATGGTAGCATCTTTTGTCTGTGTTGCCATTTCTGTAATCTGTGTTGCTACCACTGCAAATCCCCTTCCGGCATCACCTGCTCTTGCCGCCTCAATACTGGCATTTAAAGCTAAAAGTGTAGTCTGTGAAGTTATTCCATTAATCAATTCTACAATGGAATGCATTTCTTCAATGTATTGATCCAACGTTTCTAGTTTATCTGCAGCATCTACACCTTCCTTTACGGAATGCTCCACCTTAGAGACCAGAACCTCCACTTCCCGATTGGCATTTTCCAAAACTCCCAGAGTTTCTGCCATATTTTGATTAATCAGTTCTACCGCTTCGCTCACAATTCCCACTTTATTCTGGATTTCTCCGGTCTGGCACATCTGATTTTGTACTGCATTGGCGGTCTCCAAAGTTCCTTTTCCAACTTCTACCATTGCATCCTTGGTTAAAAGAGAGGAATTATTTAAATCTTCTACTTTACCATAAATATCTTCCAGTCCATTCTGGATTTGCTGAGACAGTGTGGAAAGATTCGTTAACAATATTTGTGTTTTTTCCTGAGCCTCTTTCATATTGTCTAATTTCTGCTGGCTGTTTGCATTTGATGTCATGGCTGCCGAAATCGAATATACCGCCACCAAAATCATAGCTGTAACCTGTACAATTGCACCATCAAAACCTGTATAACCAAATTTCCCGGTATACGCACCGCCTATTGTCATAATCAAACTTAAAATAACAGTTCCCGTATTAATCTCTATGGAATACTTTACATCATCAAAAATAGTCACCAATAAAATCATTGGAATAACAAGAACATAAATATTTGCCTGCTGTGTCGTTAATACCATTACAGAATACGTAATCGCAAATCCAATCCCCACGGTATGTTTAATCATCGAAGTCTCTTTATTTTTAAAGTAAAAAAACTGGCCTAAAATGACTGGAATTAATGCCAATGCCGTAATCATCATCGTATAGGGAAGACTTCTTTCTCCCTTTATATAACGTGTAACGTAAAAAATCACAATAATTATGGCTTCAATTGTATGCCCTAAAAGAGCCGTTCCATTATTCCTTCTGATATCACTTATTTGCTTTTTATTCATTTACTTTTGTACTTCCTTTCTAAGTATAAACAGCATCACACTCTTACTTTTTCTCCGATACCCACTATAACACTTATTTTCCTATGCTTCAAGAGGATAATTCCTTGACGATATGTATTCTGACGTAGTTTTTTCTTTTCATTCATCTTTATCCACTCACTCCGTATCAAAGAACTCTTGACACTTCATCGAATTCCTTTAGTAGCTTTTTGTGATGAAATTTTACGCCAAACAAGCATTCTACCACGTAACTATTTTTTCAATTATTTTTCTTTGTTCTGTACTGCTTCTTCTCAAATAAACTCTTGTTGTATCTATACTTTCATGTCCTAATAAATCACTTAATAAAGCAAGGTCATCATATTTTTCCAAAAAATTTTTAGCAAACAAGTGTCGAAAACTGTGTGCATGCAAAACTTCCTTTGATATTCCATAGTCTTCCCCATATTTTCTTATCTGTTTTGATATACCTCGCGGACTAAGCTGCTCTCCCAGATTATTTAAAAATAAATATCCATGTATCCTTTTTTTACATCATCTATTTTAAAACAGATTACTTCACTTGCCCTTGCTCCCGTGGTTGCTATATAACTTATAAGAAAATAGTATTTTAATCTTCCATCCTTCTTCAGCTTTCTTTTAAGAAATTTATAATCTGAATCTGTTATAATATTTTCCACAAACTGTCTGTTCTGAATTTTGGTCACTTTCAAATTTACTTTTCGTTTCGTATACCTTAAATATTTATTCATAGCCAAAATCCTTAAATTTGCCGTTTGAGGACAATAATTAGAATCTAAATAATATTTAAACTTTAACAATTCAGATATCGTAAAAGAATCATAATGTTCCATATAATAACCAAGTGTCCACACATAAGAAGTAATCGTATTATCAGCCATCCCTTCCTTTTTCAAATATTTTTCAAAATTCCTTATTTTTTCCTTTTTTTCTTCTGTTGTCATATTTACCATTCTTCTCCTTTCAATCTGGGTATCTAAATTTTATCCTATTTGAAAGAAAAGAAGAAACTCTACATAATGCGGCTTATGTGGAGCAGGGATACCAGTCAGGATACACTGATGGTTATCA
>CAZSWC010000016.1:0-33940 GCA_964610665.1 uncultured Lachnospiraceae bacterium
TCATAGCAGCTGCTACAATTTCTTCTTTTTTGAACTTTGGTTTTGGTGGCATATTGATTCTCCTTCATTCAAGATTATTCATTCTCGATTGTTTGTTTTAGATTAGTTATTCTTATTATAATATAATTTATTACATAGTCAATAGTAAATTTACAGTTGCGAAACTCTTTCTGTCAGTCCATCTTCTTGCCCTACGGACAAGAAGCATCCCTCGCTCAAAGAGCTCGGTCAATTACTATTTTATATGTAAAACAGCACCGTACCTCCGATTAACGAAAATACAGTGCTGTATCATTTTATTATCTTTTGCCAAATAATTGCCTTACGCCAAAAGATATTCCTTCGCTTCCAAACTGCCTATCCCCCTGGGTATATCAATTCCCTCATACCCATTCTGCAGAAACAAAAACACACATCTATTTTTCTGCCGAAATCGCAGAAACCTTTGATTTACTGGGCTTTTCTTGACAGAAGGCAGACTGTCTCGACATGATTTGTATGCGGAAATAAGTCCGTTCCTCGCATCCGCATCACCTTATAACCATTTTTTGTCAGATACTTCAGATCCCTTGCCAGTGTTTCCGGGTTGCAGGAAACATAAACTACCCTTTTAGGACTGCACTTTACAACAGAACTAAGGAATGCTTCATCACTTCCTGCTCGGGGCGGATCCATAAACACCACATCTATTTTTTCACCCTGCTCTGCCAGCTGCACCATAAATTCCCCTGCATCCTTATGGTATAATTCCACATTTTTAATTCCATTTCTCTTGGCATTACTTACCGCATCTTTTACAGCATCTGCATTCAGTTCTACTCCAATCACACGTTTTGCTTTATCCGAAGCTATCATTCCAATGGTTCCGATGCCACAATACGCATCCAATACCGTTTCTTTTCCGGTTAAGCCCGCATAGGAAATTGCTGTTTCATACAGCTTCTTGGTCTGCACCGGATTTACCTGATAAAAAGATTTTGGAGAAATTTTAAATACCTTTTCACAAAGAACATCTTCGATATATCCTTTTCCGTAAATCACCTGCTCCTTCTCTCCTAATACCATACTGGTATTCCGATTATTCACATTGATTACAATGGTTGTTATTTCAGGATGCTCTTTTAATAAAGCCTTCACAAAGTTATTTTTGGATGGAAGGATGGGAGAACCAAGTACCAAAACTACCATAATCTGCCCTGTTTGAAATCCTGTCCGGATTAACACATGACGAAGCAGACCATACCCCGTATCTTCATCATAAGTTTTAATCTTAAAAGAACGCAAAAGTCCCTTAATGGTACGAATAATTGCCGTTGCCTTCTGGTTTTCCAAAAAACAGCTTTCCACATCCACTACCTTATGTGTTTTCTCCTCATATACTCCTGCAATCGGTCGTTTTTTAGCATCCAGCCCAAACACAGCATGAACCTTATTTCGATAATAGTCCGGCTGCTCCATACCAATAATGGGTTCCAGCTTTCCAAATTCTCCCAACAGTTCTTTTAAATTCTGCTGCTTTATCTTAAGCTGTTTTTCATAAGGCACATCAACCAGCTGGCAGCCACCGCATTTTTTGCTATAAGGACATCTTGAACTATATTTATGAGATACTGCTTCTTTTGTGGTATTTTTATTCTTCTTATAGCTTTCTTCCTTACCCCTTAATTTCTTTTCTCTTTTTTTATTTTGTACAAAAGAATTTCCCCTTCCATTTTTTTCCTCGGTTTTCTTCCTTTCTTCCTTTTTTCCTTCTTTTCTTTTTCCTGTATTTTTCTCTGCAGCCTGCCTCGTTTCCTTTTCCGGTTCCTGCTCCATCATTTTTAAAATACTGCTTCTTAAATCTTTTGCCATAAACTCACCTTTTCTTTTACATATCATCTAACCCTATGCTTTTGCCTACTCAGAGATTTTACCATAACCCAAAGAGTTTTACCATGTATTAAGACGGATTTCCTCTTTTATAAAACTCATTTCTTTGAAAGCTGTCTGTAAACAAAAAGAGCCTTACTGTCCTGTTCTCATGGTCAGTTAAAGCTCTTTTTTGAAAACTTATATTTCAAATATATTTACGTTTTCTTATGTGCATTTCATGTGCCATTTTTATTTTTCTTTTTTCTGTCCTAATTTTCCCATAATCATTACAAAAAACATAATAATTACAATAGCTACGAAAATCCCCAGCATACCTTTCCACATAATATCCAAAGCCTGAAATACTGTCTGATTCATATACTTTCTTCCTCCATTCCTTCTTATAAGAACTGTGATACTAAATTAATAATAAGACCACCTGCTACTACAGATGCAATCTGCCCGGATACATTTGCTCCGGCAGCATGCATAATTAAAATATTAGAAGGATCTTCTTCCAAGGCCAATTTCTGAACTACGCGGGATGACATAGGAAATGCTGAGATTCCGGCTCCTCCAACCATAGGATTGATTTTCTTTTTTAAGAAAAGATTCATGATTTTTGCAAGCATTACACCGCCAATCGTATCCATCACAAAAGCAAATAAACCAATTACCATAATCATAAGTGTTTCTATACGTACAAAATATTCCGCTCTCATACTAAAGGAAATGGTAATCCCTAATAATAATGTAACTAAGTTTGCCAACTGATTCTGTGCTGTTTCTGACATGGTTCCCAACACTCCACATTCACGAATCAGGTTGCCAAACATCAAAAATCCTACCAAAGCAACAGACTGTGGTGCCACCAGACCTACAATCATGGTTACGGCAACCGGGAACACAATCCTCATGGTTTTGGAAACAGATTCCGGTTTGTATTCCATATGAATACATCTTTCTTTTTTGGTTGTTACTAATTTAATGGCAAATGGCTGTACAATAGGAACCAAAGCCATATAAGAATATGCTGCCACGGCAATGGCGCCTACATATTCCGATTTCAACACCTGAGAAACCAAAATCGCGGTAGGACCATCTGCAGCACCAATGACACCAATGGCCGCAGCATCTTTAATATCAAAACCTAAAAATGCGGCCAAAAGAATCGCTGCAAAAATACCAAACTGAGCCCCTGCTCCATACAAAAACATGGATGGCATAGAAAGCAAAGGTCCGAAATCAATCATAGCCCCGATTCCGATAAACAAAAGAATCGGCATCGCCTCAGAAGCTTCTATTCCCACTTCAAATAACCATTCTATAATTCCATTTGCCTGAATTCCGCCTACAGTTTGATTCAGAACACCTGACAAAGGCAAATTTACAAGAATCGCACCAAATCCCATTGGCAATAATAAAGAGGGTTCATATTCTTTCTTAATGGCAAGCCAGATTAAAAGAATCCCAATGGCAAACATCACTAACGACTTCCAGCCGCCACCGCTAAAATCACAGAGTTTCAATACACCTTCCAATAAATAATCCACTTCTTCTCTCCTCCTAAAAGTAATCTGTTTTTATTTCTTATCTGCAAATTTCTGATTAAACTTATCTAATGCAAGTGCCCCAATTACTCCGCCTGCAATACAGATAAGATTTACCATGCTGCTTCCTGCAGAGGTAAATCCTGACACCGGAATAATCATAATGGTGGCTGCAATTACTACACCCACGATTGCATGAAAAGCTACAGAATAGTAATGCTCAAATAATGCATTTACTGCTTTTGCAAACAAAATAACTGTTATCAAAGCTCCTATCCCTCCGGGAATCAATATCGCAAAATCAAAATGTCCAATCCCGGCCACAAAAGGTTCGTAAAGCCCCAAGGGCATAAGCAACGTAGAAAAACTCATTCCCGGCGCGATCACACTTAATGCCAGACTAAAACCGCAGAACAAATACCACCAAAAGTTAGGAGTAATCTCCACCGAAAATACCTTCAGACTAATCAACAGTGCAAAAATGATTACCATGGCAATCCCCATCGCCATAAATGAATTACGGTTTCTTCCCTGTTCCCCTGCTTCTCTAAAAAGAGAAGGCAGCATTCCACCGATAAGACCGATAAATACACAGACACTGGGAGCCGGATATCTCTCTAATAAAACCGAAAGCACATTGGCAATTCCTAAAAAACCGATGATGGCACCGATTCCGTAAGGAATCAAAATAGGGAAATGAGTTTTCATTTTTTTGAAGGGATCTGCCAGAAATTCCATAATAATCTTATAAATCCCAAAAACCACACACAATACACCGCCGGAAATTCCCGGTAACACCGCTCCCAATCCAACCAATGCTCCCTGTAATAACTGAAACAACAGCTTTACTGCAGGAAGTTTTTTTTCTTTTTTCATTAAACTGCTCCTTATTTTTCATAACTCTTCTAGCTTAATATTTATGTAATCGAATCCTTCCTAATGATAGGTTCTTTGTATAAAAAAGTCAATGATATCTTTCTTCTTTCCCCAACCTTTCTGCCTAGGTAAAGAGCTTTCATTTTCCCCCGCCCCGCATTCTGAATTTTTCATTTTTTCTCTTGACAAATTCATCTACAAACAATATAATGTCCATGTTGCTTATTCAACATCGGGATGTGGCTCAGGTGGTAGAGCGCTACTTTAGGGAAGTAGAGGCCGCAAGTTCAAGTCTTGTCATTCCGATTGAAAAAGGTTGAAAACCGTGGTTTTCAACCTTTTTTGTTTTTTCTTAAAACGTTCTCTTTAAAACCGCTTTTCATACTCCTATGGCAAATGCTCTTTCAGACACAGACTGTCTATAACTGCTGACTGTCTAACACAATCGTAAAAGGACCATCATTTAACAGTTCCACCTTCATATCTGCGCCAAATTCTCCACACTGTACAACTTCAACCTGTTTTTTGCATTCTGAAATAATATATTCATACAGTTCCCTGGCTTTCTCCGGATTTGCAGCTTCCATAAAGCTTGGCCGATATCCTTTTTTACAATTTGCATACAAGGTAAACTGGCTGATTAACAACAATTCTCCTCCCACACTATGCAAATCCAGATTGGTTTTTCCATTTTCATCTTCAAAAATACGCATACCCACCAGCTTTTTTACCATCTTATCTGCAATTGTCTCATCATCCTCTTCACTGACACCGATTAAAACCATAAAACCGGTTCCGATTTTTCCAATCACCTGTCCTTCTACCGTCACAGATGCATGCTTAACTCTTTGGATTACAAATTTCATCTCTCTTCTTCTTTCTTTTGTTTTTTATACTAAACTGCCTGCTCTTTTCCTATTTCCTTTACCGCCCACTTACACAAATCCGGCAGTGCATCATTTTTTATGCTCCATTCTGCAACTTTTAAAGTTTCTTTAAAATCTGCAGTACCCCATCATTTTCATTGGTATCTGCAATATACTTGCAGACATCCTTAACTTCCTGACGTGCATTTCCAATAGCAACACTATTCGGGACACTGGTAAGCATTCCCATATCATTCATATTATCCCCAATGGCAATGACTTCCTCCGGTGCAATATCATACATTTCCATCAACTCTTGCAATGCCACTCCCTTATCCACATTTTTCTGGATAATATTAAACCAGAACTGCCCTCCCGGCACAGCCTGTATCCTCTCATGATGATTCCATTTTTCAATAAATTCCGCTCCTACTGCCGCTTCCGAATCTACCGGGTCATAGACTCCTATACTCATAACTCCTGCGCCTTCCGGAAGACTCTGAGGCATTTGTTCTAATTCCGTTACCTTGAGAGAAAAATCCTCCCTTAAAAGATTACAAAATTCCGGATTTCCCTTCCATGCATAACTTCCGGTTAAAGCAGAAAGATAGGTCACCCCCTTTAACTCTTCCTTCAAATCCCCTACCATTTCTTTAATCAGTTCGTCCGGAATCGTATGCGCTTTTATAATCTTTCCCTGATATGTCAATACAGCACCATTATCATTGATAAAGATTACATCATCAATTACCGGTGCAAATAAAGGACTGGAGCCTGCATAAGAACGTCCGGAAACCACTGCAAACAGGATTCCTTTTTCTTTCAAACGACGAATTTCCTCAAAATACTCAGGATTCAAACCTCCTTTTCCTTCTTCTACCAAAGTGCCGTCTACATCAGAACACACCAATTTAATCTTACTTAACATTTCTTTTTCCATTTCGTCTGTAATATCCTTTCTATTTTCCGTCCTGAATCTTCCAGGCTATGTAAAAATGTCCGAAATACGGACATTTTACCAATGCTTTTCTTAACTTTACTTTCTAACTTTAAACACCTTAGCCTGCAATTTCATTCTCCAGATTTCTTCCTGCAAAATAATCTTCCATATTCTGCAAAGTTACCTCAGCAATGTTCTTTAAGGCTTCCTCTGTTAAAAATGCCTGATGAGAGGTAATCAGCACATTCGGCATAGCAGTCAGCAATGCCAGAGTATCGTCCTGTATCCCTCTTTCCGAATGGTCTTCAAAAAACCACTCCGCTTCTTCCTCATACACATCTAAAGCTGCACCTCCCAGCCGCTTTTCCTTTAAAGCATTAAATAAGGCCTGACTCTCACATAAACCGCCACGAGAAGTATTCACCAGAATCGTATGGGACTTCATTTTCTTTATTGCTTCTTCATTGATAATATATTTTGTCTGTTCTGTCAATGGGCAATGCAGGGAAATAATATCACTTTCCCGAAAAAGAGTGTCTAAATCTACATATTCATAGTCTGCATTTTTATCAGGATATACATCATAAGCAAGAACACGCATGCCGAATCCGCGACAAATAGAAATAAAAATTTTCCCAATTTTCCCTGTACCGATTACCCCGGCTGTTTTTCCATATAAATCCATTCCTGTCAGACCATTAATATTGAAATTGTATTCTTTGGTTCGGTTATAAGCTTTATGGATTTTACGATTTAAGGTTAATAATAATCCCATGGCAAATTCCGCCACCGCATACGGAGAATATGCCGGAACACGCACAAATTTTACCCTGCCATTTCCGGATTTATAATCTACATTGCTGTAACCTGCGCAGCGCATAGCCACAAGACCGATTCCCATTTCTTCTATTTTTGCAATTACGTTTCGATTCAAATCGTCATTTACAAAGGCACAGATAGCATCTGCACCTTGAGCCAGTTGCACCGTTTCTTCGTTCAGCTTGCTTTCAAAATAGTGAATGTCAAATCTGCCTCTGTTACATTCCTCAAACCAGATTTTATCATATGCCTTTGTATCAAACATTACCACTTTTTTCATAACAATTTTCCTCCATTTTTACCCCTATAGAACCTATCTAATACTGCCATTCTTATACATATTATATCATTTCATAAATTTTTTCTTTTATGCCTCGCAAACTGGTATCTTTATTTTGCTCTTAATTGGTACTTTTCAAAATACCACTTTTGCATATACTGAAATTATAACATATAAATGTAAGCTTCATCTATTGTTTTTATTATGCTTATAAAACATTAAATTTATTACATATGGAGGACATTATGAGAAATAAACAAATTCAAAAAATCGTTACCGTAGGCTTACTTGCCGCCCTATCCTATGTTGTCTTCACTTTCCTACAGATTAAAATCCCTCTTCCCGGCGGTGATGCCACTTCCATTCATCTTGGAAATGCTGTCTGTGTTCTGGGGGCTCTTTTGCTTGGAGGTTTTTATGGAGGTCTTGGGGGTGCACTGGGTATGACCATAGGGGATATCCTTGACCCGGTATACATCCTATATGCACCGAAAACTTTTATTTTAAAACTGTGCATCGGTCTCATTACCGGATTAATTGCTCATAAAATCTGCCACATAAATACTCTGACAGACACTAAAAAAGTATTCCGGGTCAGTCTGACAGCCAGTATTGCTGGCTTATTATTCAATGTCATTTTTGACCCTCTGGTGGGATACTACTATAAACTTTTGATTTTAGGGAAACCTGCGGCAGAACTGACCCTTGTCTGGAACGTAGCTTCTACTTCCATCAATGCAGTAATTTCTGTCATTGTCTCCGTGCTTCTTTATATGGCACTGCGCCCTGCTCTTCGCAAGTCCGGTTTGTTGGATGCTTTCTAAAAAAACTTAGGACCGCTAAATCAGCGGTCCTATAATTCTTAAAATTCTACCTGTTATTTTTTGCCACATGGAAAATCTATAATATTCTTTCATGCTAATCTGCTGACACATTTCAAAGGTAGTATCAAAATCATTTTTTATTCTGTCTAATCCTTCAGTTTTATAAAAAAGACTGGCACACTCATAATGTAAATACATGCTTCTAAAGTCCAGATTAATGGTACCTGCAACGGCTACTTCATCATCCGCCAGAAAAGTTTTTGCATGTACAAACCCGGGGGCATACTCATAAATCTTAACTCCTGATTTAATTAATTGAGGATAATAAGTTCTTGCAACGGCAAATACCGCTTTCTTATCCGGAATATGAGGCATGATAATTCTTACATCTACCCCGCTTTTAGAGGCATGCATCAGACATTGTTTCATTTCATGGTCCAAAATCAGATAGGGAGTCATAATATATACATATTTTGTTGCCCGACTGATAATATCCATATAAACCTGCTCTGCTACGTTTTCTTCTTGATGCGGTCCATCTCCATAAGGAATCACATACCCCGAAGGCTGTTTCTCATGTTTTTTCTTACTTTCACCTGCTTTTCCGTTTTCAGAATGCCCTTCTGTTATGAAACACCTTAGATTTTCCAGATACTTTTTATCTTCCTTCATGCCATTTTTTGTCATAGTGTTCCACATCTGCAAAAACATCATCAGATAATTATATACAGCATCCCCTTTTATAATAAATCCGTTATCTTTCCAATGTCCATATTTTTCATAGGCATTAATATATTCATCACAAAGGTTAATTCCGCCGCTGACAGCCGTTTTACCATCTATAATTATCATTTTTCTATGGTCTCTGTTATTCAGATGCGTAGACAGAAAAGGACGAAGTGTTGCATATCTTTTTGTCTGAATCCCTTTTTTATTTAATAACATGTGATATTTTCTTGGAAGTAATGCTACACACCCAAAATCATCATAAATAAGTCTGACTTCAACTCCTTCTGCCGCTTTTCTTTCCAAAACCTCAAGAATACGATTCCAAAAAATTCCCTCTTCTATCATAAAAAATTCCAAAAAGATATATTCTTTCGCTTTTTTTAGTTCTTCTATAATTGGCTCCAGAAGAAAATCTCCCAAAGGATAGTATTCCATTCGAGTATTTTTCCAAATGGGATATCCTCCGGCATTTTCAATATAAGAAGCGATTTTCGAGAATTTACTTTCTTCCTTCTCTAACCCCTCTCTGACATCCTCATCGGTTTTTGCATACGTTTTTGTCTCTTTTATATTTTTCTGTAAAATTCCTTTGGCTGCCATATTTCCAAAATTAAATTTCACAAACAGATAAAGCATACTTCCCACTAAAGGAAACAACATAATGGGAATGATCCATGCAATTTTATATGCCGGATTGGATTTTTCGTTGATAATATAAATCATTACAATTACTCCGGCAATGGTCATTGCTTCCATAATAAAATTGCTGTATTCACTAAATGCATAAAACATGGCTATGAGCATCATAAACTGTATAAGAATCATTACTGCCGTAATCCAGACTCCGGAAAACAGGATTCTTCTTGTATAAACGTTCATAGTATGCTTTTTTGCTTCCAGTTTTTTATTAAAACTCTGTAATGCCATTTTTTCTCCTTTATCTTACGCAAAGGGGCTGTTGCATAAACCGCAACAGCCCCTCACTAAAAATTGCATTTCACTCTTTTACCTTAATTCAAACATCTGAACCAACTCATTTAAAGTTACCGCCTGTGCCGCCAATTCTTCACTGGTTGCCGACGTTTCTTCTGCCATGGCAGAATTATCCTGAATTCCATGGGACATTTCTTCTACTCCATCTCTAATCTGGTTCATACTCTGCATCTGGGTTACTGCTGTTTCTGCGGTCTTTTGAATCATACTGTTTACTTCTTCAACTTTTTCCACTGCTTTACTTAAAGAATCTACTACTTCGTCTACCAGTGCATTTCCATTTTCTATTTCACTCAAGGAAAGGGCAATCAAATCTCTTGTTGTATTTACGGCACGAGCACTTTCACTTGCCAGATTTCCAATTTCCCCTGCCACAACTGCAAATCCTTTGCCGGCTTCTCCTGCCCGGGCAGCTTCGATAGAAGCATTTAAGGATAACAGATTTGTCTGTTCTGCAATATCCTCAATGGTTTTAATGATACCAACTACCTTATTAGAGGTTTCCTGAATCTTATTCATGGCTTCACGCATAAGGTTCATCTGTTTTTGACTCTCTCCCATCATCATGGTTACTTCCTGAGTTCTAAGAGCCGATTCTTCTGCATCATTTTTGCTTTCTTCCACCTGATTTGCCACGGTCACTGCAGAGGCCACCAATTCCTGAATTGTTGCTGCCTGTGTTTCTGCGCCTTCTGCCAACCCTTGAGCTGCTTTCGCCAAATCATCCGAACCAACGGATACCTGTTCGGAACTATCCTTAATATTATGCATCACTTCATTTATGGATTCTGAAATATGCAGCAAAGCTTCTTTTACCTTCTGAAATTCACCTACATAAGCATATTTCAGCTGAATTGCCAACTTACCATCTGCCATCTGTGCCAGAACATCTGAGATTTCATCAATATAATCTATGTACTCTTTTAGCCGGTTAACGGTTTTCTCTATGGACCTTCCTAAATCTCCGACTTCATCCTCTGATTCTACATTAATATGTACCTGCAGATTTCCTTCTGCCAATTGATTTGCAGTTTCGTTCAGTTCCTTTAACGGCTCAACAATCTTTCCCGCTGTTTTTCTCATACTGAACATAACCAGAATAATACCAATCACAAAAAGAATCACAAACATCACTATCATGGTAATAATGGACGAATAATACTCCCATACCGTAATGCAGCTGATTACCACATAACCGGTTTCTCCTACGTTTGCCAGATACCCAACTTTTCCCTGTCCTGCCACCGTATAATTCATAAATCCTTCCGATTTCTCCGAAATAGCACTCAGCAGATTATCCGAAACATTCATTTCACTGATGTTGGTCCCGACACGATTTTCTTCCGGATGATAAATAAGTGTACCATCATCTGCAAGGAGCATAACATATCCATTCTTCCCTATTTTATATTCTGACATAGTTTCCATAACAGACTGCAGGGAAATATCCATACCTGCAACTCCAATAGCCGCATTGTTATTGCTGCTGTCGTATACAGGAGAAGCAATGGTAAATACCATGTCTCCAGTAACCGAATCCTCATAAGGAACCGTAAATACGGTTCTGTTTTCCTCTACACTTTTATACCATGGTCTTGTAGTTACCTCAAAACTTTCATCTGTAATATAGCCATTGGACTGCGCCGCTACATTGGCGTCCACATCAGCAAACCAGACCACAAGAATGTTTTCCAAATCTAAATTATGTACGTTTGTTATATTCTTAAGTGCATCCTGATAGCAGCTGTGCTTTTCCAAATTTTTTGCCATGGACAAAGTTTTCATCAAAAGCTGCAGCTCCGTGTTGACAGCCAGCTGATCGGTCATGGTCTCAAAAGGTGCCATAAATTCTGATAACTGACTGGACACCAGCTGAGATTCTAATTGCAGTTCCGTATCATTTGCGTCACTGACAATACTATTTACCATGACAATGGCAACCAAGGCAACTAAAACAAAAACCATCAAGACACTTTTTCCAATTCTATTTTGAATCTGGTAAAAAATTCCATTTCTATTCTTTTTCTTCTGCAATTCCATTTTCAAAATCTCCTTATAGCTTCACTACCGATAAGTAGTATCATATCATGTTTTTTCTATTTAATCTAGCTAAAACTTAAGATACCATTCTTTTGCCTGCTGTCAATCCAAGTCAAAAAGATTTAGTTGTGTCAAAGTAAGACAATCATAAGCAAATGCCGATTCTTTCACTGTCCTCCGTTTAGAAATAAGTGTCTGTGCCTCCAGATACAAATTCAGGCTTTTCAGTTGGGAAAGATTTGCTGTTTTTTCTTCCCCATCATATTCCGTCAAAGGCACCTGTACATAATATTCCTGTCCTGCCTTTAAAAGATAATACCCTGCCTCATTAGGGATTACCAAATTTTTTGTAAGCCCCTCATATACCTTCCAGTCCTTATCCTTTGTTTTCTCCGTCACTGTTACGGTTTCCCCATTTATGATACAGGAATTGTTTCCACCGCCAAGATACAGTTTCACCCGGATTTCCTTTCTCTCTTCACTTACCATATTCTGGTCTTCAATTTTAAAATAAGCATGATAATTCAAGTTTTCTTCCTGACCGGTTACATTCATATCTACTGCTACCGTGTCAAAATTTTTCTTAGTATCATCTCCGTTTCCCTGAATGATACTTATCTGGGGAGACTGTATACTTACCCGGTAGGCTGCTACCATGGTATTAATAAATAACTTAATTTCCTCTTCATTCTCAATGGTTTTATGCCCCATACCCGTATAAGTAATATTTCCCCTGTTATAAATATAGTAATTATTTCGTACATCATTAGGAGAATAATCATAAATATCATTTTTCTCTCCAGCAATAGAATTATTTATGGTATACCATACTACAATATCCCCTTCTCCATCGCCATCCGCATCCGAATCCAAATCCAGCTGATAATACTGTCCATGGGTAGGAGCTATGGAAATAGTGTCATTTAACCGATAAGGATATTCGGTAATGGCACCCTGGTTCACTTTTCCAACTTCGTAACCGGATTTATCCGTCTTCCAGGTATCCTTACTTACATTTTCAAAATTCAGGTAACGATAATAATCTCCATATTTTTTTCCTTGAAATAAAATAACATCACTTACCGCATTGGATGAATATCTGTCATGCTCATTTCCGGAATAAGTCAGTCCCTGCGTTCGGGAATCCATTTTTGTCTGCTCACTGTTAATGGCAAAAGCAATATCTCTTTTATACTCCTGCCCTAAAGCTTCAAAAATCATGGTTTCCAATGCCTCTTTACTGTCCGCTGATACTTCCATTCCATTTTTAATAATATTCTTTTCATATTTATCACTATCCGTGGTTCTATATAAGGTAACTCCATAACGGTCCAGTCCGGTCAAATCTCGAATCGTCATGTTCAATTTCAGGTTTTCTCCCTTTCCATTGTACCAGTTTGTATTATCATGAGAAAATAAAACACATTTTCCGGAATCTGCATATTCTACAATGGCAGCTAACGCCTCCTCTTTCTGTCCTTCTGTTCTTATCTGATAGGAATCAGCAAATCCCACAATTAACATATCGTAATTATTCAGTTCTACCGACTGCTTCCCAGTCAGATACTGCTTTGCTTCTATGGATGTTACTTCCACTTCAAAGTCCGGAAGATTCTTTAACAGAACAGACCATAGATTCTTTTCCTCCTCCATATACTTTTGAATGTTGCCTTGCACATTATTCTTTTCTTCATACAACTGCAATACCTTGATGGTCTGTTTTTCTTCCCTGCGTACGGCTGTCATCCCTGTTACGGCACTTCGCAATGCCGGATTATTCTCCTGCTCCACCACCAGTTTCCAGCAAACAGCTCCCACCGCTTCATAAGGTAAGGCTCTTTGAACCTTATAATGTACTCCGGTCTTTAGCCTGTCACGGGCGGTTTCTTCTCCTGTATCCAGATTAGTCACCTTTAACTGGCTGTCACTTAAATTTTCACTGTTGCCTGAAAACCTTCCATCCATATTTGCATCTATAAACAGGGAAACTTTATAATGTGTATTCTGAATATCAACAGATGCCACATTACTTAAATAAAATTCGTAGGTCAGGTAATACATTCCCGCTTCTTTCTGCAGATAGCTGCTGTCAGCAATCACACTGGCCGTTCCATTCTTGGTTTCCACATTTTTGGTTGTATAATTATATTCTACAGGCTGGCTCAGCATATGAATTGCCATTTTAGGCTGATTCAACCATTTTGAAAAACTATTTATATCTACTTCCTCCCCGGATACCAGATTCTTATAGATTCTGTTTTCCCATTTCCAGCCTTCTTTTCCATATGCTATTTTCTCATTGGCACAGGCTTCTTTTAAAAACTGGTACAGATAACTGGAACTGTCTAAAATCCCCTGACGGCAGATTCCATCCACCCCTTTGGCTTCGTCTCTTACCATAACCTCCTGACCATTTTCCAATAATTTTCCGGTACTTAATTTTGTAATCTCTCCGACACCATTTTTTATAAAGAAATTTTCTTCCACCACAATAGGTGCTCCGCTTTTTAAAAATTCCAGAAATTCCTCTTTCTGTTCTTCTAAAATATCATTTCCTGAATAACGATAGGTATTATAATCTCTATCTCCTGCCAAAAGACCGGCATGCGCTCCAATGTGACACAAATCTCCAATATGGGAATATACGATTCCATACATGTTAAAATCATTATATATCGTACAATACTCCCCTTCTCCGATTTCCATCCGGTTCATTCGTTCAGTATTGGAGCCCAGATATATCATATCGTACTCTACATTGATATCTTCCAGTTTTCCGCAAAATTCTGCTGTGGTCATCCCCACAATTTCTACTTCCACAGTGGAATCCTTTCCCTGAGGAAGAAATTTTTCCTTAAATTCCTTTTCCCCTTCTTCACCTGCAGCATACTTAAAACTATAACAGGGCTGCAATTCCAATACCTTAAGCCGGCTTTTTTCAATTACTGCCGGTGCTTCGCTGTAAGTCAGAATTGTTTGAATCGCCAAAGCAGGAGTAATGGCAGAATCAGACCAGGTTGTGGTGCCAAGTTGTTGTCTTTCATATTCTTCCTGTTCTACCCGGTATGCAACTTCTGCAAATGCCTCTGCAAGAGCCTCCTTCTCTTGTTGTGTTGCATTTTCTTCCGCTTCTATTTCCCGAAACAGCCGTTCCTTTTCTTCCGTGGAGGATAACTCATGATTTATCACATAAAGATTATCTTTTACAAAATGCCCCTGATTCCATATTTCTGAACTCTCTGCAATTTTTTGGTAAGCATGGGCGGTTATAATTTTGGGAGCCGACTTATTTTCTGTCAGTTCCGTTACTAAAGAAATAAATTCCTCTTCTGTAATATCACTTACAGGAATCTCTGCTGCATTTTCAATATATTGCATGTCTGCATTCCAATATACCAAATCTGCCCTTTCCATAACCGCTTTCAGATTTTCATCTTTAAGTTCACAGGTGATCACTTCGATAGCCATGCTTTCATAAGAAGCTGATTCTTCCCCTGACTGCTTTTCCAGTCCAAATACATTCTGCTTAAACCATTCCTGATTTTCAATTCCCTGAAACGTAAATTCATAAATCGCCGCAATTTTTTTAGTACCTTCCGTACTCGAATCCATTGTTGACACTTTTACTTTTTCTTTCGTGGACAAAATTTCAGAAGGAATGTCAGTTTCCTGTGCATAAAAACTATATCTTTTTACGGGAGTCACTCCACTCATGGCCTGTACCTGTTTTCCAAATCCGACGACTTCCACCATGAATCCTTCTGTTGTTACTTTTGAAACCTCCGGTATCTCATTTGCAGATTCTACATCTTTCTCCTCAAAAACATTTTCCTTTTCTTCGCCATTTTCAGGCTCCTGTTTTGTTTCACTCTCCCACACATTTATTTCATTTTGATTATCTTCCACAGAATTTTCAGGCTCATTGCTGCTGTTGCCTTCCTCATTTTCTTCTTGACTGCTCTCACTGCCATTTTCTGACGGAAGCTCCTCTTCCCGGTCACTATCCTCGACTTTCTCGTCCGTGCCGGCTTCCTCATCAGAATTTTCATCCTCCTGAATGTCATTGCCGAAACCGGCTTCTTCCTCTGCTTCTTCTCCTATGTCGTTATCCGAAACACTCTCTTCCTCCATATTATTATCTGACAAAGAGTTTTTCTTTGAGTCATCATACCAGATAGCGGATAATTTTCCCTGTTCTCCAACAAAGATAAATTCCCCCTTCTCTTGATTCCATATATAGGCACCATTGTCATCTTCCACAAGCCATCCCTCTGTGATAGGAGAAGTCGCATTTGCATCACTTACTTTTTCCACAAATCGCAGACATCTTTCGAAGCCTTCCATGGAAGGAAAATAAGACTTGATTTCGGTCTTTTTAAGAGGTGTGGCATTAACATCTGCACTGTTATCTGTAATTTTTCTATCAATCTTACTTAACAAATCTTCATAAATCTGCTTTATTGTTTCTTGCTTTGCTGATATTTCAGGTTCCCTTATATTTGCGGTTTCTTCCTCTATAAAACTAATCCCGGAAAGACTGCGGCTCAACGTCCACAAATCAAGATACAGTTCAGCAAAAGGCTCCTGTCCTCCAATCAGATAGCCCATATCCTCTTCTCCCGGATGAATTTCATAAGTAAGATTCTCCCCTTCCGACTGCATCTGATAATTTCCTTTTTTATCTACAATTTCTACAATGGTAAAATCTTTATCCGGAGTGTTGATAACCTCATTTCTGATTTTTTGTACTTCAAGAAATACATCTTTTGCCCAAACAACTTTTCTCTGTCCTCCAAACAGATATCCTGCCAGAAGCATACCGATGAGTCCTATGGAAATATTTCGTATTCTTTTCTTCTTCTTTTCCGGTATCATACTCCAGACCTCCACTTTTCTTATCTTACATATTCAAGCTGACTTCTTCGTATTTTTGATTTTTTTCATTATAAGTATAAGTTTTTAACTGATTCTGTATCCGCACAAACCAGGCTGGGATTCCTGCCACATTTTCCTTATTTACATAATAATGGCAGACCACATCATTTACCCTTACACTGGTATATCCATATAACACACCATTTTTGTCTCTTACTTCTTTTGTCACATCAGGAATCCCATCCTTATCTTCATCTATCAGCAGATTTAAAGAATCTCCGGGAACCGGTACATACACATATTTTCCTTCATAAATCATGTTGTATTGAAGAAAATATACCTGCAGACCGGATTTCACATTTTCATTGCTCTTTAAAGAAGCTGTCAGTGTGGCATACTCTTTTGCCGGTTTCGAAGACGTCATATTCAATGACAGGATGGCATTTTTTCCATCTTTCACTACCCTTTGCTTTAACCCTCTGACATAAGGTGTCTGACGGATTATCACATCTTCCTCTTCCATCCTTAAGCCTTCTACCACAATCTTTATCCGACTGGGATTATTTGCCGCATCTTTTGCCAAAACCAATACCGCATACTCAGGTTCAAAAAAAATGTTCACCGACTTGATGTTTATTTGGGTCGTCACCTCTTTTGTCTCTGCCCCGGTCTCTCTTTTTGTTACCAATGCTTTTACTTTTATCCGGTAACTTTTTTCAAAATCAATGGATGTACTTGCTTTTAAAACTCCATTCTCATCTATGGTCAGACTTTCCTTCAATGGGTTATCCTCAATTTCCCATTTTACATTTACATTATCCTCTGCCCGCTGGCCTTCCACCAAAAGCCACAGTTTTAAACTGTCTCCTCTGTCTATTTTGTATTCACCGCCCTGAGCCTCAATATATAAATCTCCTATTTCCACATCTGCGGTCTGAATCACATATTCTTTGGTAACATTGGAATCCACCTTGGAAATCGCCTTCAGAATCACTGTTTTATCCTTCTCTGGTCCCAATTTTACCTTACAGGAGTGGGAATCAGAACTTTGGAGCATGGCTCCACTTTGATTCTCCTGCAGTTCCCAATCCACACCGCCGCCATTTTCTGATATAAAATTCCCCTCTACCTGAGCGGTAAAATCTATCACACTGGCAGGATAATAAGCCACTCCATTATATGTCGGCTGCTGAGATGGAAAAATGGATATGGAAGACACACTGGTAATATTCACAATTGCCGTACTGGCGATTGTTTCATCGGACTTCAAACGGCAGGTTACCGTTAACATGGCTGCCCTTTCCTCTTCCCCGATAAAAAGCTTCGCTCCCTGAGCGGTTTCCGTAATCTTAGTTTTCTCCGACAGATTTCCCTCCACCGCATAAATTACCGTAGTATCTGGATTTCCTACTGCCGATACTGTATGGGTAAATTCTACAATCGAACCTCTGCTCCTGTCTGCAAATCCCGGCACCAGTGTCAGACCTTTCACATAAGAATGACTTCCTGAGGTTCCCATTTCATAGTCCTTTCCTATTCCGTTATAAAAAATATCATTGCGCAGGGCTATGGTATGTGTCGTATGATATGTGGCATCTTTGGAACTCAATTTTATTTCCGCACAGAAAATACGATGTTCCTCTGTTACTTCATCCAACCCACACTCAAATTCGGACACCCCCACACTAAGCAAAGGCCAACCGGAAACATTTTTTTCATTTTCCGTAAGATTCACACTATAACTGCCATCGGCATTCATACTGTAATTTTTCTTTTCCAGCAAATATACCTGACCGCTTTCTTTTTCCCATGCCAGAAGGGATATGACATCTTCTCCATAAATTACTAGACACCAATCTGCTCCATAGGTATTCTCCGGCTCCTCTTCCTTTTTTACATAAGTTAACCCTTTCACCGTATCCGTAACCAGATCATTCATATAATTTTTTAATCTCTGGGCTTCTGACTGCAAATCTACTTCCGCATTGGCTTTTTGAAACATGCTGCCGCTCATTATCATAAATGAAAACAGGGATGCACTTACTATGGTCAATAACAAAATACTTAAAAGCAGTTCCACCATGGTAAAACCTTTTTGATTGCTTTTTCTGTCTCTTTTAAACTTCTCCTTCATATTACGATTCTCTTTCATAAGAAATTCTTCCGGTAGCAGCATCCACATTCACCACATAAGTAACCTTTCCCTGACTCACCTGCATTTTGCAGAAATTATCAGCCTCATCATACAAAGCTCCCGTAGTTCTCTTAAAATACACAGAAATGGAACTGCCATTCTCCAATAATATTTCCGTCCCTTTTACATCCTGTGCCGTTATGGTAACATTCTTTCCCACCAGTTCCTTTTTTTCACTATCCTTTTTTTTCTGTACTGCATAAATCTGCCCTTCAATATTTTGAAAGGTAAGATAAACACTTTCTTTTTCTCCATTGGATTTACTCATGGTTTCCACCCGTGCACAATCCAGCGCTGATTTCATCTTATAGGCACATTGTTTTGCTTCTTTCCCATTCAGAAATCCCATGATACTCACCATGCCTCCTGCCAGAACCGCCAAAATGGCCATTACAACCATAAGTTCTATCAGAGAGGTTCCCCGGTTATCCAAAGATTTTGCTTTCCCCATATGTTTCCTTCCTTTTTACTGCTTTGTCCAATTCTCATACACCACTAAATCATCCGCTGTAATGCTTCCCTCTTCCGAATTTTCGTCGTCTGCTATTTCCGTACTTTTTCCATCCCTGAAAAGCAATAATGCCTCGATTTTTTTCTCTTCTCCTATAACAGTCTTATAAGATGCTGTTAAAACATCACTCATTCTGTCCGTAATCTGCAAATCAGCTTTTTCTGATATGGTCACACTCCCCTTGGAAATTATCGTGCCCTGAAATTGAAATCCGTCAGAAATGATTACCGGTCTCTCTGACACTACAAGTCCTACCTTATCTGCTTCCAATCCAGCCTCTTCTATCACTTTCTCTATATCCACGGGACTTTTATTCCCTTCCAGAACCAATAAAGCATAGGTTCCCGCGGTTTCATTTTCAAATACCACCTCTGATTTTACAAACACATTCTTTTGTTTATATTCCGCAATCAGCTCTGTATTGATAAGATTTTCATAAACCCCTGCCCTGCGCTCTTTGGATGTCAGTGCGTTATAATTTTCCGTAAGCTTTTTGCACAGGCTTAAATACTGATTACTGCATCTTGTATATTTCCGGTTCATTTCCATCTGTCGGTCATTGTCCTCACCGATAGTCGCCGATACCAGTGTTGTTTCTCCCTCTTCATTTCTAAGAAGCATATTCCCCACGATATTCATGGTTTCCGCATTTAAAGTACCTATCTGAAACGTCTGAATATAATTGCCCAGAAGGGTATCTATCTTTTCCCCGGAAGCTTTATAATAATCTTCAAAAAAACGGCTGGCCTCCAAGGTGGAATTAAATTTCAGATAATAATATACCCATACCGTTTCACTGTCCGGTTTGTAAAACACCTTTTCATAAGAAGCACCATAATTACTTAACGGTTTTCCCACAGTATCATTCATCAGATTCAGATTAACTTCTTTGTAAGCTGAAGGATTTTCCTGTAATTTCTGCATAAAGTCCGCATATGCCGTATCTTTTACGTTTACAGGATTTTTTCCTACCATCTTTTCACCTGTCACCAAATCGTAACCGATACATTCCGGGGGAACCAGATATGCCAGCTGTTCTATTTTCGTAGCCGAAGCATTTCCCATCTTTATATCTTCATTTTTCTGCTCCTTTTGACCATCTTCGTCAGTGTTTAGTTTTGAAGTCGCAATATAAGCATTTCCCCCCAGACTTAATTCCTGTAACCCGGAAAAATCTAAAGAAGTCCGGGTACCATTAATAATAATGGCACTGCTGTTTTGTGCTTTGGTCGTTACATTTCCAAAACCGGTATAGGTACCTGCCAGAGAAATTCCGGTTCCATTAGAATTTATGGTCAGATCATCCTGAAGATAGGTATCCGCCCACAGATTCAAGTGACTTTCTTCTTTTTTCTGAAGCTGGGTTCCGTATATTTCAATTTCTTTCGCCCAAAGCTCTATTGTCTTATCTTTACTCCCCATGGTAACGTAAGGTGTCTGCTTTTCTTTTGTGCTGGGGTTTCCTAAAATTATATTTCCATCCGTAATCACTCTGGTTTTCTGACTTTCTTCTTCCCCATTCTCCGGCTGCTGTACCGATACTTTCGCTGCATTTGCAATTTCCATTCCCTCTTTGCCGGCATAAACACTGCCCTCAAAAGAGGCATTTCCATTCTCTTCCACCACCAGCTTTTCATCTGCAATCAGACAATACTCTTCTATCTGAGGAAATTCATAAGTATCTCCAATTCCAAGATAAGGAAATGCCAGTAAAAAGTCACTTTCCACAATGGACACATATCCGTTTTCATCGGTATATATCACTCGCACATCCTTTAATCGGACACCATCTGTATAACATAAAAGCTGACATCCCGAACTGCTGTCTACAAATGCCCCTGTTTCGTCCTTATTCTCAGCTCTCTTTGAGACAAAATTTTGCAAATGAACAATATCATACTTTTCCTGGTCAGTATCTTTCTTTAATGCACGAACCAGTTTTTGGGTATATTTTTCTGTCAAAACCGCATTACTGTCTGCTTCTCCTTTTTTGCCATATTGCTGCAGGGTTTCCCGATAAGCTTCTGAAAATATCTGAGCAGCTTCCTTTTTTAATCCGGCTCTGATTTCTTCCATAGCAAGCTGAGCAGAATAAAAACTGTCCTTCGCCATTCTGTCTGTTACTTTCATTTTATAATTATAAAAGGTGGCATACATAGCCATGGAGCCTAAAATACTGACAAAAGCTATGGCTACCAAAACCATAACAATAGCAGACCCCTGATTCTCCAAAGAAGGACTGCATTTTAACATTTTTATCCTGCTATGTTTTCTCCCGCGTTTCTCTGTCATTGTCTATCTCCATATTTTTCACATTTTCATGGTTTCTTGTCCCAATATTTTTTAATTTCCAAGCTGTGCAATGGGCTCTGTTTCTTCAAACAGTTCTTCCTCATAGGTTCCCTGAGGGTAAATTTCTACCCTGGTTTTATATACCACATTCTCTTTGCTGATTTGTCCGATTAAAGGCTGAGGAATCGTATCTACAAACCCAAGAAGCTGCCGCGCCTTATCATCTGACACCTTCTGTCCCTGACAATAATACTCATAGTAAAGTGCCGTAGCTTTTATTTGCGTGTCCCCTTCCGGTCCCAAATTATAAATATCCTCCATCACATTTGTCCTAAGGGTAATTCTTTCCTTTTGGTCCGAATTGTCATCCCTTATTTCTAAAAAAGCGGCATATCCGCTGTCCGGTTTCGCTTCGTCATATTCCTGTTTTACCAGACACAGATTCAGCTTAGAAGGACTTTTTAGTTCTACTTCAAAAATATCTTTTTTATTGGCTGCATTGGAAGCATAATTGGGATAATACATCAGATATACATTTTTCAAATTCTTCATGGTTTTCTTATAAGACTTCTCAATACTGCTCTCCCCGTGATTTCCATCACTTTTGTAATTTATTTTCACAAAAACCCCTAAGGTTTCCTTTTCCTCCTGCTCAATTTTTACCTGAAAAGTACGCGTAACCTCTTCTTTTTTCCAACCCTTTTCTTTCAGGATTCGCTCATCCTCTTCCTGCGACAACAGAAAAATCACATCGGTAGCCTCATTCATAATATTTACTTCAAAATCATTATTCTGATTTACTTCTTCGTATGCAGAAGCATCCAGATACACTCTGGCATCATACCGTTTTTCATCTTCCCGAATACCGCTTATTTCCACAATGTACTGATTGCTTTGCGTACTTTCAAACACATATTCTTCTCCGGTTTTTCCATTTCCGGACTTTTCCCTGTTTCCGCTTTCTGTTATCACCACTGCTTCCCGGTGTTTTTCATAACCATTGGGAAGATACAATTTGCTGTCTCGTCCTTCTTCTTTCCTATTTACCATAGTACAGACTTCTTCTAAAGAAAATGCTTCCAGCCCTTCTAACAGATTTTCAGCCACAGTGGTTGCCCTTAAAGTTTCCCTTGCTTTATGATTCTGTCTGGCTGCAGTTACAAAAGAATTTAAAAAAGGAGAAACAACAATTGCCAATATGGTAATCGCAACCAATAATTCAATTAAAGTCATTCCTTCATTTGCTTTTCTCATGTACAGCCGCCTTTCCACTCTGTCAAAAGGATTTGTCCGCTTCCCAATCCTCTTTTTTCTTATTCCCTGTTTCCGTCACTTTTTAAACCGCCAAAAATACAGTCGATTCCATAAATTCCTCCGGAAATAACCGGTTGCAGATATTCTCTTCCGGTTCCCGATAAAGCATAATAAGTAATGGTCATGGAACCTGCCAAATCTCCGGTATTTTCATTAAATGTCAGAGAAATATTATCTATACTTTTGCGATTTTCACTTTCTGCAATCTCTGTAATAAACTCCTTGAATCCCTGATAAGTCACGGAACAACTGATGTCACTTTCTATCTGTGCCAACTGCATGCTCGCAACTTCCGGCACTTTGCCATCGTTCCTAAAACTGTAATCTGTAATAACTCCTGTAATATCTTCAAAAGAACTTAAAATATCATTTTCTGCCGGTACCGTAATATTTACATACTGTTTATCCGGCGTACTGATACTATGTACATAACTGTCCGTTTTTTGCTCCAGATTTCTGATATATAAAATAATATCTTCTGAAATCATATCTGCCGGGAACTGCTGAATCTTTGCATTCATACTTTCCTGCATTTCCTGAGTTTGTGCTATGTATTGTTCTTTTTGAGCCGAAATTTCCTCCAAAGTTCTTATCTGGCTCTCTAAAGTCTCATTCTGGCTCTTTACTTCCTCTTTCTTCTCTCTTAAAATGCTATATCCATAAAAATAAGAAAAAAACACAAGCAAAATTCCTGCTGCAATCACTATCAGATTTTTATCACGTTTCGTAATGTTGATTTTCATGTTTTTTCTCCTATTCTTCCGTTTCCAGTTCTTCGTATTCTCTTAAAATCTCGTCTGCTGCATCCAAATCTTCACTTTTATCCATGGGCTTTCCATTTACGTAATCAGCCCTTACCATAAAAGTGACCGTACCGGAATTGTTTTCCTGTCTGGTATCTGTAATGGAATCCACCTTCAGATTCGTAATACTTTCAAAACTTCGAAGCTGCAGCAACGCATCTGCTGCCTGCTGTTTTGTACTTACTGTAACCTGAAATGCCACTCCCTCCCGATTGGCACTAAATTGATTCACATACATATCTTTTGGCATTTTTTCTTCCATTTCTTCCATAAAATCTACCAGATTTTCCGTAGGAAGCATCGTTACCTCATAAGCCGCTTCCAGATAATTATCTGCATTTTTAGTCTGTACATATTCCTGATAAACAGGAATCACCTCATGAAGTTCTTCTATCTTCTCCTCATTTTTTATCTTGCGGCTTTGCTGGAAAAAGTAGGGAATGGCTCCCATAAGCAAAAGCACCACAGAAACTGCTGCGCAGGAAACAAAAAAGAGGAACAGCTTACTTCCTAACAGCTTCTTTTCCGAACTTTTCTGTATTTCCTTTCTGCCATCCATAAAACCCAGTGGTGCCAATGCAGCACCCATGCAGGAAATATACATATGAGAATGCTCTCTTTTCTTTTTTTCATCCAGCTGATATTCCCCTTTTGCCTCCAGATTCTCCACCTGAATATCCAGTCTCTGTGCCAGTAAGTCATTCAATCCTAAAATGTCCGCACCCAGTCCGGTCAAGTAAACCTTAGAAATTGGTTTTTGAATATTTCGGGAATTATGATAATCATAAATACGGCTGATTCCTAAACCGGCATCCGAAAAAGCATATACATATCGTTCAAACTGCTCCTTACCTGCCTGATTTTCTTCTCCTTCTTCCGGTATTTTCAGATAATTGTTTTCTTCTAATACTTTTAATGCCTGCTCATAAGAAATCTCTTCTTTTTGTTCCTCCCTGTAACAATTTACAATGCCGTCCACACCATAGGATACGGTTCTTTGCATAAGCATGACACCATTTTCAAGAATCGTAACCAGAGAAGAATTTTCATTTACCCGGACCACCATTACCATGCCTTCCGGGCATTCCTTCTTCACCATCTGGAAAACACTGTTTCCGCTGTAGTCTACTGCCACAATGTTCAGTCCACATTCTGCTGCCAGCCTTTCATAACCTTCCAGCATTGATTTTGCCATGGCAAGAACCATTACTTTATATTTCTGCGTATCCACCGTTTCCCGAACCGTATCTAACAAAAGATAAGCTAACTCATACTCAGACAAATCCACCGGAAAATAATCAGATGCATTGGCTGCCACTAATGCTGCAATTCTGTTTTCTTTCACCTTGGGAATCAATATTTCACGACTGGCTATTTTAGTAGAAGTAACGGAAAATATCACCTGTTTTGATTTCATTCCGCTTTGAGAAATCTTTGTCTTTAACTGTTTTACAAACTCCGGTGTTACTTTCAGATTTCCATCGTTCATAATTCCATCCGGTGTTACCATCATTGCCCTACGATACACTCTGGGATTTTTTATTTTATAATCTACTTCCGCGATTCGTGTCAGTCTGCTTCCAATCTCAATACTCAACACTCTTTTGTTAGCCATTTTTACATATTTCCTTCCTTTGTTTCATTTTTTGTACATCCTTCCTCTTTCGGATTTCAAAATGCACAGTCATCTATCACTATTTTTCTATCTCATGCCGTACAGCCCCAGGTACCAGTTCCCTATTTTATCTCCCCACAACAGAGAGATAAAAATACCGGCTGACAGATAAGGTCCAAATGCCAGTACATGGTCTGCTTTGCTTATTTTCATTCTTATAAGATGGAGAATACTGCCTAAAATACAGGCAAGAATAAATGCAAGAATATTGCACTTCGCTCCCAACAACAGTCCGCTGACTGCCATCAGTTTAATATCGCCGCCTCCGATTCCGCGGCCTTTTGTTATAAAATGTAATATAAGAAGTCCTGTACTTACACTAAAGAAGCCAAGACTCCACTGCCAAAAAGAAGCATAATTCATCAACATATGTAAAATTCCCAATGCCAGTATAAACCGATTTATACTGGCTGGAATTTCTAAGGTTCTAAAATCAATAACACTTAAGGTCAGCAGGGCCGATACCAAAAGACAATAAAGAATGCTGTTCCCATTTATCCCTTTTACTGCCACTACCATACAATATAAAATACCATTTGCCGCTTCCACAATCGGATACTGCCAGGATAGCTTTGTCCCGCAATAGCGGCATCTTCCCTTTAAAACCAGAAAACTTATGACAGGAAACAGGTCATACCATTGTAACTGCTGTCCACACACCATACAATGGGAACTTGTTTTTACAATCTCTTCCCCCTTCGGGATTCTGTAAATACAGACATTCAAAAAGCTTCCTATCACAATTCCATAAAGGAAAACAACAAAATAGACAGGTAATGTTAAAATGTAATCCATGTAATTTTCCTTTTCCTTTCCATTCTGCAAGCTATCCCCAAAAGCACTTATGACAAACTTTTTGTTTCACAGGTTGGCTACTCATTTGTTTCTGGAGAATCTGTTTCATTTTTACCATTCCCATCATTCTCTTTAAACTGTGAAGCCAAATCTTTAGAATACTCATTTAAAGCATCCCATTGGCTACATGAAAATATCATTTCTCCATTTGTATAGGTACCGACAATCTTAATTTCCGTTGATTCCTCATTATCACCTGCTTTCCAGGAACCTTTTAACTTATAATCTCCCAGAATTGCTTTTAAATCAGCCTTAGTTGTATCCTTATTTACATCTAATCCATCTGAACTGAGTGTTACTTCTAATTTATTATCTGTAAGTACTGCTTCCGGATCCATGGCAATCGTCTTCATCGCAGTTAACACGCTATCGATTGCCTGCACATCAGAAGATTTTTTTGATTTCTCAACATATTTTAAGTAAGCAGGTGCCAATCCCCCTACTAAAATTGCCATAATCGCAATTACAATAATCAACTCTACTAAGGAAAATCCTTTATTTTCTTTTTTCTTTGCCTGTTTCAAATTCATTTTCTTCATCTTTCCTCTCTTTTCCATCCTTATTTTCCATTACGTAATTCTTACGTTCTCCTCCTTATTCCCCATAATTTTCTATCTTCATCACTTCCTGTCCCCATAAGAAGTGAAAAAGCCATTTTCAACAATCTTTTACATTGCATTTACAGCATCATACATAGACAACATTGGCAGAATAATAGACATTACCAATAAACCTACAATTCCTGCCATTACCACTATAATCAAAGGTTCCATTGCTGCCATTAACGACTGTACCGCCAGTTCCACTTCTTCATCATAATAATCTGCCAGCTTGGTTAACATCTCTTCTGTCGTACCGGCCTCTTCCCCAATCTTTATCATATGGCACACCATGGCAGGAAAGATTCCGCTCTCTTTTAGCGGTTCTGACAAAGGAATTCCCATCATAATCTGATCCTTGGCATCCAGCAAAGCTTCCTTTATCAGCACATTATCCATAATATTCGCTACAATATCTACTGCCTCCACTAAAGGAACCCCTGCGGAAATCAGAGTGCTTAAGGTTCTTGCCATATTAGCGGAAGCCGTTTTTATAACCAGATTTTTTACAATCGGAATGTGAAACTGAATCTCTGACCACAGATATTTTCCGTTATCCGTAACTAAATATGCTTTAATCGCTGCCACAGCCACAACCACAACCGCTAATAAAAAAATCCATTTTGACTGTAAGAAACTGCTGGCTGCCATTACCACCTTAGTAATGGTGGGAAGTGTGGCATCTATCGTTTCAAACATTTCCGCATAGGAAGGGATAACAAACAACAGCATAACTGCAATCACCCCAATGGTTACCATTCCAAGAACCATGGGATAAATCAGGGCTTTTTTCATAAGTCCCTGATTCTTGGCATTTTTTTCAAACTGGATACTCATTCGCTCCATGGCCATATCCAGACTGCCGGAAGCTTCTCCGGCTGCCACCATACTGACAAGCAGACCCGGGAAAATCTTTGGGTGCTCCCTCATGGAAACTGCAAGACTTTCTCCTTTTTCCAGACTTGCCCTTACTTCTTCTGCGGCTTTTTTCAGTGCCCCATTTTCCGTCTGTTCCACCAACATTTTCATTGCTTCTACAATCGTAACTCCGGCTTTCGTCATACTGACAAACTGGCGGCAGAATACACTCAAATCTCTGGCACTTGGTTTCTTTGCAAAATTTAAATCAATCTCTTTATTCCAGATGTTCTGCTGTGTTATTTCCATGGGAATTAATCCCATCCGCTTCACTTCCTGAAGCACTTTTTCTTTGTTTTCCGCCTCAATACTGCCTTTCAGTTCAACTCCGGCCTTATCTATGGCGGTATATCCAAAACTTGGCATTTACCATCGCCTCCCTCTTTTATATATCAAAGGATACTTTCATCATTTCACTATAGGAGGTAACTCCATCCAATACCAGTTCCGTTGCGCTCATACGAAGAGTATACATTCCCTCTTTTAAAGCCTGATTCTTAATATCTTCTGCGTCTCCGCCTTTACTGATGATTGTTTTTAATTTCGTGGAAACCTCCATAATTTCATAAACACCGATTCTGCCCTTATACCCTGTGTTGTCACACCTTCCACAGCCTACCGGTTCATACACATAGGTTTCCTCCGCTTCCGAGCGCTTTAAAATCCTCTTTTCTTCTTCCGTTACCGGCCGTTTTCTGCGGCATACCGGACAAAGCCTTCTTACCAGCCGCTGTGCAATGACACCTACCATGGAATCTGCAATCAGATAACTGTCTATCCCCATATCTATCAGTCGGGTAATGGTACTGGCGGCAGAATTGGTATGCAATGTACTTACCACAAGATGCCCTGTAATGGATGCCTGTACCGCAATCTGTGCCGTTTCCTGATCTCGGATTTCTCCCACCATAATAATATCCGGGTCCTGACGGAGAATGGAACGCAGTGCCGATGCAAACGTAAGATTTGCCTTAGGATTTACCTGAATCTGATTTACACCATCCAGATTTGCCTCTACCGGGTCTTCTACCGTAATAATATTTACCGAAGAAGTATTCAACTCATTTAATGCCGTATAAAGTGTTGTAGATTTTCCGCTTCCGGTAGGTCCTGTTACTAAAATAATTCCATGGGGATTTTTCAAAATATGGTCAAAAAGTTTTAAATCTCTGTCATTAAATCCCAGCTGGCTCTTATCTTTTGTCAATGCACTTTTGGAAGCAATACGCATAACAATCTTTTCCCCAAAGACGGTGGGGATGATGGAAACACGAATATCGTATTCCATTCTGTTTACAACCTGCGTAATACGACCATCCTGTGGCTTTCTCTTTTCCGTAATATCCATACCGCCGATAATTTTAATACGCGCAGACATGGCTGGCAGCAACTTGGTACTGTAGGTAGCTTTTTCATATAAAGTACCATCAATACGATAGCGAACTCGAATCTGACGTTCCATAGGTTCAATATGAATATCAGATGCCCGCTGAAGAACCGCCTGCTCAATCATGCTTTTTACAAGCTGTACAATCGGAGAATTATTGATATCTTCACTGTAAATATCCTCCTGCTCATCCATCTGATTTTCTTTTTCTTTGGTATATTTTTCCAGAGCTTCCGTATCCCCCTGACCATAATAACGATCCAGTGCCAACATAATGCTTCTGGTAGTGGATACTACCGGTTCTACCTGTAGATTCGTAATAATGGTAATATCATCCATGGCAAACATATCCATAGGATCTGCCATGGCTACTCTCAGTACATTGGCATTATCTTTTGCGTACTCAAAAGGAAGCACTTTATTTTTCTTTAAAACCGTTGGCGATACCAATGACAGAATATCCGGAGAAATATTTACATTCTGCAAATCTATGATATCCATATGTAACTGTTCACTTAAAGCATGCGCAATCTGATCTTCCGTGACAAATCCTTCGTCTACCAGTGTCTCTCCTAATTTTCTCCCGCTGCCTTTTTGCAGTTTCAATGCAGTCTGTAGCTGTTCCTCTGTAATAATTCCTGTTTCCAGTAATACGTCACCGATTCTGATTTTCTTACGTTTAAAATCCATCTGCTGTTTCCTCTATATATCCCTGGTTTTTCTTTTATATTCCGGCAAGAAACACGGCTGCCGCAATCCTAAATTTCAACAATCCAAATTGCGGCAACTTTATCTTCTTATTTGACTTACAATACGTAACTTGCGGCTCCGTAGATTCCTGCATCATTTCCTAATTTTGCAAGAACAAATTTCTTATCACGGCATCCCGGCCATACATACTGCTTATAATATTTCTGTACTACTTCTACCAATGCTTCTCCTGCTTTGGAAACACCGCCTCCTATGATAAAGGCTTCGGGATCTACTACGGCAGCGGTTGCCGCCAGCGAATAGCCTAAATAATGTCCGAATTTTTCTACCACGTCTGCAGCCAGTGCATCCCCTTCTTTATACGCATCAAACACAGTTTTTGCGGTTACTTCTCCTTCTCTTAAGGAAGAGGGAGTGTCACATTCTGCAAGTTTTCTTTTGGCCATTTTCACAATTCCCGGAGCAGAAGCATATTGTTCTGCACATCCAATTCCTCCACAGCCGCAAGCTTCTGTTTCTTCCATATCCACCTTAATGTGTCCTACTTCTCCTGCAGCACCTTTGGCCCCTAAAATAACTTTGCCATCTGCAATAATCGCAGCACCTACGCCGGTACCGATGGTAATAAACACTGCGTCTTTGTATTCTGCCGCACCGCCTTTCCACATTTCTCCCAGACCTGCTGTCTTAACATCATTTCCACCCATACAGAAAAGTCCCGTAAGTTCCCCTAACTCTTTCGCTGCATTTTTGTTTCTCCATCCCAGATTGGCATTCATCTGAATGACCCCTTCTTTGGTTACAGGTCCCGGTACTCCAAATCCTACACCGGAAACTTCCTCTTTCGGGATTCCTTTTTCTGCCAGCTTCGAATCAATGGCAGCTGCAATATCGGGAAGAACATTTTCCGAATTGTTTTCTGTTCTTGTGGGAATTTCCCATTTTTCAAGAAGTTCTCCGTCCACAGTAAAAAATCCCATCTTAATGGTTGTTCCACCTACGTCTACCCCAAATACATATTTTTTCATGGTTTTACATTCCTTCCTTCTTTTATTTCCTATTTTTGTATGTATTCCCGATTTTTTGCAAAAAAAATTTGCTTCATTCGTCACTATATTACCAGTTTTTTATAAAAAATACAATTCATAATTCCGTCTTTGAAACACTTTAGGATATTTAGAACATTTCTGAAAGCAAAAAAACAGCATTATGTACAAATAAAATGGCTTTTCGCAGAATATCGCCTTTTTTGCACATAATGCCGTTTCCTCTAAAATTACATTGATTTATTTTTCAGACTGACAGCTGCATCCTGAACTTTTGCCACAGGTTCCTCCCTGAGGGCAGCCGATACATACTGTACCTTTTTTCTTTTCCTTTACAATATATGCAATTGCCAATCCTATAATAATCAGCAAAATCGCTGCCACTATAATACTTGCCATAGTTTCTCCTTTAAGCTGCTTTTTTTAATTGATACTGGCTGTCAAAATTTTTATTTGTTTTGTGAATCAAGTATACTACAACACCAACCATAACTACAACCGCAATCAATCCTGGAACAAATCCTGCTCCCACACTTCCTGTCGTAATAAGAGTACCAATCTGATATACTAAAAATGCTACTGTATAACCGGTTCCTAATTGGAGTGCTATGCCTCCCCATAACCATTTCTTATCCTGCATTTCTGAATTCATGGCTCCAATGGCTGCAAAACAAGGTGGGGTATATAAGTTAAACATTAAGTATGCCAAAGCTGCTGCTTTAGTTAATCCCATTACCATGGCAACTTCATTTCCACTTCCTACCAGTACCAACTCTTCTGTATCAATCACATTTGTCAAACCATAAACGACTGCCAGTGTACCTACTACATTTTCTTTGGCAATAAATCCGGTAATGGCTGCTGCCGCTAACTGCCATACTCCAAATCCCAGAGGGATTAAAAGAATCGCAAATGGAGAGGCGATGGTTGCCAGAATCGAAGTACTTTCCATTCCTTCTTCCAGCAACTGCAATTTCCAGTTAAATGCCTGCATAATCTGTACCACGGCGTTACACACCAAGATAATGGTACCTGCTTTTACAATATAAGCTTTTCCTCTGGATAACATAGACATAAATGCTCTCTTTAAACTAGGAATTTTGTATTCCGGAAGTTCCATGATAAAGAATGATTTTCTATATTTATGTCCGGTTAATTTTAATACCAGTAATGCTCCTAGAAAAATTAAAAGGATTCCCACAAAATACATTAAAGTTCCTACCCAGGATGCATCGGCAAAGAAGGCACCTGCAAATAATGCAATTACAGGAAGTTTCGCACCACAAGGCATAAATGGTGTTAACATAGCTGTTGTGCGACGTTCTCTTTCATTTCGAATGGTACGGCATGCCATAATACCCGGAATTGCACATCCGGTACCGATTACCATAGGAATGATAGATTTTCCAGAAAGACCTACTCTCTTAAAAATCGGGTCCATTACAATACTCACTCGTGCCATATAACCACAGTCTTCCAACAATGCGATTAAGAAATACATTACCATTACCAATGGAAGGAAACCAACAACGGCTCCCACTCCACCGATAATACCATCTACTAAAAGTGCCTGTAAAAATGGAGAAGCATTTTCCACAAGCCCTGCTACCCATTCCTGAAAGGTTTCAATCCAGCCTACCAAAATATCCGCAAGCAATGGACCTAATATGGATTGGGATATATCGAATACCAGGAACATAACTACGGCAAAAATAGGAATGCCTAACCATTTGTTAGTGAGGACCGCATCAATTTTGTCCTGGAAATTTTTATCTTTTGTCAATACTTTTCTTGTTTCTACTTCTTTTACAATTTCATTAATAAATGCAAAACGTTTTTTATCTGCTTCTACAACAGCCTCTTTGCTATGTAAATCAACGTTTCCTTCATCATAAGGTGCTTTCTGCCCCTGTCCTTTTAAGGATACCGCCTTATTTACCACTTCTTTCAGACCATTGTCACCATTTAAAGTGGACACCGTCTTAATCACCGGACACCCCAGCTTTTTGCTCAAAAGCTCCACATTAATCCGGGTATCTTTCTTTTTATTAATATCGCTCTTATTCAAAGCAACCACTACCGGAATTCCCAACTCCAATAACTGCGTTGTAAAGAAAAGGCTTCTGCTTAAATTAGTAGCATCCACAATATTAATGATGGCATCCGGATTTTCATTTCTGACATAACCGCTGGTAATACTTTCTTCTGAAGTAAAAGGCGACATAGAATATGCTCCCGGCAAATCCACCGCAATCACTTTTTCTGTTGTGTCATAATAGTTTTTCTTAATGTCACTTTCTTTTCTCTCGACGGTAACACCTGCCCAGTTACCCACTCTTTCATTTCTTCCTGTCAGTGCATTATACATCGTTGTTTTTCCACTGTTCGGATTTCCTGCTAATGCAATTCTCATTTTTTCCCTCCTCAAAACTGATTGCTTTATTCTCATTTGTATCTCTGCTGCATCAGTCTTTTATCTTTAGAGCTGTGTTGTATTTACAGCTTTGCTCTCTTTGTTTGTAATTTCTCACATTTGTTAGTTTTGTCTAACTCCCATGCAAAAAAAAATTTGCTTTTTTGCAATTCCGGCTCTATACCAGAATTGCCCTGGCTAATTCGTTATCAATATTGTATCTTCCATCCTTTACAGATACCACACAGCCTCCCTTTACTCTGGACACTACTGTAATCGGTTCTCCGCTATAGCATCCCAAAGAAAATAAAAAGGATATTAACTCTTCATCCTCCGCTTCGATATCTTTTACAATATATTCTTCACCTTCATTTACATCTGCTAAAGTCATGTTATCTCCAATCTGTCATCTTCCATCCCTGATAGAAAGCATTTTCCTAATATTATTGCTCTTCTTAGTTTTATAGAACAGAAGTTTTATCCGTGTTACAAGCAAGTGTATACACTTACCAGAACAACATGTAACTATTTTAAATTAGTTATCTCTAACTTCATTACCAATATATACCTATGCAAATG